>JBDRRI010000139.1:0-2156 GCA_043825815.1 Candidatus Zixiibacteriota bacterium
GAAATTTAAAAAACAGGATGTGGTCCGGACTCTTTGCCAGGAAGAGTCACAATATGGCTGGGAACTGGTCGAGAAATTTGATAATAACAGAATACGGTTTAAGCGTAAAACGAATTTGCGCACCAAGGATCAATTTTCTCAAACCGATCCGTATCGGACAACATATGGTATGAGCGAGGGGGGACTGGCTTTGACAATTATTGCCACAATTTTCGGCCTCGTGGGGTTAACCATATATATTGTTTATCTTTTTAGGATAAACGGTTAAGTAAAGAGGGTGTAATTATGTCCGGGGCAACAAACGGAGCCATAATCGCGGCCTTGGCTGCAGCCAAGAAGAGGAAAGAAGAGCGAGAGGAAGAAGATAAGTTAACCAAATATAATGGAAATGATATGGATAATTGGGAATTCAAAATAATGCGGTCGAATTGGGGTAAATTTGGCAAGACTGAATACCTCAAAAAGGTTTGCGAGGAGGAGGCCCGGTCCGGTTGGGAGTTGATGGAAAAATTCGATAATTACCGGGTAAGGTTTAAGCGCAAAATCGAAAATCGTTCCAAAGATCAGTTTGTCCAGATTGATCCGTATCGGACTTCGACTGAATTGGGGAGCGGCCAGGGTGTTTTAATAGGTTCTATTGTCGCTCTCATTCTTGGCGGATTACTTTTCGCCATATTTTTTGCAGGCGGGAATATTGATTTTGATGGCTTTGGTTCCGGTTTTCCAGTAATCGCAATTGGCTTGCTTGTCTTGCTAATCGGGTTGGTAGTTGCTATTAAGAAGCGAAATTAAATCGACAATGATTCATAACAGACGATTTCAAAAACGAAGATTCAAAAAAGACGGTAAGATTGTCGCACCAAGGGGCATTCGCTTAAAAAGAGTTCGCAAGTTCGAAGCGATAATTGAAACCGATTCGGGAATCAAGGTTCGTTCGCAGTACGAGAAGAAATGTGCCGATTATTTTCACAAGAACAATATCGAATTTCAATTCGAGCCACTGATGCTTCTCGGCGGAAAACAGTTCCGCCCCGATTTCTTTCTCCCCGAATATAATCTTTTTGTCGAATTCTGCGGCTACGGTCATTTCCCGCATTATATTGATCGTCAAAAGGAGAAGAAACAGGTTTATGATGAGAGCGGAATGAAATCGATATTTATATTTTATAATGGCAAAAGTTCCTTGACAGAAATTCTTTGTGATGAATTAAAAAAGGCGGGAATATCAATCCCCGCCTGAATTTTCCTTGGTCAAATATTCAATTAAAAATCATGAATTGCGTTGCGAATCGGTGAATTACCGACACAGCTTTGAACTTCAGTATAGGTTGAATTACCATCATTAACGGTCATGGTGACACTGGTACCGTTGAAATCCATATTGGCGGTAAACTCACCCTGCATATTGAACAGACTTAATTCCGAGGTCCCCTCACAGTTAATATCGAGCGCAAAATCAAAATCGATTTCGCCCGAGGGCGGGCAATAGCCGTTGGCGAGACTGGCCGAATCAATGACGAGATTGGTCATCAATTGGTCGAAATACATGCTCATTCCGCAGGCTCCGGTAGTGTCCTCAAAAAATAGATTTATTGAATCGGATAGGGCTCCGTTAAATATTGCCTGTGTTGAGGCATAACCATTGGTGGCCAGATTGATTGCGGCGCGACTGACAATATTACCGTACTCCTCCAAACCGCCATATATGGCATCGAAATGCCAGTGCATATCAATTGAATTTATAGTAGAATCGGGAAAATATGTATATCCCAAAGGCGTTCCGAAACGGATTGAATCAGTGCCTGAAAAATAGGTGGTGTCGTTGTAATCATCAACAATAACCGCACTACAGCTGAAAATATGCCAGTAATTAGAACTATCATGGACGGCAATCTGGAGAAAATCAACCTCATCGGAATACGTGGAGCTTCTTTTAGCGACGCCGTCTTCATAATGCTGATCAATTAAGGCATAGGAAATATCGACGATTCCGAGATCGTAGGTAAGATTACCCTCGCCGGCAAAATCGACCAGATCTTCAAGATTATTATCGGTACTGGAATCGGTCGATTTACTAGTACATCCGATTAATAGATAAGCGATTAGCGCAATTGATAATATCGCAAATAGATAAATTATTTTCTTCATTTTGTCTC
>JBDRRI010000140.1:0-4632 GCA_043825815.1 Candidatus Zixiibacteriota bacterium
TCAAACGCTTGAATATTGAATCCTACCATTTCACCCCGGGTAAATACATTTTTATCCGGTCGAATTTTTATCGGATCTGATTCCTTCCTTACCGAAAGCCAGTTTACAATGCCATCCAATATCAAACGATATTCCTGATCATCATCGCCGAAGCCAAAACCATAAAAAGCCCAGTGCCACATTGGAAGAGCCGCCATTGCCAGAACTCTCCCCGAACCGATTTTACGAAGACCTACTATCGGCGGATTGATATCCCCCAGCTGTAAATCAGCCGTGACCAGTATTTCAGCATTAGGCGCGATTGAATCGGTCGGCACTAAAGCTTCAAAATGAGGCATTGCCCGCCAGCTCTCCCTTATCGCCTGACGGTTATCCGCCAGTTTGACTGCCGGATGAAATAGGTAATTTTCCGACGGCATCCCGCTAAAATTACTATAAATTATCCCTGTCCCGCCGAATTTATTGATTAAGGGAAGGAAATCATCGAGCCACCTTGGAAACGAAGCCTTCAAATAATTCTCGCCCAGCATTACCAGAAGAGAACCGCCCTTATCGCGAAGATATGAATCAAACAGGCTTTTCTGCCCTTTCAGCTTGTTAATATCGACATCATACAAAACAATCAGATCAAACCGATTCATCTCCTCTATACGATTCGGCAAATTGCCCGATAAATAACCGCCGTCTTTTTTATAAACTACCGTCTCCAATGAAACCGATTCCGAATTGGCCAGAAATCTCTTTAAAAAAGCATACTCCCAGTCAAGCCTATCCGCCACCAGAAGAACATTCATCTTGCCTTTCAAAACCGTGGCCGAAAATGAGCGCTGATTATTATCGGTCGTCACCTCGTTTTCAACACCCGAAAGCGATAGCCGGAAAGTTTGTTGCCCTGGCGCTTCCGCCGTGTATTTAATCCTAACATCCTCTTTCACATTACCCGGGGAACCAACTATCTCCTCGGAACCGATCACTTTTTCTCCGCTTTTTATATTCAAAAAAATCTTCTCATTATTCAGACCGTTCCAGGCGATATGAGCCGTCAATTCAGTTGGTTTCCCCGCGAATATTATATCATTGTAATCAAGCGAGCTTATGGCCACATCCCTCTCCGATGATTGCCGTCCAATGCCTATCGTATAAACCTGCGTTTTCAAATTCTGGCACGCCTCCAAAGGCGCTATTCCGTCATTGGAAATGCCGTCGGAAAGCAACAGCCACGCCCTCGCCGGCTGTCCCACCTGTTTATCGGACATCGTCCGGAGCGTCCGCCCCAATCCGGTTCTATCCTTGTTCCGGCTTTCGGGACTGTCAAACAAATCATATGAAAACTCCGCCACCTTATAATCAAAAGCGGATAGAAACCGTTTGAAACGGCTATCATTTAAAATCGAATCAACCACCGCGGTTCGGCTTATGCCCTCGTCCGCTATATCCATGCTCCCTGAACGGTCCGCCAGAATCGTTAAAACCGGCTTCTGGATATATTCCCGTTGGAATGAAACAACCGGCTCGAATAGCGCCAGAAAAAGCACGATGACTGCTATAATCCGAAGCGTCACAAAGACGATTCTCATTCCCTTCGATAAAGGCGGGTTGGTCGAGCGATAGAGATAAATCGACAGTAAGATAAACAACGCAAAAATGAGAGCGGTAATAAACGGGTGCCCCGTTAGAAAATCTATGGTAAGTTCGCTTATTCCAAACATAATTCATTATACAGTTTAAAACGGAATTTGAAAATAAGAAATGAACAAAATGGTAATTTAGGCCGCTCGCGAGGTCGAAAAATCAACCATGCCGATTAACGATTTGTAATACTCCGAATCACCCAAATTCTTAACCAGCGACAACCCCTGATGCGCTATTTCCGCCGCTCTCTTATGCGCGTATTCAATCCCGCCGGAATCAATCACATATTTTTGGATAGTCTTGAAACCTTCTTTGCCGGTACCGTTGCTTAAAATCCGAAGAATCTCCCGGCTTCGGTCCTTGCCGCCGTGGCGAAGCGTATAAATCAGCGGAAGTGTGACCTTCCCCGTGATAACGTCGTTGCCCGGCTCTTTGCCGGTCACATCGGCCTCGCCCATATAATCCAGCAAATCATCGGCTATCTGAAAAGCGGTGCCAATCATCTCGCCGAATCCGGCAAAACGCTTTCTGACCTCATCGTTTTGTTTGGCCAGAATCGGACCCGCCTCGCACGAGACCGCAAAAAGCGAAGCGGTCTTATCGGCGATTATTTTCAAATACTCTTCCTCGGAAAGATCGTAATTCGAGGTTTCCTCGACCTGACGCAATTCCCCGACCGAAACCCGCTCGGTTGCCGATGAGATAGCCTGCATCAATTCGATCGACCCGATATCGGACATCAGCCGAAACGCCTTGGCAAACAGATAATCGCCCATTAAAACCGAAATCAGGTTGGTCCACTTGAAATTGACCGTCTCCTGCCCCCGCCGCATATCCGATTTGTCAACCACATCGTCATGCAGAAGCGTTGCGGTATGAATCAGCTCTATCGAAAGCGAAGCGTTAACCGCATTTTCGTCATAAAAATCGGCCGCCCGCGATGATAGAAAAAGGAAGGCCGGGCGGATTCGTTTACCGTGGGTGTTCATCAGATGCTGGGCAATCGAGGTAATCAACGGTGAATCGTTTTTGATAGCTTCGGCCAGCTTTTTATCGAACAGGCTCAAATCCGGCTCAACCGGTTTAATGAGAGCCTTTAATTTCTTTTTATCCATTATCAACGGCTTAACCGCTTTCCACTAAATTCCAACAATTTAGCTCTAATTATATCGTATAATTAATACGTTGTCAATCGCCAAATCCGAAAGAATTTACGGCATAAATGAGCTTCAAAGTATGGTTATCCGTCAAAGCGAATAATCCTACTTGCTTCCGGCGACCTCAAGGGTCGCCCCCACAAAAATTCCCCATATTCCCGTCTACCCCGTCATCTTACACGACATTGGTATTGTTTCCTCATATTTTAGTTTTTTTTGCGCCACACTTTTTGGAGTAAAATTGTAATATCGCCGACATATATTTATTGCTCTCATAATATAGGAGGCCGGTAAATTAATATCGAAATGGTACAGAAAATGTTGTATAGAGGTCATTGATTTTTATTCCAACATTCCCATGACAAGACTATGGGCCACCCCGGCGTTCCGATGTCGCCTACGGCGACGAGAAACCCGACAATGGTTTATATTCAAACGAACCCATGGCAGGCTGTGGCTACTGGGCTACGCAAGCCTTATAATTATGAAAAATATAAATATTTCTTTCTATTTTGAAAATAATTATATTAATTGCATATTATTTTCAGTTTCGAAAGGGTAAATAATGACAAAATTAATTAAAAAAGAAGAATTGGAAATCGAAAATGATGAATCAATTGAGGATGAAGGGCATACAGAATTTGATATTGCCACTTATCCTTCAGATTTTACGTTGTCTGGACTCGTGGAAATGTGGAATAATGATGATATAGATATTCCAGAATTTCAAAGAGAGTTTGTATGGACAATAAAGCAATCTTCACTTTTAATGGAGTCTTTTTTATTAGGATTACCGGTGCCTCCTGTATTTTTTTATATAGATGATGAAAATAAAAACTTGGTGATTGACGGCCAGCAAAGAATATTATCGACAGTTTTCTTTTTTGAGGGCTATTTTGGAAAGGAAACCATACAGGGTAAAAGGAATGTATTTAGATTGCAGGGTCTCCATGAAGAGAGTCCATTTAATCAAAAAACATTCAAGGAGTTGGGGGAATCAGATCGAAGAAAGTTGAAAGGGACTGTACTAAGGGCAATAAATATACGTCAGCTAGCTCCAAAAGGTGAAAGAACCAGCATTTATCATATTTTTGAAAGATTAAATACTGGCGGTACACCATTATGGCCTCAGGAGATTAGAAATGTAGTATTCAGAGGCGAAATAGTTCAGATACTTAAAGATCTTAATTGTGATAAAAATTGGCGTCATATTCTTGGAAAGGATACTTTTGATAAACATCAAAAGGATTTGGAACTTGTTTTAAGAATTTTTGCATTGAATGGTAAATATGCCGAGTACGAAAAACCAATGAAGGAATATTTAAATAATGCAATGGAAAATCACAAAAATGGCGATACAAAAGCCTTAAAACAATTTAAAAATTTGTTCCCCATGGTTACCTCACTTATAATAGAGCAATTAGGCGAAAAACCATTTCATATAAGGGGACCATTAAATACGGCAGTCTTAGATTCAGTCTTTTGTATTATAATGGGTAATATAAAATATTTGCCATCTGATTTACAGCAAAGATATAAACTTTTAATTAAAGATGATAAATTTGAGGTATTAACTACGTCTGCGACTACCAATACAAATACGGTAAGGGAGAGGTTTAAATTAGTTAAAAAATCATTGATAGGTTAATAGTATGTGTTATACGAGGCATTTTAAGTTAGCTGATGACATGATTTCACACCTATCAACTGTAATACATGAGATAGATGATTCCTTTATTGAATCTAGATATGTTGGTTTCATCGCAGTCGCAGCGGTTACAGTTTATGAACTTGCCATAAAAGACATATTTATTAATTTTGGAACAAAAAAGAATAAGGTTTT
>JBDRRI010000141.1:0-7623 GCA_043825815.1 Candidatus Zixiibacteriota bacterium
TGTTGATGATGGCGACTATTATCTCAATTACATTTTATGGGGACATAATGATGATTATAATGCCTTATCAAACTGGAATGGCCTTTCAAAGATAATGGATGTCATGGTCAATTATGATCCGCAGCCGGATAACCTAGATCATGATTATTGTTGGAATATTTATGAATTTATTGATGGATGGCGCCATTTTGGGTATCCGGTGGATTCGACTTTTATAAATATATTTGAAGCGCATAATATACCGGTTTTTATTCCTGGGGATGCAAATGATAATAATTTTATCAATATATTAGACGTTACCTTTTTAATAAGTTATCTTTATAAAGGTGGCCCAGAGCCACCACACAGATCTTCGGCTGATGTTAATGCCAGTTGCTCGATCGATTTGATAGATATAACATACTTAATTGAATATTTTTATGATAGTGGATCTGAACCGCTGTCTGGATGCGTCAATTATTATCCGAATTAAAACGATATGCTTTTTATGCAATATCAAAATTATAATTATACTCATGGTTATTTTGAAATTCTATCTTAAAGAAGAGGGTTAGTAATCGGGCGCGATGGAAATTAACCGTCATTGCCACAATTTTTTGTTGAAGGCCATATCCGGGCCGGCTATATTCTTATGTAAATTATAAAGAATAAATTCGGTAATATTTACGAGGTCTGCTATGGATCAATTATTAGGATATATTCCGGGACCGGAATGGCTAAAAACCTTATCAGGGGTGATTGTCATATTAGTGGCCACATCGCTGGCTTCGCTTGTCATTCGTTTTATTCTTTTCCGGGTAATCGGTGGTATGACCAAGAGGACAAGTACAACGCTTGACGACTTACTGCTTAGGGCGACCCGGCGCTATATTTCGTTTTTGGTTTATATTTTTGGATTGTCTTTTGTATTTGATTTTCTTGAAAAACGATTGACAGAATATGTCGGAGGAGAGTTCTTTAAGGTCGTCGACGGCATAATTTATGGGCTGGGGGTTGTCGCCGTTGCAATAATTATCATTAAAATAATAACGACCATCCTTAGCTGGTATGGCGAGACAATCGCTCAAAAGACTGATACGCATCTTGATGACGAATTAATTCCACTGTTGGATAGAACGGTTAAAATTATTTTATACACGCTGGCGGTGCTGGTGGTATTGGATCATTTCAATGTCGATGTTAAAGGAATGCTGACTGTTCTTGGGGTGGGGTCGCTGGCGGTAGCCTTGGCGGCCCAGGATACGCTGGCCAATATGATCGCCGGTTTTACGATAATGATCGACCGGCCGTTTCGGATCGGCGATATGCTGAGCCTTCCCGACGGACATCGCGCAAAAGTGTATGAGATAGGAATACGCTCCACGAAATTTCTGACCTATAATAATACAATGATAATTGTTCCCAATGCGGAGCTGGTGAAATCAACCATACAGAATATGTCTTATCCCGATCCGATGATCCGATGCGACATTGATGTCGGGGTTGGGTATGATTCTGATATTTCCCTGGTCAACCGGGTGATGATTGATGAGGCATTAAAACATCCCGATATTCGCAAGGAACCGGAACCGAGATTTCTATTTCTCGATTTTGGGGACAGCTCGCTTAATGTTTCTTTACGATGTTATGTGGAACAGGCCGAAGATTATCGGCGGGTATCATCGGAGTTGAGAGAGCAGATTATCAATAGGTTCCGGATTGAGGGAATCGAGATTCCATTCCCGCAGAGAGTGGTTACAATGGTACCGGGTAAAATGCAAAAAGATTAGAAAATGCTTCTTTCATTCTAATTGCAGAATGATCTTTCCTTTTTGCACTGACGGTCAATGCGGCTGGCTTCTTTTTGGGCAAAGTAAATCACAATTAGAAGCGTTAGTAAAGCCAGAGCGGATAGTATCATAAGGACATTTTCTACAAATCCAGTTCCGAAAACAATAATGGATCCGTTCATGATAATCAAACCGATTTTGAGTTCATTCATGCCGATACCCGAGGCGGCCATGCGGAATTTGTGCGAAAAACTGAAATGCAGAAAAGTACTGGCGTAGTGGGAGCCGAACAGAGCCAGCAAAATCAGGAGCATTAGAATCTGGTCAGGAAGAATCAGGGCATAAGATATGACGACCGAGCATAAGAAAATAAAATCGAGCAGATGATCGACATAATGGCCCCAGTTGACCCAGCCGCTATTGCGGTATCGCCCCACGGCGCCATCGAGCGAATCGGTGATGTACTGCGCGACAATGGCGGCGGAGACGCCCCAGATCCAATGTTTATTATACCGAGTTAAATATCCGAATAGTATCATCAGCACCGCCCAGAGAGCGGTGGCCCAAGTGAGATTGCGTCCGTTTAGAAAATTGGGGACTTTGGGAACCGCCCAGGCGATCCACTTTTGCTCCAGTTTCCAAAGCACTGACTGATTGGTTTTGGATTTGTCGATTTTAATTTGTCGGGACACAAGGCACCTCCTTGCGAAATTAATAAATCATTTTAACGTCAAACTTGCATTTAATTCGTTATTTATAATAGTGATCTATTAATTCTTTGTCGATGCCTCCATTCTTTGATAAATGACATAATTATCTTTTTTACTCAAATTGGCAAATTTGGTTCATTTTTTATTCATTGCCAGACTTTTCCAATATTATTGATAGCATGGTTTTCTGAAATAATCCGCTTGCCCGCAAGGAATTAAGAGCTTACTTTATATTCTGTTATGATTGATATATTCATTATTATAATTTATTTCGCATTGATGCTGATAGTCGGATGGAGAAGTCGAAAGCATACTGCCGAATCGTACTGGGTGGCCGATCGCCAATATGGAACGGCCCGTATCAGCGCTTCGTTAGTGGCTACGATATTCGGGGCGTCCTCGACCATTGGAATAATCGGACTGGGCTATACCCAGGGACTGACCGCTTCCTGGTGGCTCCTGACCGGAGCGGTAGCGTTGATATTATTCGGTCTTTTTTTGGCGACCCGGGTGAGAGAACTGGGAGTGTATACACTTCCGGATATCCTGAGCAAAGCTTATAATAAGAAAACGGCGATTCCGGCGGGGCTGATGATTACGATTGCCTGGTGCGGGGTAATTGCGGCGCAGATGGTGGCCGGGGGTCGGTTACTCGGGGGATTATTAAATATCGATTTCGATCTGGCTCTGGCGGTTATTTCGTTTATTTTTATTTTATACACTTTTTGGGGCGGGCAGTTATCAGTTATAAAAACCGATTACTGGCAATTGCTGCTGTTTGTGGCCGGGTTGTTTTTTATGTTTTTATTCTTGGCCGCAGGTGACGGTAATATGTGGAAAGTGATTCCCTCCTCGCACTTATATTTTCCTATAAATAATATTTTTGGATGGTATGATCTTTTAATTTATTATCCTTTAATAATTGGTTTGCCATATCTGGTCGGGCCGGATATTTATTCGCGGGTATTGAGCGCCAAGGATGGACCAACAGCCAAAAAATCGGCTTTTATCGCTTCGATGATTATCGTTCCGCTGGCCTTTTTGCTGGCGGGGATCGGAATTATGGCCTATGTTAAAATTCCGGGAATTGTTCCTGAAACAGCTTTTTCCGAGGTGCTCTCCAATTATATACCGGTTGGAATGAAAGGAATTATCGTGGCCGGTTTCCTTGGTGCGATTATGTCATCGGCTGATACCTGCCTTGTTTCGGCTTCGACGATTTTCACTTTAAATGTTTTAAAACCGTTGCGGAGGAAATCGGGGAAAGATGATTTGAAAATAACACGAACGGTATTAATTGTTGTTGGTATAATCAGTTGGTTGGTGGCGACTTTTGAGAAAGGAATTATATCCTCGTTACTTCTGGGATATACCGTCTTTGTTGGCGGAGTGGTGGTGCCGACTCTGGCCTCATTCTGGAAAGAAAAACTGAAAATTAGTCCGAACGGGGCGTTGTGGGCTATTATTATCGGCGGAAGTGCGGCGATATTGGGCAAGTTTGACAATGGCAATTTAATGAAATTAATATTACCGGGAACTCTGGAACATTTTTTTGCTAATGTTTTAGGATATCGATATTTATCGATTTTGCCGATATTTCTTTCAGCCTTAACTTTGATAATTGTCAGCCGATTTAGTTATAAAGATGATGTTTAAGGAGTAGATTTGTGAAAAAGAGTTTTTTGACTTTTGCGATATTTATGGTTTTGGCCTGTTTTATGTGTATAATTTCTTGCAGTCCCAATGATGACGATCCCCCGCCGCCACCGCCCGATACCACGCTGGATATCTCAACATATTTTCCGATGGCCGAGGGGGATATTTGGTATTATACCGATACTCTCGGATTTTTAACAATTAAACAAGTGTCTGGCGATACGCTTATCAATAGCGAGAGTACTAAAAGGATTGTCGTAAATATTACAACGACCAAAGAGGCGTGGTCGAAAGATAGTTCGGCTTTTTATATTCATCTTTTGGAAGGCAACGTCGAATTTCAACCGCCGCTGGAGATACCTTTTAATATTGTCGATCAGCCTTACAATTTCGGCTCAAAAGTTATTATATATCTAAGTGGAAACACTTTTGGCGATACCACCTACGGAACTCTTTCGTTTGTTGAATTTGACACGATGACGGTCACGGCGGGACTTTTTGATTCTGTAATGACGCTTTACTATGATCAAACTGAACCGGACGATCAGTATTATGAGTATTATGCTCGGAATGTCGGGTTGATTGACAACGGATTCATGCAGTTAGACAGCGCCCATGTTGGCGGAGTCTGGTACCGACCGACGAAATAATAATGTTATAGTTAGATTTTACGGCAGAGCAATAATCCTTTGCCAATCGGAACGACGATAGCATCGACATTAACATCACCAATCGCCTTATCTACAAACTGCTGAAGTTCTTCTTTGTGGCTGATGACATTATCGGCGATTAAGATACCATTTGATTTCATTTTCGGAATTATCAAATCATAGCAGGAAGTATAAACCTCTTTTTCGGCATCAAGAAAGCAGAACGACACATCGGAAAGATTTTTCAAATGATCGAGGGCGTCACCATCGATAAGGTTTACGACATCCTCTACCTTGGCCAGCCGGAATGTTTCCCTGGCCAATTTAACTTTTTCTTCAAGAATTTCAAATGTCGTTATGCGGCATTTTTTTTCTCGGGCGGCCAGGGACAGCCATAAGGTAGAATATCCGGCGCTGGTTCCGATTTCAATAATATCTCCTACGGGAGCGATTAAAGCCATTAATGCAATAAACTGTCCCGATTCGGGAGGAATCTGGCGTAATCGTTTCATCCGCTCGGTGCCATCGGCTCGATCGCGGGTATCGAGCTGTTCGAGATGTTTCATCCGGTTTAATATCGGCTGTGATATTGAGTTTATCATGGAGTACCTGTTATATGGTCGGGTTTCTTTTTATTTTACGAATGGAAACCCGACCTTTATAAAATCCTTCTATTTCTTCCCGTATTTAGCGATACCCTCTTGGTATAGGTTTCCGCCGTGGCAGTCTAAGGCCACCACCGCCGGAAAATCTTTAACCGTCAATTTACGGATAGCCTCGGCACCAAGTTCCTCATAAGCGACAATTTCGGCCGCCGTGATTGATTTGGCAATCAGGGCTCCGGCTCCGCCAACGGCGCCGAGATAGACAGCTTTGAATTTTTTCATGGCATCGGTAACTTCCTTGCCCATCTCGCTTTTGCCAATCATTCCCTTTTGACCGACTTCAATCAATCGCGGGGAGTAGGCGTTCATTCGGTACGATGATGTCGGGCCGGCGGAACCAATCGGTTTGCCCGGCTTGGCCGGGGTGGGACCGACAAAATAAATTATCTGGCCTTTGATATCAAACGGCAGTTTTTTACCCTGATCAAGAAGGTCGACCAGTTTTTTATGGGCGGCGTCGCGGGCGGTATAAATTGTCCCCGAAATCAGAACCGTATCGCCGACTTTAAGATCCTCGACCATTTTATCGGTCAGAGGAGTCGAAATTTTCTTTGCTTCAGACATTATCTATCTCCAATTTTTTATTTCATTTAAAGGACAACTTCTTTATGCCGGGCCGCATGGCATTGCGTGTTAACGGCGACTGGGAGAGAGGCAATATGGCACGGATGCACTTCGACATGAACATCGAGAGCCGTAGTCGTTCCGCCCAGCCCCTGAGGGCCGATACCGAGCTTGTTGATTTTTTCGAGTAGTTCCAGTTCGAGATCGGCATAGAATTTATCGGGGTGACGGTCGCCGACTTTACGAAGCAGAGATTTCTTGGCAATCATGGCACACTTTTCGAAAGTCCCGCCGATGCCGACACCGATAATCACCGGAGGACAGGGAGCCCCGCCGGAACGAAGAACCCGATCGATAACGAACTCTTTAACACCCTCGATACCGTCGGATGGTTTCATCATTTTGACTTCGGACATATTTTCCGAGCCGCCGCCTTTGGGGGCGAGAGTAATTTTCATTTTATCGCCCGGGACGATTTCCAGATGGACAATACAGGGGGTATTGTCGCCAGTATTGACCCGACGGATGGGATCCCCGAGAACTGATTTTCTGAGATAACCGTCTTTATATCCACGACGGATGCCTTCGTTTAAGGCATTGTTCAAGTCGCCGTCAACGACATGCACTTCCTGCCCCATTTCGATAAAGAGGACGGCATAGCCGGTGTCCTGACACATGGGTGATTGTTCGTCTTTGGCAATTTTTGCGTTTTCTTTTATCATATCCAGAATTGACTGTCCCACCGGCGATTCTTCGATTTTCCGAGCTTCATTAATCGCCTTGATAACATCGTCGCCGAGATCGGTGGCCGCTTTCATGGCCAGCTCTCGAACCGCGTCAATGATAACATTACAACTTATTTCGCGCATTCTTTGACTACTCCAATAATATTGTTTTATAAGTTAGATTGTTTTTCCATATATAAAGTTTTTACATTCTCCATCCGCTTGGTCAGAGCGGGATGATCGTAAAACCAAAATTCGATTATATCCGAGGGGTCGGGATCTGCCAGGTTAAAAACCGATAGTTTATCAAAAGCGGTCACGGCAACTTTATCCGTTACTCCAGATATTTGTAAGCCGTATGAATCGCAAGCGTACTCGTATGATCGGGAGATTCCATTCTGTACCGGCTGAACAACAAAACTGAAAACAGTGATAAAAAGTATAAGAAGCGGGAAGGAGGCAATATCTCCGAGCGTGGCGAAGCCGATTTTGTGACGGTATTTATCAATAATTTTAGGCAGGAATTTATCGGCCAAAAAGGCGGCAATAAAGATTATAAAAATGGCCAGAAAGAGACCTTTCCAAATATGACTTTTAACATAATGGCCAATCTCGTGACCCATGACATATAGGATTTCATCGCGAGTGAAATTATCCAGCATAGTATCATAGATAACAATTCGTTTGGTACCGAACATGCCGGTAAAATAAGCATTGATTTTATTTGACTGTTTGGAACCGTTGACCTGATAGATATCCGGATTTTCTATGCCGGCTCGATGAGCCAGGGCGGTTAATTCGGCCGCCAGCTGTTTGTCTTCCAGCGGTTCGAATTTATTGAACAGCGGCGAGATAAAAACCGGGACGATAATAATCATCAAAAC
>JBDRRI010000142.1:0-13743 GCA_043825815.1 Candidatus Zixiibacteriota bacterium
GGAGCTTGTTATGGCTGACGTAACCGAATACAAAAATTATATCGGCGGTCAGTGGGTTAAATCAAAGACCGGTGAGACTTTTGAGAATCGTAACCCTGCTAACGTAGATGAATTAATCGGCGTATTTCAAAAATCGAATGCCGAAGATGTGGAAAATGCTATTACTGCCGCCAAGGAGGCGCAGAAGAAATGGCGTCTGGTGCCTGCCCCAATGCGGGCTGAAATATTGTACCGAATTGCACAGCGATTGGTTAAGGAAAAGGAACGGTGTGCCAGAGAAATGACTCGCGAGATGGGCAAGGTGATTAAAGAGACGCGCGGTGATGTCCAGGAAGCGATTGACATGGGTTACTATATGGCGGGCGAAGGGCGTCGTCAGTTCGGTGTCACAACTCCTTCGGAAGTGCCAAACAAATTCCAGATGTGTGTTCGCCAGCCGTTGGGTATTGCCGGTATGATAACCCCTTGGAACTTCCCGATGGCGATCCCCTCATGGAAGATGATGCCGGCGCTTGTGTGCGGCAATACGGTTGTCATAAAACCGGCGACCGAAACTCCATTGTCGGTCTACAATTATATCAAAATCATGGAAGAAGAGGGCCTGCCTCCGGGCGTTGTCAATATGGTGACCGGTTCCGGCGGAGCAGTGGGAACTCCAATTATGACGCATAAAGATATTTCGGTGGTGTCATTCACCGGCTCGACCGAAGTGGGACGAATGGTCTCAAAAGCCTGCGCTCCTGATTTTCGGCATTGCCATCTTGAAATGGGCGGTAAAAACTGCATCCTGATTATGGATGATGCCAAAGTCGATCTGGCCGTTGAAGGCGCTCTCTGGGGTGCTTTTGGTACGACCGGACAGAGATGTACCGCTTCATCGCGTATGATTGTTCATAAGAACGTTATAAAGGAATTTACGAAAAAACTGGTCGAACGGGCTAAGGCGCTCAAAGTCGGTAACGGTCTTGATGAATCGGTCGATATGGGGCCGGCCGTTAATGAAAGCCAGATGAACTCCGTATTGAAGTATATGGAAATTGGACAAAAGGATGGCGGTAAACTGCTCTGTGGTGGCGGAAGATTGACCGGCAGTGATTATAATAAAGGCTGGTTTACACAGCCGACCGTTTTTGGTGATGTTACTCCCGATATGACCATTTTCCAGGAAGAGATATTCGGTTCCGTTACTTCGATCACCGAATGCGGCTCTCTGGAAGAGGGTATTGCGATGTGCAATAACACCGCTTATGGTCTCTCGGCCGCGATCTATACACAGGATGTCAATAAGGCCTTTACAGCGATGCGCGATGTTTACACTGGTATTTTCTATGTCAATGCTCCGACGATCGGCGCCGAAGTGCATCTTCCATTCGGCGGCGTAAAAGAAACCGGTAACGGTCATCGCGAAGCCGGTGTCGCCGGTATTGATGTCTTTTCCGAATGGAAATCAATCTATATTGATTTTTCGGGAAAGATTCAAAGGGCGCAAATAGACGATTTTACAGATACGGTTAAAAAATAAGGGTTAACGGTATTTCAAAATACCACTGATTGTAATAATGACTGTTATTGTCTTCTTCCGGATAACTGATGAGACCGGGATTGAATGAAGATAACAGAGTCGAAAAGGAGACTTAATCATGAAGAAGAAGAAAGTCATTATCATGGGTGCGGCTGGCAGAGACTTTCATAACTTTAATGTTCTCTACCGCGATAACAATGATGTCGAGGTCGTGGCTTTTACGGCCACGCAGATTCCCGATATCGATGGTCGCGCCTACCCCAAGGCTTTGGCTGGTAAAAACTATCCCAAAGGTATTCCGATATTTCCGGAAGAGGAACTTCTCAATTTAATTGTCAAACACAACGTTGAAGAAGTTATCTTCTCCTACTCCGACGTTCCTTATGAGTACGTCATGGACAAGGCCGCGTATGTCATGTCGGTTGGCGCTCGTTTTGCTCTTGAAGGCGGCGACCCAACGATGATTAAATCGAGCAAGCCGGTTATTGCCGTCTGCGCTGTCCGGACAGGTTGCGGAAAATCGCAGACCACACGGAAAGTGGCCGAGACATTAATTGCCATGGGTAAAAAAGTCGTTGCCATTCGGCATCCTATGCCGTACTGTGACTTGGCCAAACAGGCGTGCCAGCGTTTTGCAACTCTGGCCGATCTGAAAAAGCATAAATGTACGATCGAAGAGATGGAAGAGTACGAACCGCATATCAATCGCGGTGTTATTGTTTACGCCGGCGTTGATTATGAAATGATTATTCGCGAGGCGGAAAAAGAAGCCGACGTTATTCTCTGGGACGGTGGCAACAATGATATGCCGTTCTATAAACCCGACCTGATGATTACCGTCGTCGATCCGCATCGTCCGGGACATGAAATTAACTATTATCCCGGCCAGAACAATTTGTTATTGGCCGATGTTATCGTTATCAATAAAATTGATACCGCCGATGGCGAAGGTATTGATGAAGTTCGTCAGAATATCGCTTACTATAATCCCGATGCGATTGTGATTGATGCCGCCTCTCCGTTATCGGTTGAAAAGCCGGAACTCATTCGTAATAAGAGAGTTTTGGTTGTCGAAGACGGTCCGACCACGACTCACGGTGAAATGAAATATGGGGCCGGTATGATGGCCGCCGCCAAGTTCGGCGCGGCTGAAATGGTCGATCCCCGTCCATACACTGTCGGGACCATTACGGCAACCTTCGAAAAGTATCCCGAAATTGGAGCCCTCCTTCCGGCCATGGGATATTCCGGCAAACAGATAGCCGATTTGGAAAAGACAATCAACAAAACGAAATGCGATTCGGTCATTATTGCGACCCCGATTGATCTTCGCCGGGTTTTAAAGATAACCAAACCATCGGTCAGAGTAGGTTACGATCTGCAGGAGATTGGACATCCCAATATGGCTGATGTTATGGAAGCCTTTTTTACTCAGGCTAAAAAGAAACCGGCCAAGAAGGCAAAAAAGGTCAAGAAATAGAATTGTATCATGACTGAACTTAACGGTAAAACGGCAGTTGTAGCTCTGGGAGGGAATGCTATTTCTCAACCTGATGAAGAAGATACTATTGCCAATCAGTTTCGCAATACTCGCGTCTCATTGGATGGAATTGTCGAACTGATAAAAGCCGGATATAAGATAGTCATATCTCATGGAAATGGCCCGCAGGTTGGTAATGCCATCCTGCGGGTAGAATTGGCCCGCGGTAAAGCTCCGATTCTGCCGTTGGGGATTTGCGTCGCCGACACCGAGGGCGGTATGGGATATATGATCGAGCAATCGCTCCAAAACCGGCTTAAAAAGGAGGGAGTTAACCGCGACGTCGTCACTATTATTTCACAGGTAGTCGTCGACAAAGATGATCCTTCCATTGCCAATCCCACCAAATATATCGGGCAATTCTACTCCGAAGAGGACGCCAAACGATTTGCCGATGAAAGAGGCTGGGCGGTTAAATTAGATGGCAAAAGAGGCTGGCGTCGCGTGGTAGCATCACCGACTCCGATTTCGGTCGTTAATTCGCGAACCATTAAAGATTTGGTTTCAAAAGGAACAGTTGTTATTTCGGTCGGAGGAGGGGGCGTTCCCGCGTATTACGATGAAAAAGGAAACTTGGAAGGATTGGATGCCGTTATCGACAAAGATTCCGCTTCGGCTGTTTTAGGCAATGAAATTCAGGCTGAAATATTAATGATTTTAACATCGGTCGAGAAGGTCTGTCTCCATTATGGCGAGGAAAATGAAAAACCCCTTGGCGAGATTAACGCTTCGACCGCCCAGAAATATTTTGATGAGGGTCACTTCCCTCCGGGATCAATGGGTCCCAAAATATCCGCCGCGATAAAATTTATTCGGGGCGGAGGTAAACAGGTGATTATAACATCGTTCAATAATGCCGGAGCGGCTTTGAAGGGTGTTGTTGGAACTAAAATTGTGCCGGATTAATATGTGTCGTATCTCTGACAATGCTGTTTCAGCCATTCTTAAAATGGGCAAACTTTATGAAGTCGGAGGTGCGGTTCGAGACAAAATGCTGGGACGCGATATAACCATAAAAGATCGCGATTATCTCGTCTGCGGGATACCGTATCTCGACCTATCTAAAATTTTAAAGCAGTACGGTCAGGTAGATCTGGTCGGCAAATCGTTCGGCGTTATAAAATTTACGCAATATCGGAAAGATAATAAATACACTTTCGATCTTTCCCTTCCCCGGAAGGAATTTTCAACTGGCCACGGTCACAAAGATTTCTCGGTGACGTTTGATCCTGATCTCGATGTCGCCGATGATCTACTAAGGCGTGATTTTACCATTAATGCGATGGCGGTTTCTTTGGAAACCGACCAGTTGATTGACCCCTACGGCGGTCAGGTTGATTTAAAGAATAAATTAATTAGAATGGTCTCGCCGAACTCATTCCCTGAAGATCCCTTGAGAATGCTGCGAGCGATTCAATTTTCGGCGCGTTTTGAATTCGAGATTGAACCCGGTACCTATCAGGCTATTATTGACAATGCCGAATTGATAAAGACCGTATCAGCAGAAAGAGTAAGCGAAGAACTCAATAAGTTATTAACCTTGGCCGATAGACCCTCGATCGGGTTTCGGTTGATGCACAAAACCGGAATCATGAACCGGATTCTCCCCGAGATGGAGGAGATGGTCGATGTCGACCAGCCGGGCGGTTATCATAAGTACGACGTTTTTGAGCACACTATGCACACTATTGATGCGGCTCCCAAATCACTTCATATTCGATTGGCGGCACTTTTTCACGATATCGCCAAACCGAGAACGCGGCGGATCACGGAAACTAAGGCGACCTTCTATGGACATGAATCGCAGGGCGCCCGGATTGCCAAAAAAGTTTTAAAAAGATTACGCTATTCCTCGGACGTTATTAACAAGGTCGCTACCTTGACTGACCGCCATATGTTTGTCACCGGTGTCACCGACAAAGGGATGAGGCGTTTAATAAGGAAAGTCGGACAGGATTTGATTTTCGATCTCCTGGATTTACGCCGGGCCGATGTCGTCGCTCAGGGAATGGGTGGTACAACTGAGGATGTCGATGAGTTCGAGCAGAATATCAGGGATGAGATAGATAAAAAACCCCCTTTCTCAATCTCCGATTTGGAACTTGATGGAATTGAAATCATGCAAATGTTTTCATTGAAACCATCGCCAATTGTCGGGGAGATTCTGGATTTCTTAATGGAAAATGTTTTAGATGAGCCGGCCTATAATACCAAAGAAAAATTGACCGAACTGACGCATTTATTTATGAAAAATAAGGGAAATGAAAACAATTAATATAAATTTAAACTACTGGAGAAAGGCTATATGAAGATACATGAGTATCAAGCCAAGGAAATCTTTGCTTCTTGCGGGATACCCGTTCCCCTGGGTAAAGTAGCCACAACCGTTGCCGATGCGGTTGCAATTGCCGAAGAGTTCGGGAAACCGGTCATGGTTAAATCGCAGGTTCATGTCGGTGGACGCGGCAAAGCTGGCGGCATCAAGTATGCCGAGAATGTTGAAGCGGTTCGTGTCTGGTCGCAGAAAATTTTGGGAATGGACCTTAAGGGTTTAAAAGTTAATACGGTTTTAATAACCGAGGCGGCGGACATTGTTTCGGAAAGCTATGTCGGAATAATAATTGACCGTGTTACCAAATCTCCGGTATTTATGGTTTCTCCTGCGGGCGGTGTCGATATTGAAGAAGTCGCGGCCAAGACACCGGAAAAGATTTTTAAATTGGCGGTTGATCCTCAACTTGGACTTAGAGCTTATCAGGCCCGCGAGCTGGCCTCCAAGCTGTACAAAGATATCACGCTGATTCGCCAGGCGGCCGATATTTTGATGAAACTATACGAGGCCTATTGGAAAGTGGATGCCTCATTGGTCGAAATTAACCCGCTTATCACTACACCGGATGGAAAAGTTATTGCGCTTGACGCCAAAATTAATATTGATGATAACGCCCTCTTTCGTCAGAAAGCCGTCGAAGCCATGCGTGATCTTGATGCCGAAGAGCCGTCCGAGGTGATGGCTCGCGAAAACGATCTGTCTTTTGTAAAGTTAAGCGGTAATATCGGATGTATCGTTAATGGCGCCGGTTTGGCCATGGCAACTATGGATTTGGTTAATCATTACGGCGGCGACCCGGCCAACTTCCTCGATATCGGCGGTTCATCCAATCCTCAGAAAGTCCTTACCGCAATGAAGATAATCCTTGGCGATCCCAATGTTAGGTCTGTCCTGATTAATATTTTTGGCGGAATTACTCGGTGTGATGATGTTGCCAATGGTATTGTTCTTGCTTATGAGGAACTTAAGCCAGAGGTGCCGATTGTGGTTCGTTTAACCGGCACCAATGAAGCCCAAGCCAAGAAGATTCTGAAATCAGTCAATTTGGAATCGGGTGATACGCTTGACAATGTTGTCAAGAAGGCAATTGAACTTTCTGATAAAATCGTGGCTTGAGAGGGAGAAAGTAATGTCTATTATAATAAATAAAAAGACGAAAGTTGTAGTTCAGGGAATAACCGGCCGCGACGGCTCTTTCCATGCCGAGCAGATGAAAAATTATGGCACTGACGTGGTTGCCGGTGTTACTCCGGGCAAAGGCGGTACCAAATTTAAAGGTATTCCCGTATTTGATAATGTTGCCGAGGCTGTTAAAAAAACTAAGGCTAATACCTCGGTTATTTATGTTCCGCCGCCGTTTGCAATTGATGCAATTTATGAAGCGGCTGATGCCGGCGTCAAGTTGATTGTTTGTATCACCGAGGGTGTTCCCGCCAATGATATGATGAAAGTCTATCAGTATCTCAAAAACAAAGGAGTTCGCTTGGTCGGACCGAATTGTCCCGGATTGATTTCTGTTGATCAGGCAAAAGTCGGTATTATGCCGGGAACGATAGTCAAGAAAGGTCCGGTCGGTGTGGTTTCCCGCTCCGGCACGTTAACCTATGAAGCAATTTGGGCGCTCACCTGCGCCGATATGGGCCAGACAACCTGTATCGGTATCGGCGGTGATCAGATTATCGGGACTAATTTTCTGGACGTTCTGGAAATGTTTGAAGCCGATCCGGCTACTAAGGCGGTTGTCATGATCGGTGAAATCGGCGGCTCTGATGAAGAGGAAGCGGCCAAATATGTCAAAACAAAAATGACCAAGCCGGTTGTTGGCTTCATTGCTGGACGCACCGCTCCTCCCGGAAAAAGAATGGGACATGCCGGAGCCATTATTTCAGGAGGAACCGGTACGGCTGAAGACAAAGTCAAGGCTTTAATTGCAGCCGGTATTCCGGTGGCGGCCTCTCCGACTGAACTGCCGGTATTGCTCAAAGAAAAAATGGCGGAGCTTAAGAAAAAATCTAAAGCCAAACCAAAGGCAAAAGCCAAAACCGCGACTAAAGTCAAGGCCAAAGTGGCCGGAAAGAAAACTACTGCCAAGAAGAAAAAATAAATAGATGAAATAGAGTCTCTTTTGAAGGAGAGTAAAATGACCGAAAATGGTTCAAAGCCTTCGGAGGATGTAAACAAACCGAATGAGGCCGAGACAGAAGAAAATGAACCAAGCACGAAGTATGTCTATGATGGGAAGACTCCTCCCTTAAATATATTTCTGCACTGGTGCAAGGCGTGCAACCTTTGTATTGCCTTTTGTCCCCAGAAAGTGTTCGAACCGGATCGCGAAGGCAAACCAATGCTGGCGCATCCGGAAAAATGTACCCAATGTGCAATTTGCTGGCTTCACTGTCCGGATTTTGCGATAACATCCAATTACAAGTGATGGAGCAAAAAAGAATGTCAAAAAATAAATCAAATGCAAGACTCCTGCAGGGAAATGAAGCCTGTGTTCAGGGCGCCCTTTATGCCGGAGTCGGTTTTTTCGGCGGATATCCGATCACGCCTTCGACGGAAATCGCCGAGGGTATGGCGCGGGAGTTGCCTAAAATAGGCGGCAAGTTTATTCAAATGGAAGACGAAATCGGTTCCATCGCCGCCGTTATTGGGGCCTCCAATGCCGGATGCAAATCAATGACGGCAACCTCGGGTCCCGGTTATTCCCTGATGCAGGAAAATATCGGGTATGCCTACATGACTGAAACGCCCTGCGTTATTGTCAATGTCCAACGCGGCGGTCCTTCAACCGGTCTGCCGACTAAAATCGGCCAGGCTGATACAATGCAGGCCAAATGGGGAACCCACGGTGATTACACCTCTATAACAGTGGCTCCCTCGACCGTAAAAGAATGCTTTACGGAGACGGTTCGTGCTTTCAATTTATCGGAACGGTTTAGGACACCGGTCACGATTCTGTCTGATGAAGTTTTGGGACATATGCGGGAAATGATGGTTATGCCGGAAGAAGGCGAAGTGGAAGTTGTCGGTCGTCATCGGCCCGATGTTCCGCACGAATGGTATCGGCATTTCGAGCAAACTTCGAATTTTGTCAGCCCCATGGCCTCTTTCGGTCAGGGATATCGCTTTAACGTAACCGGATTAACCCATGACGAAGACGGCTTTCCGACGGCTAATCCGAATGAAATTAAAAGTAAACTCGATAAATTGAATCGTAAAATTGATCGTTTTACGGATGAAATTATCAAAATCCGATGCGATCAGATGGAAGATGCTCATATCGCTATCATCTCATACGGTACGGTTTCGCGTTCCGCCCGTCAGGCAATTCAGATTGCCCGGGAGAAGAGAATCAAGGTTGGTGCCATTCAACTGCTGACTATCTGGCCGTTTCCTGATGCCAAACTGAAAGAATTACTCTCCGGCGTTCGCAAGGTGATTGTCGCCGAATTAAATATGGGTCAGTTGGTTCATGAAATCGAACGCATCGCTCCGCGGCATACCGAAGTATTCCCGCTGCAAAGATATGACGGCGAAGTTATGACGCCGAATCAAGTAATTGAAAAAGTAAGGGAGGTGAAATAATGGCACATAATGTCCATGATTCAGAAATCCTCCATAATTATCTAAGACCAAAGAAGAAATTCCCGAATGTCTGGTGTGCCGGTTGCGGCAACGGGATAATTATGGGCTCATTGATACGGGCCATCGACAAACTGGGACTGTCCAAAGATGACGTCGCGGTTGTATCGGGAATAGGCTGTTCCAGCCGTATGCCGGTCTATCTCGATTTTGGCACACTCCATACTACTCACGGCCGAGCGCTGGCCTTTGCTACCGGCGTTAAAATGGCGCGGCCGGACATGAAAGTGATTGTCATTACCGGTGATGGCGATTGTCTCGCTATCGGCGGCAATCATTTTATCCATGCCTGCCGTCGAAATATTGATATTACGACCATTCTGGTTGACAATAAAATATATGGCATGACCGGCGGACAATTCGCTCCGACAACTCCGGGTGGAGCATTTGCCACCACCGCCCCATATGGTAACTATGAAAAGCAGTTTGATCCGGTTGAGCTGGCTAAGGCGGCGGGAGCATCGTTTGTGGCTCGCGGAACCGTCTATCACGTTCAGCAGATGGACAGGCTTATTGAAGCGGCGATTAGTAAAAAAGGCTTTTCGCTGGTTGACTGCATATCTAACTGTCATACCTATTATGGCCGTTTCAATCGTGAAGGCGATGCCGTTAAAATGCTGACCTGGATGAAAAAACACGCCATGCCAGCCAAAGCGGCTAAGGCCTTACCGCCCGAAAAACTGGTGGACAAGTTCCTGACCGGTATTCTTCATGAAACCGATGCTACAGAATTCACCGAGGAATACGATAAGCTAATGAAACGTTTGGCGGGACAGGAGTAATTCTGATGGGTAACAATAATAAAATAAAAAATCAAGTAGATGACCGCTTTGAAATTCGCCTCTCCGGTTCCGGCGGCCAAGGATTGATTCTGGCGGGAGTAATTCTGGCAACAGCAATTGGCGTTGGCGATGGCAAGAACGTCGTACAAACCCAGTCATACGGCCCCGAAGCAAGAGGCGGAGCCAGCCGGGCCGATCTGGTTATTTCCGATGGCGAAATTTATTATCCCAAATCAATGAAACTCGATATGTTGTTGGCTCTAACTCAGGAAGCCTGCGATAAATATTATCAGGATATGAAAGAGGGCGGTATCTTGGTTGTTGATTCCAACATGGTAACGCAATTACCGACCAAATCGTATTTCGGATTTCCTTTTGTTCAGTTGGCTCGAGAGAAGATAGGCAATGTGATTATGGCAAATGTGATCGCTCTGGGAGCAATCGCAGAAATGACCGGTATTGTATCCAAAGATTCTATTCGCGATGCCGTTCTGGCCAGAGCGCCGAAAGGCACCGAAGAAAAAAACAAGGCGGCTTTGGACCTTGGCATCACTATTGCAAAGAAAGCGAAACAGGATAGTAAAAAATAATACGGGGAGCATATTGATTTGGAAAAAACCTTGCTGATAATCAAGCCGGATGCCGTTGAACGACATTTAATCGGGCATGTTATCAATCGCCTGGAAAAGGCCGGGTTTAATATTCTCGAAATGCGCATGGTTAAACTTACCGCGGAGGATGCGGGAAGATTTTATGAAGTGCATAAAGAAAGACCGTTTTACAATGATCTCATCGAGTTTATGACCTCCGGCCCGGTTGTCCCAATGATGCTTGAAAAAGATAATGCTATCGCAGATCTGAGAAAGCTGATTGGTGCCACTAATCCGGATGAGGCCGACTGCGGAACACTAAGGCAGGAAATAGCCTTGAATGTCCAAAACAATAGTGTCCATGCCTCCGATTCAAAGGAAAATGCGGCCATTGAAACCGAGTTTTTCTTCGGATAGATTAATATGGATGCAATGGTCAGTTATGGTGAAAAAAAAATGAAACTGGTCTTTCCCGACGGTGTAAGTTTTTCCGAATATTCTGCCAATCCGACTGGTGAAGCGGTTGGCTTGGAACAGTTTTCAGAAAAAATACAGTTAGCGGAAAAGAAGTTGTTTCAATTGCAAACCGCTGATCTGTTTATTGTTAATGATGCATATCGACCGACGCCGACAGCCACCATCCTGAAATGGATTGAGTCTATTGGCAAAATCGGACCGAAGGCACAATTTATTATTGCCACCGGAACGCATCAATCTCCAAGCATTGATCAGTTGCGTCATATTTTTGGCAGTCTTTATGAAAAACTATCCGATAGAATTGCCGTTCATTCCGCTGCCGATCTGGATTCCATGAATGAAATTGGAAAAGATTCTTTTAATCAGCCGGTTTTGGTTAATAATATTTTCTGCCGGGCTAAAAAAGTCGTCATCATTGGCTCCGTCGAACCGCATTATTTTGCCGGTTTTACCGGAGGGAGAAAATCGATTTTTCCCGGTTTGTGTGATTATGATACAACCGTCAGAAATCATAATCTGGCGGTCAGTCTTAAATCGGCGCCGATGAAACTTGATGACAATCCGGTGCATGAACATTTGAATTCATTGATGAAATTAATTGCCGACAAGGAGATATTTTCGATTCAAACCGTTCCCGGCACGAATTGTGATAATTCCAAGATTTCCCTTTTCTGCGGTGAATTGGAAACCTCATTCAATGAGGCAAGAAAACTCTCTAAGAAAATATTTGGCCTTAAAACCGATAAGCAATATGACCTTCTTTTGGCTGAGGTTCATCCGCCTCTTGATCGAAACCTGTACCAGCTTCAAAAATCGCTGGAAAACTGCCAGCCGGCAGTTAAAGACGGGGGACATTTAATGCTGTTTTCACCCTGTCGTGAAGGCGTCGGTTCGGATAAATTTTACCGCTTGATTAATCACTGGAACCCGGTCAAAGATAAACTGCCCCAAGGGAGGGAGGCGTTCGGGATTCATAAACTTTCTCGGGTTTATCAAATTTCGCAAAGAATTGGAATTAACCTTTACTCTGAATTAGAAAAAGGCATTTCCGATAAGGTTTTTTACAAATCGATAAATGACCCACAGGTATTCATAGATAATTTTATGGAGGATATAATTAATGCTAAGGTCGCCCTGGTGCATGATTCGGGGCATGTTGCCTTTGTCAGTTAAAACAGTTACCAATAAATAACTTTTGGAGGAGTAATGAACAAGAAAATCGCAATTATCGGTGCTGGAAATGTCGGCGCCAGTTGTGCCCAGTACATGGCCGAAGCCAATCTTGGCGACGTGGTCATGATTGACATTATCGAAGGATTTCCGCAAGGCAAAGCCCTTGATTTAACCCAGGCCGGTCCGATTCGTGGCTACAATGCCATGGTCACCGGTTCGAACAAATACAACGACATCAAAGGTGCCGATCTGGTTATTATGACCGCTGGTTTGGCCCGGAAGCCTGGCATGTCGCGTGAAGATCTTCTCAATATGAATGCCGATATCGTCAAACAGGCGGCAACCAACATCAAGAAATATGCCCCTAAAGCATTCGTTATTGTTGTTTCCAATCCTCTTGATATTATGACCTACCACATGTGGAAGGTTACCGGTTTCCCGACCAATCGCGTTTTTGGTCAGGCTGGTGTCTTGGATTCGACCCGTTTCCGCGCTTTTATTGCGATGGAACTCGGTGTGGCGATGAAAGATATTCATGCTATGGTGCTCGGCGGCCACGGCGATACGATGGTTCCGCTTCCGGCCTATACCACTGTTTCTGGTATTCCGATTAAAGAGTTTATCGATGCCAAACGAATTAATGAACTCGTCGAAAGAACCCGTTTCGGCGGCGGCGAAATTGTCAAACTGCTTAAAACCGGTTCCGCTTATTATGCTCCGGCCGCGGCCTCGGTTGATATGGCCAAATCGATATTACTCGATGAAAAACGGGTTATGCCTTGCTCCTGTTATCTTGATGGGCAATATGGTCTTAAGAATATTTACATCGGCGTTCCGGCTGTTCTCGGTGCCAAGGGCGTAGAGAAGGTTATCGAGCTGAAGCTGTCTGCCAAAGACAAGAAAGATTTGGTAACCTCTGCCGGCAAATATAAAGGCGTCTTGGCTGAAATTGGCTACAAATAATAAGGAATTAAATTTATGCCAAAATACAAACATATTAAAATTCCCGAAAACGGACAGCGAATAACTATTAAAAATAAAAAGCTGTCGGTACCCAATAACCCGATTATTCCGGTTATTGAGGGTGATGGAATTGGCCGCGACATCATGAAGGCAACTCGGCGGGTAGTTGATGCTGCCGTCGAAAAAGCCTATAAAGGCAAAAAGAAAATTGCCTGGATGGATGTCTATGCCGGTGAAAATGCCAATAAGAATTACAAAGAGTGGATCCCGCAGGAAACCTTTGACGCGATTAGTTACTACTATGTCGCCCTCAAAGGTCCGTTGACCACTCCGATCGGCGGCGGTTTTCGGTCGCTTAATGTAACGCTTCGGCAGGTGCTTAATCTGTATGCGTGCGTTCGTCCGGTCAGATATTTCAAAGGCGTTCCCTCGCCGGTGGTTGCTCCGGAGAAAATGAATATCGTTATTTTCCGTGAAAATACCGAGGATGTCTATTCCGGTATCGAATGGAAAAAGGGTACCAAAGAGGCCAAGCAGGTTATCGATTTCATCAATAAAAAGATGAAAAAGAATATCCGCACCGATTCCGGTATTGGTATTAAGCCAATCTCGGTTAAAGCGACCACCAATCTGGTAAAAAAGGCGATTGAGTACGCCATCGCCAATAAGCGCACGTCGATAACTTTCATGCACAAAGGTAATATCATGAAGTTCACCGA
>JBDRRI010000143.1:0-33458 GCA_043825815.1 Candidatus Zixiibacteriota bacterium
TCCCAGCTTTTGGCCCATAATCTCATAATCATTATACTTAAACCGGTGAATTATTTGTTTCAGAGGATTGACATACTGCCCCAGACTGAAAACCGGCAGAGATTTATCGGATTTACAATGTTGGCATGAAAATCCGTTCTCCATTATATCCCGGCAAATACTGCAAAAAGGGAAATCATAAGTTATTGATTTTGACCAGCAGGCATTGCAAACCAGATTGTCTTTGCCATCAATTATAGTGTCACACCCGAAACAGACCGGCGGATAGACAAAATCCAAAATATTATTCAAGGCGGACGAAACTTTGAAATTATTTAGATAATCCATAATAATAATTTAAATAACCGGCCGTAGAGAATCAAGAGAAACTATAATTTAAGGATGTTGCTTCAACTGCTCAATATATATTTTGACCGTATCAGCAATAGGATCATCGGGAAAACGATCAATCAGTTCATTCCAATAATGTATGGTATTGTCTATATCTTCTTTATTAAAATAAACAACTCCCAGATTCAAATATGCGATTTTATGCTCCGGAAATTTGTCTATGACGTGGAGAAATATTTGAAGAGCCTTATCATTATCTCCCCCCGAATAATAACATGTTCCCAAATCGGTCAGAACATTGGGGTCGGTTTCATCAATCGCCGTTGCCCGCGTATAGCATTCAATCGCCAGAGAATACATGCTCCGGTCCATGAAAAAATTGCCTCGTTCGACCAGGCCGGCGTAATCGGTCGGAAGATTGGCGACCACCTCATCAAAATCCGGCATCAATCCCGAGGCGCCCTCCACCGTCGGATGTTTGAATTCCTGATTCGACATATCCTTCTTATGATTAACGATAAAGAATACGACCGCCACGATAATAATCAGCGGAATGATAATAAAAGCACCGCTGTACATCATATTCGGTTTGTCGTTTTTTTTAGGAGCCGAAATTTGCGCCCCGCACCCGTTACAGAATTTCGCTCCCTTATTCAAAACGGCTTTGCAATTGGGGCAATTTATTGTCTCATTTGTTTCCATTTTATTTCCTTAAATTTATAATTAGATACGTCACTTAATAGGATAAATATTGATTAAAGAATCAAGAGCTTTTTCATTTTTCAGGTAAGCCAGATAATAATAGCCCGGAACGGAAATATCGGCGCCGACCGGCAAACCGACCGCCTGCAATTGATAAATCTTGTCAAAAAAACTATGGGTTTTAATCATGTTTTCATGTCCGAATCTAAGAATTGTTTTATTCTCCGGCTTATATCCGACCAGAATAAAATAATCAGGAAAACGCTTGATCTCCCGGGAACCGAAAAGACTATCGCGGACAATATTGATCGAGGCCAACCCCCATAAGTCATTATATTTGGCTCGCGTATAATACGGAATCCGCCCAATATCGGTCAATGAGATTCGTGGAGACCCGGGCAGCTCGTTTATAAAATGGATAATGCCATCCTGCGCGGCGATAATCTTCCGTTCTGTTTGGACGCTCTTATATATCGCCCATCCCGGCGCCAACAATGATATGATCAAAATGGGCAAAATTATTGATTGATACCGAACAATATTTAATTTGCTGAAACCGTAATAGGCGGTGGCGAGAAAAAACGGCAGGAAAACAACCATATAACGAAAATGAAAATTCATAACGGCATCGGCCAGACAATTAATAAGCGACTGAAGTAAAAAAACTCCGGAGAATATTATTATGAGAGCCGGCTTGGGGGAGGTCCGAAATGCCCGCCAAAGTCCATATAGGAATAATAATGTCAGCGGTAAGAGATATAATAGTCCCTTTAAAAGTTGAAACAGACCGTCGGGAGCAATAACCGATTTGGCGTAAACAGTATTAGGAAGCGGATAACCAAAAGTCTGCAGGCGAAACAAAGTCAATGCTATAATAGTCACGACCAAGACGCCCATATTAATCAAAGGTAATTTCCATCGGAACTCATTACTTCTCCGATTTAATAATATATGCAGGACAATGATAAAAACGGAAATGGCGAAGCCCTCGGGACGGCTCAATGTTACTACTGGAACCAATAACCATGAATACCACCTTCGATAATGCACAGCTAATACAAATAAAGAAAGCAGACAGGCGTATAGGCCCAGTTCCAGACCGCTAACCGCCCAGAAAGCAACATAAGCGGAAAATAGAAACGATGGTGCAATAAGGTATGAAAATCCGTCAACATTCTTAAAAGCGAAACGGTACCATATAAATCCGGTTAAAACGAAGAATAGCGGCCCCAGCATTTTAGCCAAAAGAACAATTGGCAATCCCAGCTTATAAAACCCCGCCAAAATTAATAACCAGAGAAAATTAGAATAAGCCTCAACCGGCGACTCCCCCGGATTGAATACAAACCCGTGCCCACTGGCAAAATTTTCCGCATAACGAAAAGTTATGAAAGCATCATCCATGGAATAATCCCAGAACAGAAGCACCATTATCAAGAAATAAAGAAGTGAAATTGCAAAAATGAGATGATTTTTGTTATTCGCTGTCATCATTGGTACTGATCATATCGCTATCGTTGGCCCGGCGCACGGAGAGAACGCCTTTAATTCTACCTATTTTTTTAATGACTTTTTCAAGCTGGTTCAAGTTTTTAACCTCAACAATAATAACCCCCTTGGAAACCTCGCCCGATAAATCAATATCAGCCCCGCGCACATTCGTATTGGCGTCGGCAATTGATTCGGTGATATCAAAGAGAATATTTTTTCGGGATTCAACCTGTATTAATAGTCGAACCACAAATGTTTGCTGCCGAGCAACGTTCCATGAAACCGGGATGGTCCTTTCCGGTTGTTCCAGGAGTTCGGCGGCGTTAGGGCAATCGGCCCGATGAATCGTAACACCCCGCCCCCGAGTAACATATCCGATAATCTCCTCGCCCGGTATCGGTTGACAGCATTTGGCATAACGAAACATGGTATCATCTATCCCGCCTATTTTTATCCCCCGTTCGGTCCGGAATTTTTCCAGAGCGGTATCGGCTGTCGATTCTTTGTCAGGAGCCTCCTTTTCCGGCATAAATCGTTCAATAACATTTTCCGCCGAGATACGGCCGTCGCCAATAGAATAATAGAGGTTTTCCACCGTCGTAAATGACATCCCTTGGGCTACCTCAAGAAGTTCATCATCGGTCGGAAATTTCTCTTTTAATTTCCGGAATTTCCGCTCAAACATCTCCTTTCCCAGAGCCACCGCTTGTTGAAATCCGGCTTGGCGCAACCAGCGACGAATGCGCGAGCGGGCCTGCGATGTCTTTGCCAGTTTCAGCCAGTCGCGCGTCGGATTGCGTTGCGGACTGGTCATGATTTCAACCTCATCGCCCGAATTTAACCGAGTCCCCAAAGGACATATTCGCCCGTTGACTTTGGAGCCGCTGCAATGGAAGCCGACCTCGGTATGCACCGTGAAGGCAAAATCCAAAGGCGTTGCTCCGGCCGGAAGATGTTTTATCTCGCCGTTGGGCGTAAAAACATAGATGTCATCGGCAAACAGGTCAATTTTTAAATATTCAAGAAATTCCGCCGGGTTAATCATTTCCTTCTGCCAATCAAGCACATCTCGCAACCACAACATCTGCCGATCGCTTTTGTCAAGTTGTTGCCGTCCCTCTTTATATAACCAGTGAGCCGCAATTCCGTTTTCAGCAATCCGATGCATTTCCTGAGTTCTAATTTGTATTTCGACAATCCGATTTTCGGGTCCGATGATAACCGTATGAAGCGACTGATAATTATTTGGTTTTGGCGTGGCGATAAAATCAGCGAATTTACCCATAACCGGTTGCCACAATTCGTGAACCACCCCCATGGCGTGATAACATTCCGCTTTGGTTCTTACAATAATCCGAATCGCCATCAGATCGGCAATTTTATCGAAAGGGACATTGCGGATTTTTATTTTTCTATAAATTGAATCAAGATGCTTGGCCCGGCCATTAACCTCTGCCTTCATTCCGGCCTTGGATAGAGCCTTTTTTATCGGTTTTATAATTTGCTTAACATACCTTTCGCGCTCTTCGCGCGACATCTCCAATCGCTCTACCAAATCTCTATAAACTTCGGGAAAAAGGAATTTCATGGAAAGGTCTTCCAACTCTGTCTTTAATCTGGCGATCCCGAATCGGTGCGCCAGCGGAGCATAGACCTCTCTTGTCTCAGCCGCAATTCTCTTCTGCTTTTCTTTGCCGACATACTGGAGCGTTCTCATATTATGCAGACGGTCGGCCAGCTTAATCAGAATAACCCGGATATCCCGCGCCATGGATAAAAGCATTTTACGGAAATATTCAACCTGCTGTTCTTCCGATGATTTGAACTGCAATGCTCCCAATTTTGTCACGCCGTCAACCAAGGTTGCGATTTCCTCGCCAAACCGCTCTTCAATCTCCTTTAAAGTCACATTTGTATCTTCAACCACATCATGCATCAGTGCGGCCGCCAGAGTCGCCGAATCGAGATGGAGCTCAGCCAGAATAAAAGAAACATTCAAACTGTGTTCGACATACGGCTCGCCCGATTGGCGTTTTTGCCCGGTATGAGCATCGACCGCAAACTGATAAGCCTCCTTTAAGAGCGGAATATTAACATTGGCGTTAAAAGATTCTATCTTGATTATATATTCTGCTAAATTCATAATATATTATACGCTATTTATTTGCTCGGTGCAACCAGTTGTCGATACAGATCGAATATTTGACCGGTAACCACTTTGGCATCGTATTGCACCGCATTATTTTTTAATCGATTACTTATCCGTTGCCGTAATTCCGGCTGACTCATAAGCGCATTAAGCTGGTCAGCCAACTTTTCAAAATCTTCAATTGGAAAAAGCATTCCGGTCTCACCCTCGATAACTATTTCTCTATGCGATGGGATGTCGGTTACAACCGGACAAATCCCGCAGGCCGAAGCCTCAACCAGCGAACCATTGATTCCCTCATTATGCGACGGTGAGACATAAATATCGGTCCCCGGCCAATAATCAAGCGGCGTTTCAACCCATCCCGGACATTTTATATAATCGTCAAGATTTTTCTCTTTTATATATTTCTTAAGTTCGTTCCAAACTGCCCCATCGCCATAAATATAGTATATAAAATCCCGGCGTTTTTGAACCAATAGCTCTATCGCTTTAATAGACGTTATAAAACCTTTGCTCGGATCAAAGGCACCGGCTGAAATTATTTTAAATTTATGATCATTCGCAATTTTGTTTTCACTTGTTGCTATTGAAGAATATTTCTCAAGTTCAATCATGCTGGGTATTCGAATCACTTTATTTTCATCAACCCCGCCCTGCAACAATAAATTTTTCACATTTTCGCAAACGGCTATAAATTTGATCTCATGCCTCAGATATTTGGTTCGACTACCGATAGAAATCGGATTGGAGGATCTTCGGGTAACGACAAATCGCGGCCTGTTTTTACCCAATCGCAGAGAAACCATCAGAGTATGGCTATGCGAATCATGAGCGTGGACAATATCAATATTCCGATTCCGTATGAATTTTCTCAGGGACCCCCGCCCAAGAAACCGCATCAGGTTGCTCTCTCCAATGGGAAAAAATCCTTCGATATTATTTTTGCAGACGTCAATCAAGGGTGATTTCTTCGGAGCCGCCAGATATTGTTTAATATCATATTTGGCCAAATGTTTAATCAGCAAGCTGATCTGTCTTTGTCCGCCCCGGAATTTAAGGCCGGTATCAATATGAAGGATAGTCATTATCGGTTTTGCTTTCGCCCCAATTCACGAAGTTTTAAATATTTTAACATGACGCTGTATGACGAAAGTATGGCAATAAGCAAGCCCTCAAAACCGTCAAGAAACCCGACTTTGATTATATAATGCTTGAAAAATCTTCCCAGCGGATTAAAAATGACATTTAAGGGACTGAATTTGTGTCCCCGTTCATGCAGTCTTTGTGCACCCAGTGAAGAGTACTGCTCCATTTTGGCTGTATAAGATGTGATATCGGGATATGAATAATGGAGAAAATCGCCGTTTAATTTTCTTGTTTCCCCGTCAATTTCAATACTTTCATGCACCACCGCCTCTGTAAATTTACCCCTATCACGCCGAAACAGCCGGGGCACATAATTAGGATACCATCCGGAATGCTTAATCCAGCGTCCAAGAAAATTAGTTTTTCGGCTTAGATAATATCCATTGACACCGGGTTCCAATGGAAGGTTATTTATCTCCTTGGCCAGTTCTTCGCTGACAACCTCATCAGCATCAATAGAAAGAACCCAGGAGCAAGTCGCTTTGGATAAGGCAAATGTTTTGGCCGGTCCGAATCCTGTCCATTCGAGACAATGAACCTCGGCCCCGCATTCCATGGCAATGACCATCGTATCATCGGTCGAGCCGGTATCGACCACCACCAATTGATCGGCAAAAGAAACCGATTTCAGGCACCGCGTAATATTCTTTTCTTCATTTTTGGCAATAACAATTACCGACAGCGAATCAATCTGCCTGTCCATTTTTCACATCCGTGCCATTTTTAAATTGCATTAAATAGAGCCGGCGATAATGTCCATTGTGAGCCATCAACTCCTCATGCTGGCCCTCTTCGATAATCCGTCCCTTATCTAAAACCAATATTCGGTTGGCATTAATAATTGTCGAGAGCCGATGAGCAATGACCAGTGTCGTCCGGTTTTTCATAAGATTATCAATTGCGGATTGAACCAGTATCTCTGATTCAGTATCGAGGGCCGAAGTCGCCTCATCGAATATCAATATTTGCGGATTCTTTAATAAGGCCCGGGCAATTGCTATTCTCTGCCTCTGCCCGCCCGATAACCGAACGCCCCGATTGCCGACCAGAGTATCATAACCTTTTTCGAATTCTATAATAAAATCATGGGCATTGGCCGCTCTGGCCGCCGAGATGATTTTATCCTCGGGAATATTGTCAAGACCATAAGCGATATTATGCCGAATGGTATCATTGAACAGATATGTTTCCTGAGTCACAATACCGAGCATATTGCGCAAAGAATCAAGCGAGAGATCTTTAATATCAATATTATCAATGCTTATAACACCGGCCTGCGGATCATAAAAACGGGGTAGCAGATCAAATAAGGTTGATTTTCCCGCGCCCGAAGGACCAACCAATGCCAGAACCTCGCCTTTTTTAACCGAGAAATTAATATTTTTTAAAATTTCCCCGCCGCTTGAATAAGCAAATGAAACCTCATCAAATTTTAAAATCGATTCAAAGTCATTCTTCTCAATCGGGTTCATAGATTCTTTGACCGTAACTGGAGTATCGATAATTTCAAAAATTCTTTGAGAAGCCGCCAGCCCCTCCTGTATTTTTATATGCACGCGTAATAGTTCCTTAACCGGCTTAACCATTGCAAACATGGCAATAATGAAGGTCATAAAATCGCCCGCATCCATCTCTCCACTCCCCTTCATAATCTGCGTGCCGGCGTAATACAGGATGAGAACTCCCGCCGAAATAATTAATAGATCATTAACCGGACTGGAGAGATATCTTACCCGCGCCATTTTAAGAAGAGCTTTGAAATATGATTGCGTCGTTTTAAAAAACTTGCCGATCTCGAATTGTTCCATAGCATAAGCTTTAACGATTCGGATATTGGAAACCGATTCCTCCAAAACCGAATTGACATCGGCCATTCGCGCCTGAGAACGCCCCGAATATCTGCGAAGTTTCTTCCCGATCCAGTATATAAAGCCGAATACCAGAGGCAAAACCAAAGCGGCCAGAATAGTCAGTTTCCAGGACAACAAAATCAGATAGGAACTGAACAACAGGACCGTCATTGAATTGATTACCAACCCATTAAAACTGACGTCAATCGCCGAATTAAAAACAACCACGTCATTTGTAACCCGGGAAATTAATTGCCCGGTCCGCTGTTTATGAAAAAATGAAAGCGACAATTGATGATATTTGGCAAAAAGCTTATTTCGTAAATCCCGCGTAACCGATTCCAGAACAAACGCCATAAAGAATCCTTGGAGATAGAGAAAAATATTGGATACGAGAGCGATACATAATATCAGATAGCAGAAATTATATAAAGTTTCACGATTGGTTTCGCCGATTATAAAATCATTTAGAGACTTTTTTAAATTACCCTTAATCCGGGCCAGAAAACCAAGATGTTCATTTATCTGGTCGGGAATGCTAACTTCTTTAATTTTCAGAGAATCGGCCGAAACCGAATGCTCAATTGCCGGCGATGCCGGGATAGTTGGCCCGACTGTGGAAACATTAAAAAGAGTCATCATCAGCGGTCCTGCCAACCAGACAAACATCCCGGCCATCAGGGCATGAATCGCGGCTGAAAGGGATGAAATAATTATCCTGCCGATATACGGTTTTAAATAACCAAATGTACGCCGAATCAAACTCATTTTAACCTGTCAATAATATGTTTTTATTTAAGAGATTAAAGTAATCTAATTATTGGGAAAATGTCAACCGTTGGAAAATTTTTATTATGGGCCGATTTTATTTGAATTAGACGGAATTTGTAATTGAAATTTATTCGCCGGAAGATCAATGCCGATTCTCGTTTTTCTATTTTCAGCCAAAAACTTGAAACTCCCGGATTCGTTTTCATATTCGATATTATCAATAATAAAGCGGTCCTTTAAAAGTTTATAAGTCAAATCAATTGATTCATCGCAAACAGTGCTGTTCAGCTGATAATCCTGTTGTTTTGAATTCTGGTTGATAATTTTTAAATAAAATCCGTCATACGATTCATTTATTTCCGGCGGCGTCATCATAAATAGTTTTAAAAGAATATCTTCGAATATCAAAGATTCGGCACATTTGCCAGTGACCAGTTTATCGAGTGTCCCGGAAAAATGCTCATTCTCCGTTGGAAAATAAATAAGCGTCGAATCGGGATTTATCAATGCTTTCATTACTCCCTTGCCGAGATACCCGCGCGCAAAAAGCGAAAGTGTATCCCCGGAACGATAGACATCCAGCCGAAATGAATTCTTCTTGCCCTCACGGAATATTTTGCAATCGAACAGATAGGCGTCGCCCTTGCCCTCGGTTAATTCCGTAGCCGTTTCTTCTACAATCAATTTCCGATTTCGATTGGCCATATTACAACCGCCGATTAACAATGAAAAAAAGACGGCAATAATAATTAGGTTGCTTATTCTTAAAAAATAAAATGACATCAAAATAGCTATATTATCCTTACGCCAGCTATAAGGTTTGCAAAAAAAGTTATAAATGGGCCGAGTATTATCCAAAAAGCCCTGGTAATAATTAAAAATAGTAGTATGTACATCCCATATCTTTGAATTTGCTCTAACATTGGCTGATATCTGTCCGGCAAAATGGACGATAGAATATGAGAACCGTCCAGTGGATAGATTGGAATTAGATTAAAAAACGCCAATGAGACATTAATCATAATCGCGACTACAAAAAAATGTATGACCTCCTGAGGAAAAGGAAGAATTCCCGACATGGTTGCTCGCAAGAAAATCCCAAAAACAATTGCCAGCCCAAAATTGGACAAAGGCCCGGCCGCCGATATCCAGAAATCAGCGACACGGGGATTTTTCAAATTATAAGGATTAACCGGAACCGGTTTCGCCCAGCCAAAACGGAATCCTGAGAGAAACATCATAATAGTACCAAACAAATCAAGATGCGCCAGTGGATTCAACGTCAGTCGGCCCATATCTTTGGCGGTGTTATCGCCAAACCGGTAAGCAGTGTACGCATGGAAAAACTCATGCACGGTCAAGGAAAAGAAAATGGCTGGCGCCGCAATCAAAGCATTTCTAAAAAAATCGGAATCAAACATATTACACTTTCATTTTATTCGTATATGCCTCGCAACATTACCACATCGGCCACCCGTTGAATCGCCACCATAAAAGCGGCTACCCGCATATGGACCTTATTTTCCAGCGAAGCCTTCAATACATTATTAAACGAATTTGTAATAAATTGTTCCAAACGATTATTAACCTCTTCCTCCGTCCAGAAATATCCGCCCCGATCCTGCACCCACTCGAAATACGACACAATCACCCCGCCGGAATTGCAGAGAATGTCGGGAATCACAAAAACTCCGTTTTTATTCAGGATTTCATCGGCGTCCGGAGTAACCGGACCGTTGGCGCCCTCGGCGATAATTTTTGCTTTAATATCTCCTGCATTTTCAGATGTTATCTGATTCTCCAGAGCGGCCGGAATCAAGATATCGACATCAACATAAAGCAGTTCATCTTTATCGAACGGCTCAGCTCCGGTATATCCAACGATTTTTTTATTTTGAGCAACATATTTAAGCAGAGCTGGAATATCAATGCCGTTTTTATTATAAAGTCCCCCGAAGACGTCACAAACATGAGTAACCTTAACACCCAGTTTTAAAATTAAATCGGCTGTTACCGAACCAACATTCCCAAAACCCTGAATCGCCGCCGTTGATTTCCTGGGATCAATCCCCAGGTGCTTCAGCGCCTCTCTAACATTAAGGACTACTCCTCGACCGGTCGCCTCGCGCCGGCCCAGTGAACCGCCTAAAACTACCGGTTTGCCGGTAACCACCGAAGTTACCGTGTGTCGGGCATGCATTGAGTAAGTATCCATTATCCAGGCCATTGTTTTTTCGTTGGTATTGACATCGGGCGCCGGAATATCAGTGTCGGGACCGAACAAGTCAAGACAGGCGGCCGTGTACCGCCGGGTCAGCCGTTCCAACTCACCCTCGGACATAATCGATGGATCGCAGATAATGCCGCCCTTGCCGCCGCCGAATGGAATATCGGCAATAGCGCATTTCCAGGTCATCCATGAAGCCAGTGCCTGAACTTCATCGAGCGAAACATCTGGATGATACCGTATTCCCCCCTTCGCCGGACCCCGGACTATCGAATGCTGGACCCGAAAGCCGGTAAACATCTGAAACGTGCCGTCATCCATCCTGACCGGCAGTTTAACGATAGTACTTTTGCGGGGATATTTCAGAAAATCAAGAAGACCTTTATCAATTTGAAGTTTTTCAGCCGCTTGATTAAACTGTTTCATTACATTTTCAAATGTCGATACCGGAATCGTTACCGATTTCAATCTCTTTTCTTCGGTCATTTACTGATCTCCTAATACAGCGATTATTTTTTATTCCCTGACAGGTAAGGAGAGCCTTTTTCAAATATTCTCCAGAGTCTGTCAGTTCCTTTTTTTATTCCAATACGGCGCGACCGTTCAATGGTCGCCTTTTTATATCCACGATCTTCAAGATACAAATCGTTTCCGGTCAAATCAAGTCCGTTATGCTCGCGATTCAGATTTAAAGCCCGGCATAGTTTCCCCGGTCCATTGGTAAATTTATCCTTTCCGCTCTTTCCCGAATTGTTATTCATTAATCCGAGGCCCTCAATCGGCTCTGCCCCGCGAATTAACACCGCCGCCGGATAGCCCTCATCTTCGGTGACAATATTCAGACAATGATACATCCCGTAAATAAGGTATACATAACTGAAACCGCCCCATCCATACATAATTTCGTTTCTCGCCGTCCTTCCCACCGCCGCATGACAGGCCGGATCATCCTCGCCGATATAAGCTTCAACCTCAACTAACCGAACCGTTATTGTTCCAACCGGGCTTTTATAAACAAGAAATTTCCCAATCAGTTCCTCTGCCACCATCAAAGTCGGCTGAGTATAAAATTCCCTTGTCAGTTTGGAAATGACTGATGGCATTACTATTCACCGCGATATGGAAACAATTCATAAGCAACTGAAATTGCCATCTCAAAATCCCGACCTAAATCTTCCGGACAGTGAGCATCGGAACCGATAGTGACCAGCTTAACACCCATTTTACGTGCCAGATTGACAATATCCATTGACGGATAATAATCGGGCTCATGATAATGGACTGCCAGTGTATTGATCTCGTATCCAACCCCGTTTTTTATCATCGCTTCAAATATCGTTTCGATATGACCGGAATGAGCCTGTAATATCTTATCGCCGTAATATTTTTTGCCATAAGTGCGGTATCGGTCCAGATGGCCGACAACATCGAACAATCGGCTCTCAACCATTTTTTTCATCAGTTCAAAATATCGGGAGATAAAATCATCAAGACCCACCCTCTCCGAATAGGCCTTGACGCTTTCTCCGTAGCAGATACAACATTCCTCAACTTCATGGATAGAACCGATCAAATGATCAAGTGGATAAATCTTGATTAATCTTCCGATTTCATCCTCACAGCCGGGGAAATAGCCAATCTCTGCTCCCGCTTTAACCGAAAGTCCGAATCGATAATATTGCCGATGAGCTTTCTCAACGACCGTATAATACTTTCCAAAATTTTCTATCGAATGCGGCACCAACTGCCCATCAATTCGCATTGATCGCTCTTTTTCCGATAAAATCGGATTAATATCATAGTGCGTTGTAAAGCATATTTCTGTAAGTCCCTGGGCCAGTGCCATCTGGCAGTAATCATCAATTGATCCCTCGGCATCAAACGAAAAATCGGGGTGCACATGATAATCAGCAACTGAATATTCGCGTATGTCCATAATTTAAACGAAAGTTTGACCGGATATAAATGGGTTACTGCGCCGCTCCTCGCCAACCGTGGTGGCAGGACCATGTCCCGGGTAACAAATTATATCATCGGGTAGTGATAAAATGGACTTCTGAATTGAATTGATTAGCTGAGAATAATTACCGCCCGGAAGATCGGTTCGTCCGATTGAGCCGTTAAAAAGCGTATCACCGCAGAATAAACGATTGCCAATATAATAACAGACACCGCCGGGAGAATGCCCCGGCGTGGCAAAAACGACAAATTCCATATTTTTAATTCTTATGACATCGCTGTCTGAAACAAGATGATCGGCCGGCGGACATTCAATATTAAATCCAAAGATGGCCGACATATTAGCCGACGGCGAGGCTAAAAGTGGCTCATCCCCTTTGCCAATATAAAGAGGCAGATTATATTTCGCTTTCAACGGTTCTACCGCGCCGATATGATCCCCATGGCCATGAGTTAACAGAATAGCCGAAGGAATAAGTTTGCCTTTTTCCATATAGCGAATAATCTTTTCATCTTCATCGCCGGGGTCTATTATAACACAATCCTGCTCAACGCCTTGGGCGACCAGATAACAATTGGTTTCAAACGGGCTAACCGGTATCGTTTCAATAATCATTCTTTTTATACATTCAAAATTGGTTGAATTATATTGAAAATATCGATATTCCCGCTGATGTCAACCAATAGTTGTCCTTTAAATATTTTTAATGGAAATTACTCCCTCAAAAAGATTGAAAAATTAATCTAAAAATATGCGATAAGATTTGACTTTTTAACATAAAGATATATATAATATCGGCGAGGTATTAAAAATGGCAAATATTGAAAATGATCGCATAACTGACTTGAACACACGACTTTCCAAACTGCGGAGGTACCTTTGACATTGATGGACGTCGTGAAAAAATTAACAAGTTAGAAAAATTGTCAGGCAATCAGGATTTCTGGAACAATAATCAAAAGGCTCAAGCTGTACTTAAAGAAATTTCCGGACATAAAAAATGGGTCAACCAGATTGATAACCTAAGTTCCGAACTGAACGATCTGGAAGAACTGCTGACCCTTCAGAGTGATGGAATCGATGATCTCAATGATATCCGCGAAGCTCTCGAAACTCTTGATGTGGAAATGGAAAAGTTGGAATTTACGACCCACCTCTCCGGGCCGGATGATGCCAATGATGCCATCCTCACTATTCACCCCGGTGCCGGCGGAACCGAATCGCAGGACTGGGCCGACATGCTCTTCCGAATGTACAACCGCTGGGCCGAAATTAAAGGCTTTAAAACAACCTTGCTGGATTATCAATCAGGCGATGAGGCTGGTTTGAAATCGGCCACAATCAAAATATCTGGCGAATATGCCTATGGCTATTTACGCTCCGAATCGGGAGTGCATCGTCTCGTCCGAATTTCACCCTTTGATGCCAACAGTCGGCGACATACCTCCTTCGCCTCGATCTTCGTCTTTCCCGAAATCGATGATACGATTGAAATCGAAATTAATGAAGAAGACGTTCGTATTGACACTTACCGCGCCTCGGGAGCCGGTGGACAGCATGTCAATAAAACATCATCGGCCGTTAGAATAACTCACCTGCCGACCAATATCGTCGTTCAGTGCCAGAATGAACGCAGTCAGCTAAAAAATAAAGATACGGCCATGAAAATGCTCAAGTCGCGGTTGTACCAAATGGAATTGGAAGAACAGCGCAAAGAAAAAGAAAAATTCGCTGAAAATAAAAAGAAGATTGAATGGGGTTCGCAGATACGCAGTTATGTTTTCCATCCGTACAACATGGTTAAGGACCACCGGACCGATACGGAAACATCCAACGTACAGGCCGTGATGGATGGACATATTGATGAATTTATCGAAGCGTTTCTGTCCGACCCTGATTTTAATGACAATTAGGACTGATGTTATTTAATATAATTTGGAAGGAGATGAAGGATGCCTAACGAAGGTACCAACATTCTTGATATCATAAAAGAGAAGGCGCGCGCCAAAAACCGGAAGGTGGTTCTCCCGGAAGGCGAGGAACCGAGAACCGTCGAGGCAGCAAAAATAATAGCTGAACAGAAAATTGCCCAAGTAACCCTGTTGGGTAATAAGGACAATATCGCCAAACTCGCCAAAACGGCGGCATTAAATCTTGATTTGGTGACGGTAATTGATCCGAAAAATTCGGAATTGATTGGTGATTTCGTTAAAGAATTCTGCGAAATCAGAAAGAAAAAGGGAATTACCGAACAGCAGGCCGAAGATGCCATGCGTCAGGTTCTTTATTTCGGCGCCATGATGGTGCATAAGGGTATTGCCGATGGTTCGGTAGCAGGTGCCATCAATACGACCGGAGATGTTCTCCGCGCCGCTATCCAGGTCATTGGTCTGGCGCCCGGTATCAATACCGTTTCGGGTGCCTTTATGATGACTATCCCCGAATATCGCGGCCAGAAAAATAAAATATTTATGTACGGCGATGGTGCCGTCGTTCCCAACCCAACCGCCGAGCAGTTGGCCTCGATTGCGGTTTCCACCGCCCAAACGCATAAGAATTTAACCGGCGAAGAACCAAAAGTGGCTCTCTTGTCATTTTCGACCAAAGGATCGGCCGCTCATCCCGACGTCGACAAGGTTACCGAAGCACTTAAGATACTTAAGAAGAATCATCCGGATTTAAAAGTCGATGGTGAACTTCAGGTCGATGCCGCCATTGTTCCGGAAGTGGCCAAAAAGAAAAATCCGGGTTCTATTATAGAGGGCGATGCCAATGTCCTGATCTTCCCCGATCTCGATGCCGGCAATATTGCCTATAAAATTACTCAAAGGCTGGCTAACGCCACCGCTACTGGCCCGGTCGTTCAAGGGATGCGGCTTCCGGCCAATGATTTATCGCGCGGCTGTTCATCACAGGATATTGTCGATGTAACCGCTATCGCAATGCTAATGAAAGGTTAATCCTATGGGAATAAGTCAAATTGCAAGAGATTTAAAGCCGTCGGCAACGCTGGCTATGAATGAAAAGGCCCGTCTGCTGAAGGAGAAGGGCGAAAAGGTTATTCATCTCGGAGCCGGGGAGCCAAAAAGTAAAGCTCCCTTTGATGCCATTATCGGCGCCTCGGGGAAGCTGAAAACCGGCGAAATCCGATATACTCCAACCGAAGGAATCCCCAACCTGATTAAGGCGGTTATCCGGTACACCGAAGAGAATTACGATACCATCATCGGGACGAAAAATGTCTTAATCTCAAATGGCGCCAAAAGCTCTATTTATAATCTGCTCGTTTCACTGATCAATCCTCAGGATGAAGTGATTGTTCTGGCTCCATACTGGGTCAGCTATCCCGACATGATTAAAATGGTCTATGGTGTTCCGGTTATTGTCACGCCCGAAGACGGTCGTTTTCAACCTACCATCGAAGAAATAATCGATAAAACCGGCTCGTATACCAAAGCTATCATTGTCAACAGTCCCAATAATCCGTCCGGTGTCGTTTACAGCGAAGATTTTATTGCGGAACTGGTTGAGTTTTGCGAGAAAAAAGGCATTTATTTGATTATGGACGACATTTATCATAAACTGGTTTTTGATGGAGCCAGGGCCGTCTCGGTTTATAAATACTCCAAAGTAGGTATCGAAGAATCAAAAATAATTGTCGTTAATGGTGTTTCCAAAGTCTATGCCATGACCGGTTTCCGGATTGGCTGGACCGTCGCTAACAAACAAGTAACAGAGGCGCTGATTAAGGTTCAGGGCCAAAACGCAACCTGCACCTCGGTTCTTCTTCAGGAAGCCGCCGCCGCCGCCCTTAACGGCGTCCAAAGTGGTGTTGAGGCGCTTCGCCTGACGCTGGAAAACAACCGCAATGTCATGATGACCGAGCTCAATGCCTTTACCGGAATAAAAACCGTTAAGCCAAAAGGTACCTTCTACTGCCTCCCCGATTTCCGAGCCTATAGTAAAAATTCGACCGAACTGGCCAATTTCCTTTTACAAAAAGCATTGGTTGTAACCGTGCCGGGCGTCGAATTCGGCATGGAGGGTCATCTAAGATTGAGCTTCTGCGGAACCATTAAAGAGATAATGGAAGGCGTCGCCAGAATAAAATGGGCTCTCGATCCCGAATCACCCAACGAAATTTATATTGGCGACCGTAAACTCAGGAGAGACTGGTAATGAAAAAGAGTAAATATATCGTAGATATCAAAACCCCCGCGCTGGATCAGGCGCAAGTGGTTAAAAGCGAATTCAGTCTCAGCCACCATGGACTGCGCAACCTGCATAACGTTTATTGGAATTTGTCGACCGAGGCGCTGTATGAGGAGGCGATTTTCCGCGGCGAGGCCAGAATCTCCAAAGGCGGACCGCTTATTGTGGAAACCGGAGAATGGACTGCCCGCGCCGCCAATGATAAATTCGTCGTTAAAGAATCGGAAACCGAAAACGAGGTTTGGTGGGGACAGTACAACCGGCCATTTTCCGAAGATAAATTCGACACCGTCTTTGAACGGGTGCAGGGATATCTGCAGGGCCATGATCTCTTTGTTCAGGATTGCTATGGCGGTACTGACCCGGAGAATCGCTTAAAAGTGCGCATCATTAGCGAACTGGCCTGGCATTCGCTCTTTGCCCGGAATATGCTAATTACGGCGGAAACTCAGGATGAACTAAGAAAGTTCATGCCCGATTTCACTATTATAGCTGTTCCCGGTTTCCGGGGACTTCCCGAGATTGATGGCACTCGCTCTTCAACATTTATTCTACTTAATTTCGCTCGGAAAATGTGTCTGATTGGTCAATCAGAATATGGCGGCGAAATCAAAAAAGCGGTTTTCACCGTCTTGAATTACCTTCTTCCCAAAGAAGGGATTCTATCAATGCACTGTTCGGCCAATATCGGACCCAAAGGAGACTCGGCTTTGTTCTTTGGTCTTTCCGGAACCGGTAAGACAACCCTCTCCGCTGACCCCGGCCGCCAGTTAATCGGCGATGATGAACACGGCTGGACCGATGATGGTATTTTCAATTTCGAAGGCGGCTGTTATGCCAAAGTGATTGCTCTCTCCCCCTCCGCTGAACCGCAGATTTATGCTTGTACCAGAAAATATGGCACCATTCTGGAAAACGTTATTTATGATCCAATCACCCGTAAGCTTGATCTGGATGATGAATCGTTAACTGAAAATACCCGGGCCGCCTACCCGCTTAATTATATCGATAATGCTTTTCCCGGAAAAACCGCCGGCCATCCGAAAAATATTATCATGTTGACCTGCGATGCCTCCGGTGTTATGCCCCCGATCGCGAAACTCTCTCCCGAGCAGGCAATGTACCACTTCATCTCTGGATACACCTCAAAAGTCAGTGGAACGGAAATTGATCTCGGCAAAGAACCGGAAATAACTTTTTCCGCCTGCTTTGGAGCGCCCTTTATGGTCCATCATCCCTACTTTTATGCAGATATCTTGAGAAGCAAGATCAAACAACATGGCGTCAACTGCTGGCTGGTTAATACCGGCTGGTCGGGTGGACAGTACGGCGTTGGCAAGCGTATGTCAATTCAATATACCAGAACCTTGTTAAACGCTGCCCTTGACGGTAAACTTCTTGATGTTAAATATCGGGTCGATCCGTTGTTTGGCTTTGAAGTGCCCCTCTCTTGCGATGGTGTTCCGGAAAAAATCCTGAATCCAGCCAACACTTGGGGTGATAAAAAAGCGTATAAAGACAAATACAAACAGCTGGCCGCCCTCTTTATTGAGAACTTTAAAAAGTTCCAGGATGGCTGTCCCGAAGATGTCGTGAAAGCCGGACCGGTTAAAAAGGATTTTGACGTTTAAAAACTTTTTGATTGTTGCGTAGTATAATTAGCGACCGGAAATAATTTATATTATTTCCGGTTAACTGAAATATTAGGAGAATTGACTGAATGCCGACTTATCAATACCGTTGCACCGACTGCGGATACGAATTTGAAGAGTTTCAACGAATCAGCGACGACCCGATAAAAACTTGCCCCCAATGCGAAGGTTACCCGGAGCGTCTAATTAGTGGCGGCATCGGCTTCGTTCTCAAAGGCTCCGGATTTTATTCAACCGATCATCGTACTGACTCCTATAAGGCCGGCGAAGTCAAAGAAAAAAACGGAACGACCGCCTCGCCATCGGAAAAGAAAGATTCGACCAAGAATAAAAAGGAAAGCGACAAGTAAACTGAAGCCGTCATTCACAAAGTTGATTGATCATTTCGGGGAACGAATTCTCTTTCCCAAAGAAAATTATACCGAATATTCCCGCGACGCATCGGAAATTAGTTGCCCCGTCTCGGCTCTCTTCTTTGCCAAAACTGAAAACGAAGTTATCGAAATAATTAATATCAGCCGCCGCCAAAATATCCCTATAGTCTTCCGCGGAGCCGGAACCGGCTATACCGGCGGAGCCGTTCCGGTTAAAAACGCCCTCGTTCTATCCCTTGAAAAAATGAAAAAGCTCGAAATATTTCCGGAAATGAAATATGCTCTCTGCGGCCCCGGAGTTATCACTAAAGATTTAATGAATGAGTCGGTCAAGCACAATTTGTTTTATCCGCCCGATCCGGCCAGTTATGAGGAATCAACTCTGGGTGGCAATGTTGCCGAAAACGCCGGAGGGCTTCATTGCAAGAAATACGGCGTTACCAAAGATTATATTATCGGGCTTAAAGCTGTAACAATCGACGGCGCTCTTATTAAAACCGGCCTCTACGCCGAAAATGATCTCTTCAATATTTCGCAAATATTGACCGGTTCCGAAGGACTTCTGGCGGCTGTCACCGAAATAGCTTTTCGATTAATAGACCTTCCCCATTTCGGTCCGACCATCCTGGCCGCCTTTGAAAACCCGGATGAAGCCGCCGGCACCGTTTCGGAAATAATAGCCAAAGGTGTTATCCCGTCGGTTATGGAATACATGGACGGCGATGCCGTCGCCTGCTCCAATGAATATGAGAAATCGATCTCCATCGAAAACGCTCGCGCCATCCTTCTAATTGAAACATCCGGCGACCGGGCCGAATCCGAGGCCGATCATATCGAGCGAATTTGTCGAGCCCATCATACTAATTATATAAAACGGGAAAATAAAAAATCGAAAGCCGATATACTCTGGAAAATACGCCGCAATCTCTCCAAGGCCGTCAAGGCTTCCGCTGTGAGAAAAATTTCCGAGGATGTTTGCGTTCCACCCTCAAAACTTCCTGAGCTGGTCGCCTTTGTCGCCGAGATGAACGCCCGCTTGCCGTTTCGGATAAATTCCTATGGCCACGCCGGCGATGGCAACCTTCATGTCAATTTTCTGGCAGCATCCGAAAGCTCCGAAGAGACAGCTATGATAGATGACTGCGTCAAAAAGTTATTTGATAAAACGCTTCAGCTGGGCGGCACTTTGACCGGCGAACACGGAATCGGTTTGACCAAGATAAGGTTTCTGCCGCTTGAATTCGACCGGGCGACCCTGGCTAAAATGAAACAAATAAAATCAGTCTTTGACGACGGCAATCTGCTTAACCCCGGAAAGATGTTCAGTTGATAATCTTTTTCACTCCAAAAGTTAAACAGCTGGCGGTTATGGTCTTTTTCATAATATTTTTTTTAACCAAGTGAATTATTTCACTTAAAACGCGGAAAGGACTATTGACAAAGTCAATTTATTTGTTTAAAATTAAAACCAATTTAATAAGGTAAACGCGATGTTTATTTTGAACTTATTTGTCCACATTATAAACCTCTAAAGGAGTCTATGTAAATGGCTAATTTACAGAACACATTAGCGAAGCAAATCCCTGTCCTCCGCGATGAACTTAAAGAGCTTGCCCAAAAAGTCGGAGATAAGAAAATTTCTGATTGTACCGTGGCTCAGGCTTACGGTGGTATGCGCGGCGTTAAGGCAATGATCTGCGACACCTCCGTTGTTTACCCTGACAAGGGACTCATTATCCGCGGTTATCCGATTATGGATATTCGCGACAAACTGCCGGAAGATATTTTCTTCCTGCTCTGCACTGGCAAAATGCCGACAACCGCCGAACGCAATGCGTTGTCGGATGAATACGCCAAGCGCTCCAAAGTCCCGACTTATGTCTGGAAAGTTTTGGAAGCGATGCCGAAGAATTCCCATCCGATGACCATGCTCAATACCGCCATTCTGGTTCTGCAAAAAGAATCCGAATTCGTTAAAGAGTACAACAAAGGCATGAAAAAGACCGATTACTGGAAACCGACTTTGGAAGATGCCCTCAATCTCCTTGCCAAACTTCCGGGTATCGCCGCCGGTGTCTACCGGATGCGCTTCAACAAAGGTCCGAGAATCGCCTACAAGAAAAGCCTCGACTGGGGTGCCAACTATGCCAACATGCTCGGCATCAAAGACAAATCAGGCATTTTCACCAAGCTGATTCAAATGTATCTGACCCTGCACTGCGACCATGAAGGCGGCAACGTCTCCGCCAACACCTGCCATACGGTCGGTTCGGCTCTCTCCGATCCATACTATGCCGTTTCCGCAGGTCTCAACGGATTAGCCGGTCCTCTGCACGGACTCGCCAATCAGGAATGTCTCGGCTGGGTTCTGGAAACGATGAAGAAATTCGGCGGCGTCCCGACTGCCAAGCAGATCGAAGATATCGCGTGGGAAACCCTTAATGCCGGTAAAGTTATTCCCGGTTACGGCCACGCTGTCCTTCGTGTCACCGACCCGCGCTTCTCATCCTTCCTCGCTTTCGGTAAAGAGTATCTTCCGGATAGCAAGGTCTTCCAGACCGTTTCTCTCGTTTATGATGTCGTTCCCGAAGTCCTCAAGAAACAGGGTAAAGCCAAAAACCCGTGGCCGAATGTTGATGCCGGCTCCGGAGCTCTGCTCTATCATTTCGGACTCAAGGAATTCCCGTATTATACGGTGCTGTTCTCGGTTTCGCGTGCCATGGGCATGCTCTCGCAGTTGGTTCTCAACCGCGCTATGGGCACCCCGATCACCCGTCCGAAATCAGTCTCGACCGAATGGGTCAAGGAAAACATCAAGTAGTTTTTCCGACTCTTTTATCGATACACAAAACGCGTCGTCCACACGGCGCGTTTTTTTATTACTTGTAATCTTATCATTCACTGCCAATAGCATATTCAATCGCTTTTTGCATAAATTCCGTGTATTATCATCTCCCCTATTTACTTACAGCAAATTAGTGTTGTTTCCTTAAAAAGATATAAGCGGGTCGAAATCCCGCGTGGTTTCGACAATTTTTCATCCTCCAAATTGGCTTTGTTTTGCATATTTTAAGTTTTTTCGTTGTACTATTTTTGTAGTAAAAATGCAATCCGCCTAAAATATTTCATTCCTCCATATATGCTCCAAATACAAATTACTATCAAAGTTGTATAAAAAATGCAGGATTTCTTGTAACCGGCTGGGTATAGGTGATGGCAGAGCCGTGTTAAAAACCCTGAAAAACGGGATTTATAAAGACGATAGAAGCAAATGGAATTATATGATAGATTTTTATTTTATACTATTATCAATTTACCGTAACTTTCTCAGTTTCCGGTGAGGCGATAATAATATTGATTTCCTGATTCGCATAGCCTGAAGCTTTATGAATGGCCGAGAATATTACTTCCCGACCATCAGAATTTTTTAGATTGAGCGCCGACCTCTCTTGGGATAAATTCTTCAATACTTTTTCAGATTCAACCAAATCCATGATTTTAAATTCATGCATCTGTTTTCGGGAATAACCCAGAAGATTGCAGACTGTTTCATTGGCCGATAATATCTGGCCGTCATGATTATATATAATTATTGCATCGCTAGACAAATTCAAAGCCGACCAGAGCATTTGCGATTCATTTTCCGCCTTTTTAAGTTTGTGACTGTTTTGAGAAAGTCGGATATTCCCATGGGCGAGCGCCGAGAGTTCCCGGGAAAATCCCCAAATCATATTCAACATCGCCTCAAAATGAGCCACCGGAATTTTGGGAATCATTTTATGAGCCCCGAGAAGCTCCATTATCCGAGTTCCCATTTTGGCCGCCGAATGCGCCAACTCATCCTCGTTGATCGGCATCACTTTAGCCTGGCCAAGCATCCAGGTTCCCAAATGACGGTCATTTATCACAATCGGCACCCCGCCGCAGACTAACCCGCTTAAATGGCACTGTTTAAAAACTGGCTTGCCGTGAGCAAAGGCTTTCTCGACTAAATTGCGCTGAAACCAATAGCATTCTTTCTCGCCAAGCGTCGAGCGTTGAACCAGTCGACATGCCTTTTGAAACCCGGTCGGACGAGTAATCAATTCTCCGGTGGCATCATAAACCGCCGAATAAACATTGAGAGAACCGGATACCGAATCCTGCAATTCTTGAAAGGTTTCCAGATCGATAATATCATTAAGCGTAACCGGTTTTTTCTGAAAATCAATTGAAACCATCCTTTTCAAGCGAAGTCTCAATTTGGCCGTTGTTCTTTGAAAATCATCCTTAATTTGCCGCTTTTCATCGATAGCCTCGTTTAAATTATAACGGACTTTTTCCAATTCCTCGCGAAGGCTTTTATTTTCAGTCTCATTACGGGATTTATTAACGGCCAGTTTCATATTCTTATTATTATTCGCAATTACTGAAATGGCAATTATTAATGAAAAAATATCAGTAATATATAGAAACGGCTCATATTGATGAATTGCAACTATGGAAAATAAACCATTTAATTCAAGACTATTGGAAAATGCGAAAACGTACGCAGGTATTGCGAAAAAGACCCCCATAAGAATGCCAATTACGGCAATAAGCGCGCGTCGTAACTTCATTACGGTCAATCTTATTAAAGTTTCAACCACTCCTCTGATTTAACTTATCAATTGGACTGTGAACAATCTTATTGATAGGTCCGATAATATAATTGTTATCGGTAAATGGCATATATTTATTTAACTTTAAAAAAATGCCATTGTTATTTCGTCCATGCTACAATATATTGGCCATATCTCATTAGGAATGGATTAAGATATTGATTATTAATGAATTATACAGCCGGGCTAAAGACGGAAATAAAACAGCTGAAAATGAACTTTTTAATGCCCTGATTGTTAGATTTCGAGCTATTGGGCTACAGAGGATATGGGATAAAGATGATATCGAAGATATCGTCCAGGATGCCTTAAAAACAGTTGCTGAGGAGTATAAAAGGATAGAAATAACCGATAGTTTTTCGGCGTGGGCGGCAAAGGTGTTGGATTATAAAATCTTAGCCTATATTAAGAAAAAGCAAACCAGGCAGGCTTATGCGGGGAATATGCCTCCGGATGAAACTCTCCTATCTGAACCGCAGTTATCATCCGACCTGAAATTGCAGTTAATTCGTTGTCTGAAAAGACTTTCCGAGAACAAGCCGAAATATGCGAGGATTCTCAACCTCCACTATCAGGGTTATTCGGTTGAAGAGGTCTGTCGACAATTGGGTATTACCCCAAGCAATTCCTATGTCATCCTATCCCGGGCCAGAATATTGCTGGTTAAATGTCTTGAAGAAAAGCAAGAGGACTAAAATGAGCGGTTGTTGCGATAAAAATATTGGGATTAAACTGCATCATTACGAACTTGGTTTGTTGGAAGATCACGAACGCCTGGAATTTGAACAACATATAATTGACTGCGATTACTGTTTTGAGCAGTTGACCAAATTTCAAAATTTTTCTCATTTGATGAAATCGGACCCATCCGTTCGGGAATTGATTTCGACCAAAGCAACCTCGAATCCTGAAGAGGATGATTCAATCAAAACCGCTTCCACCAAATCGGGAAAGAAAAATATCCGATATTATTCCGCTCTGGCAACGGCGGCTATAATCCTGCTCTTTCTGGTATTAAAAGACTGGCAGATAGATATAAAACCGTCCCAGGAAGTATTCGCCCATGAAAATCAAATAACAATAATGTATTTTGGCAATCTGGTTGAGGAAACAGATTCCAGCCGCACCGGACAAATGATAACCACCCTGCTTATCACTGACCTTACCGAGTCGCATTATCTGAAAGTTGTCCCGACCCAGCGCGTTAATGATATTTTGGACATTATTGGAAAGAAAGATCGCTATTCAATCACCAATGATGTCGCTGAATATATCGCTCAGCAAACCCATTCCCGATGGATACTGAACGGCAGTGTTATGCAGATACTGCCCTATTTGGTCGTCTCCACACAATTGGTCGATGCTATGACCGGGCAGGTTCAGGCGTCGAGAAGAATCGAGGCTCGTGATGGTCAGGATATTTTCGCAATTGTTGATAGTCTGACCGTCCTGATTAAAGAGGATCTGTCATTTTCAATGGATATCAAGCAGGACACGGATCGCCATATTGCCAATGTAACGACGTCATCGAAAGAAGCCTACCGCTATTATCTTGAAGCAAAAGAATATTTGCAAAAGGCCTACAGACTTGACGCCGCTCGCTGTCTCAAAAAAGCCATTGAATACGATTCCACTTTTGCCATGGCCTATTACTTCCTCGCAGTTATTGATAACAGCAATTTTATCGAGAAGGCCCTCAAATATTCCGACAATGTCAATTGGAAGGAAAAACAATATATTTTGTCGATGCATGCTCTTCTTGCCAAAGATTTTTCGCAAGCCACTTATCATTTGGAAAATATTCTGGAACGAGATAGCGAAGATAAGGGCGCTCTTGAAGATTTGGCCGGCATATATTATCAAACCGGCAATTATACGGAATCTGCAAAATATAACTATCGCCTTTTGAAAATAGATCCCGTTAATAAAATTGCCTGCAATAATCTGGCTTATATTTATTTTGAATTGAATAATTATGATAGCTCCCTGTATTTCATAAATAAATATATTGAGCTCGCCCCCGATGAAGCTAATCCCTATGATACCCGCGGCGATCTGAATGCGGCGGTTGGGAAAATCGATGAGGCTATCGCGTCGTATCGCGAGGCTCTAAAGATTAAGCCTGATTATTACTTGTCACTGGAAAAATACGGCCATTTGGAAATATTCAAAAATAATTTCGAAACCGCTGACAGTTGCTATAAGGCTTTATCGGAATGGAATAACCCCGAAGTCAGCGTTCGCGGTTTTAACCATTTCGCATATATACCTCTATATCAGGGAAAGATTAATCAAACGCTGGATATCGTTAATCGGAATATAGACCGTGACCTCAAGGAAAAAAACACTGATTTAATTGCCCATCATTTTCAATTTAAAGCCCTTCTGTTTTCTGAATTAGGCATGCTCGACTCGGCCCTGCAGTCAATTAATACTTGCATTGAATACTTAAGTCAATATGTTTGCGAAGATAAAGTCAATTGCCGTGACGTTCTTATCAGAATATTGGCCCAGAATAAACAATTTGATTTGGCTGAACAACGCGCCAAAGAAATGCAGGACGTTCTTAATCGATCTGGATTTTCGCAGGCACGTTACTGGTATTCGCTGGCCGTGATCGAATATTACAAAGGCAACCTCGACTCGGCCGCCTCATTATTCGATAAATATGCTCAGGAAAAAGATATCTCGCCCTATTTCAGTCGCCGTTATTTCATGGCCAAAACATATTTCGAAGATGGCCGGCTGGCCGATGCCGTCACCGAATTCCAGGCCCTGACCTCCAGTTTTGGAAGTATTGAATTATATTGGGGCATTGAACATGCTCTATCATATTATTATCTTGGCCGCGCCTATGAAGAATCGAGCTGGTACGACCGCGCTATTAAACAATACGAAATATTCTTGGAGCGTTGGAAAGATTCCGACTTCCCCGGCCCGGAAATTAGCGATGCCCGCATAAGACTGGCCAATTTACAAAAAGGCACCTAATATAAATCTTCCAGGTTTTTGGCATAATATTTAATTCAATATTACCTCACTGCCACGACTGTCCGAAATCGCTCAACGTCTGTCCAATAACGAACAGCCATACCATTTTTCAAATTGGAGTTATCGTTAATTGATAACGACTTAACCGAAACGGCATTATTATTGCTTTAAATCCTCAAAAAATAGTTTCAATAAAATTTACTAAACAGAGAGTGATGATATGCTAAAAAATTTCTTGAAAATAACCTTGCGTCATTTGGCGAAATATAAAGGTTATAATTCCATTAACATTATGGGCCTTGCGGTTGGTCTGGCTGGTTGTCTTCTTATCAGCCTGTGGATTTTCCAGGAATTGGATTATGATAAATTTTATAAAGACACCGAACAAATTTACGCAATACTCGCCGATGATGGTCAAATCGTTCCAACCGCCCTCTCTCCTTACTTAAAAAATAACATTCCGGAAATAGCTTTCGCTTCCCGTGTCGGCCAGCAGAGGGAGATATTATGCCGCAACGGTGATAAGATTTTCTATCAGCAGGCCATCTGCGTCGATCCCGATTTTCTGCAAATATTTTCGTTTGATTTCAAATCGGGTGATTATACAACTGCTTTGAATGCTCCCAATTCAGTTATTATTACAAATTCAATTGCCGAAAAGTACTTCCCCGGCGAAAATCCGATCGGACAAACTTTGGTCTGGAATAATCAGGATGAATTTACCGTAACCGGAGTTATCACCGATTTTCCAACCAATTCGAGCCTCCAAACCGATATGATCGTCCCTATTGATTATTTGGCGAATTCTTTTAAGGAAGGTATCGGGGAATTTGAATGCTGGAATCTGGCGATAGTGGGCACATTCATAAAAACAAGACCGGGAGTATCGGAAATATTGCTTAATGACAAATTAACGGAAACAATGAATTTGAAGCAGGTAGAAGAAGAAGAACCGGTACGATATTCCCTTTTAAATATTGCCGATTATCATTTCCACTTCTCCAATGCCAAAAAGAATGTCATTCTATTTTCAATAATAGCTCTCTCTATACTGTTAATGGCGGCTATAAATTTCGTCAATCTCACTACGGCCAGATTTTCTATGCGCACCAAAGAAGTCGGGATGAGAAAAATTATCGGCGCGCAAAGAACCGGCCTTATTTTCCAATTCCTGTCGGAAACACTGGTTGGCCTTTCAATCGCCTTATTCATCGCGCTGATTATATTAGAAATAACACTGCCCGTATTTAACAAGGCATTCGGACTATCTCTCTCTCTTAGTATACTTCTCAATCCGGTATATATTTTCTCGATATTTTGTTTTCTAATTCTATTAACCATCGCCACCGGCATTTATCCGTCATTATTATTGTCGAATTTCCATCCCGTTAAATCTCTCCAGCCCGATTACGGTACTCTGCCCGGGGGATTCAATCTCAGAAGACTGCTGGTGGTTATTCAGTTTACTCTCTCTATGGTTTTTATTGCCGGCTCAATCATTATTTACCAGCAGCTGAATTATATCCGCACTATGGACCCCGGATATAATAAAGAGCAAATCATAAACATTCCCCTTAAGGGAAAACCGGCCGACCATTATTCAGTCTTAAAAAACCGACTGATACAGTATCCGGACATTATATCTGTAACCGGCGCCGCTCGCACTCTTCCATACTGGTACATCTCTACCACGGTGACGTGGGATGGCCTGAATGAAGATGAAAAAATAGGTATTAATTTTAATCAGGTAAAACATGATTTCTTTGAAACCTTCAATATAAAAATGACAGACGGTCGGTGCTTTAGTAAAGATTATCCTTCCGATATCGAAAACGGCTGCGTGATTAATGAAAACCTGGCTCAATTAATGAACCGGCAACCGATCATTGGAACCAAAATCAATATCTGGGGAGGTACCCGCGAAGTTATCGGTATTATGAAAAATTTTAATTATCAGTCACTGGAATATGATATAAAACCGCTGGCCTTTATCATGCTTCCCGATACCAATTCTTTCTGGGAACAGGTGCGGGAAATGTCTCTGCGCGTTACCCCCCACAATATCCCCGCCAGTATTGATTTCATCAAAAAAACATGGAAAGAAATCCTGCCGGATTATCCTTTCCAGTATTCTTTCCTGGATGAGGAGTTTTACCAAAACTACAAATCCGCGGAACAGGTATTTGATATGACAAGCATTTTCGCCGCTCTGGCAATTATTATATCCTGCCTCGGTTTGCTCGGATTAGCCTCCTTTTCTATTGAAAAGAGAAAAAAGGAAATCGGAATTCGGAAAGTCCTCGGCGCCGCCGTAAGGAACATTATCGGAATCCTTTCTAAAGAATATATAATCTTGATAGGCCTTTCGTTTGTGATAGCCTGCCCGACAATTTGGATAATCATGAACCTGTGGCTGGAACAATATGTATTTCGTATCCAAATGGGTGCCGGAGTCTTCCTTTTGGTTGGTACTTTCTCATTCCTGATCGGTTTGTCTTCGGTTGGTTTTCAGGCAATCAAAGGAGCTCTGAATAACCCGATTGATGTCATTAGATCAGAATGAATGCTAGGATATAAAGACCGGAATTCCGTAACCCGCCCATGGGGCGGTTGAAAATATTATGGCAATCTGTTTTCAAATAATTGCATAAGATTTAATATTGACTACCAATTACTGTCCCCTCTCGAGACCGAATTAAAGGGTGCGTACTGTTGTTGGTGTACGTCCCCATGCACCAACAGTTATCGTAGGTTGACCCTACTTGGCTGTTATTGGTTTTTCCGGAAATAATTGAAATATCGAAGAAATATAGATTGTAAACAAAAAAACGCCGGCGTAAACCGGCGTTTTTTATAAGGAAGTAAATGATCAGAATTTAATATTTACTGGATTTTCTTCAAATTCCCTGACGGATAATGATTTAACATCATTTCTCTTCGGCTTGGATACTTTTTTAACAACCGACCTCAACATACCGGAATTCCTTGGTTGATCCGTCTTTTGGGTTTCTCCCCCGCCGATTATCTTGCCGAGTTCCCAAACGACCTGTTTGAGCTGGTCAGCCTGCATAGACAATTCCTGTGAGGCCGACGCGGATTCCTCGGCCGTAGAGGCCATCGTCTGGGTTACTTGATCCATCTGGCCTACCGCCGAGTTGACCTGATCGACACCTTTTGCCTGTTCATCGGACGCGGTAGACACCTCAGAAATCAAGGTACTTACCTTCTCAATACCGGATGATATGTCGCGAAATATACCAACCAGATCATTGGTGGCGGTAACGCCGTTCTCGGCGTTTTTCTGAGCCTGTTCTATCAGCGAATTGGTATTCTTGGCCGCTTCCGCCGACCGCTGAGCCAGGTTGCGAACTTCCTCGGCGACTACGGCGAATCCCTTACCGGCATCACCGGCCCTGGCTGCCTCGACCGCGGCATTCAACGCCAGCAGGTTGGTCTGGAACGCGATTTCATCTATCACCTTGATTATTTTCGCCGTTTCATCGGATGATATCTTGATTTCGGTCATAACTGTCGAAAGTGAGTCAATCGCCATTGATCCTTTTTGAGCTTTTTTCTTAGCCTCAACCGAAAGGACATTGACCTGATTGGAATTATCAGCGTTCTGGCGCGTCATTCCGGACATCTCTTCAAGGGCCGATGACGTTTCTTCGATTGAGGAAGCCTGTTCGCTTGAATTCTCCGCCAATTGCTGACTGGAACCGGCGATCTGCAATGACGCCGAGGCAACCTGTTCTGCTCCCTGATCAAGACGATTCATCGCGTTTACCAGAGGATTTGATATCCGTGCGGCGATCGCAATCGAAACAATACCAAAGGCGACCAATAGCACAATGGCACATATAAGCGTGAAGTAGACCATATCGTTGATAGCCGACTTGATGTTTTCTGTATTTTCAATAATAACTTCCTGGGCTTCCTGATAATCGGATTCATAGGCGCCGGCCCCGATTACCCAATCCCACGGTTCAAAGTAAGTAATAGCGGCCAACTTAACTCGAGTCTCATCCTCCCCTTTGTTTTTCCATGGATAACGTTCGAAAGCGACCGTGCCGCCGTGGGTTTTCATTCCTTTTTCAACCATCGACTGAATAAACAAACGTCCGTCAGCATCCTTGGCTTCCCAGATATTCTCGCCGTCGCGGGTTCCACCCTTGGAAATGATATACTCACCCTTCTGGGAACCGGTTCCACCGACTACAAAAACATATCCGGTCTTCCCGACGACAATATCCATAATACCTTTTCTAAGGCTCTCAACATTCTCCTGTTTGACACCGACATATAGAACCCCGACAACCTCGCGGTTATTATTAAAGATTGGTTCATAAGCGGTAATATACCAGGCGTTGACAACATAGGCGCGGCCCGAAAATGTTTCGCCTTGAAGTACCTTGGAAATAACCGGATTCGGCTTGCCATCAGAATCGACCGCGGGAATAAAGGTCCCGATAGCCCGGGCACCGTCTTTCTTGACCACGTTGGTGCTAACCCGAAGCATATCGCCTTGATTATTCATCCTCTGGAAAATCGTGCAGGTTCCTCCAACCAGTTTCTGGACCTCATCGACCACCGGAGAGACGACTGATAGATTATTATTCTGCCCGAGCCAGATATCACCAACTTTCATTTTAGGTAAATCGATATACTCTGTTTGCATGGTATACTGATTTATAGCCTGCCAGGATACCGTTGCGGTATCGAAACTCACCGCGCCGTGACTGTTGAGTTTATCACGAGCAACATTCAGGTCGCTGTTGACCTTATCTTCAACAGCCTCCTGCATTGCCCGGCACATAAGATAAACATCATTGGCTATCTTGGCCGTCTCACTTTGGGCGCTTTCGATAAGAAGTTTGGAGACATTTGATTCCATTGCAGCACTCTTATTAACAATATCTCCTTTTTTGAGAACAACAATTGAGATTAAGGCAAAAGTCGTTATTGCGACAGCAAGAATGCTGAGACTTATTACTTTTCCTTTGATTGAGTTAATTTTAAACATTACTTACTCCTAACCTAGTACCCATCGAAACCTAATTTATTTACTTAGAAAACGAAAAAACAATAATGTAAATCCAACATCGTTTTCAATATTTGCATCTATCATTAATTATCGACAATATTAAAGATTTGATAATATTAAAAACCTCATACCGGCTCATAGTGTATTGTATGTTACAAACTGTGCCATTAATGAACAATCGGCGCCGGAATCCTCCCGGCAATCCGCGGTTCCGTCGACGGGTGACGACCCCAACATAATCGTAAACTATCCGGACCGGTTCCTTGAATCCTCCAATCCCAAAATTCTGTTATTCGATCGAAATACATGGCCATTGTCCCACCCCCATTACTCTATCCGACATAAGGCTTTAAAGTCACCGATTCCACCTCGATTGGAAGACTGGAAGGTCGAAATCCATTGTGGTTGGCGTACGTCCCCATGCACCAATAGACTCGTTGTTCCCCTTGAGTCCTCAGCCCGGTAGATCTAAATCCCCTGCCGAAAGTCCCGAGTCCGCGATGGAGATCTCGACGTTTCTGGGTAGGGACGTATTGAAATACGACCGGTGTTGGCGAGATGGGTTATCGTTGGTCAACGTTCCGAGTCCGCCATAGGCGGACAAATGAGAAACCCGATATAATATTGTAGGGAAGGATCCGAGTGAAACGAAGTGATCCTGCCATCTTGAAATTTATTGTATTGGGAAACCGCCGTTTTTTCTATCAATTTATCGATTTGAGACATTAACTTAATCGTCTGGGATAATGCAGTAAGTCGGCGATCCGAAAGCCGAAGGCGGACAAATGAGAAACCCGACTATTACTTACGCTCAGACGGTTCCTCAGCCCTTCATTTCTTTCCCTTCATATTTCAGGGTCTTTGACAGGATTTTTGACAAGACTATGAGCCACCGGACGAAAATATGAGAACCAATCGTGTAAATATTTGTTGATAATAAATCAAGGAATCATCTTAATCAAGGATATTGTTAAAAAGGCAAATCATCATCCGCGTCTGCATTAATTTGATCAACTGCTTCATCTTCTTCATCATCATCAGTTTCTCGTATATTATTTATCTCCTTAAGCATTGATTTCACATTTCCCTGTTCTACTGTATCAATGTTTTCACTAAATTCTGCCTCAATAACTTTTTCTTTTTTTATTTCCTTAATCATCGTTATATAGTCTTTGGTTGAGAATATTACGTCGTCTATTTTAATATAGACCTTGCCTTCTTGATTCTTTTCAAATTTTAATTTCATATATTACTCGTTAAATTTTTTTAAATTATATTTTTTAAATCTCTTTTTAATTGATGGCTTACCACCATCTGCAATTTTTGCTATATGATCAACAACATTTATCTCATTAATTTTACCTTCAAGCGGATTCGATCTTATTTTTATTTTACCGTTAATATTTTCACAGAGAATTACATTTTGGGCATCACCAGCCATTGGGATTGTTGCATTATGAGATACAAAGATGATTTGCTTTTTACTTTTCATTTTTTTAATAGATTCGACAAGCCCCTTATTTATATAACTAGTCGCGAGATTATCTTCAGGTTGATCAATTATTAACGGCGCTCGATCCTCTTCAAAATTCAAAATTAATTCTAAAATAATCGATGTCTTAAGACCGGGACTCAAATTATCAAAATCCTTTCCATCAGGAGTTATAATTTTGTAGTTAATCTTATTGTTGTCGAAAAATTTTGTGTAAATATTATCTTGAATCTGCTTGTATGTCATCCCACTACCCTTATGACCACCTTTCTTGTTACGACTGAAATTACCTTTGAATAAACGTTCGGGAGAAATATCATTGAAATCTTTAATTGCGTTTTCCTTTAATAGAAGATTATTAAGTTCATCCTTTAGTATTTCCCTATTTAACTCAAATTTATTTTCAATCGACAATACGTGACCC
>JBDRRI010000144.1:0-2006 GCA_043825815.1 Candidatus Zixiibacteriota bacterium
TCTACTGAAAGTCCCGGGAATTGAATTTGGGAACATTTTACCGTTTTTGGATGAGAGTCTGAAAGATATTTCAGGCGAATTAATCGAAAGAATCGCCGTCTCGATAAAATACGAAGGATATATTAAAAAACAGACGCGTGAAGTCGAAAAGTTCAAACGTATGGAATCAGAATCCATCCCAAAAGATTTTGACTATCATAATCTTACCGGATTCAGAAACGAAGCCAAAGAGAAATTTATTAAATTTAGGCCAATGTCGCTCGGCCAGGCAGGACGAATTGAGGGCATAACGATTGGCGACTTATCAGCTCTCTCAATCCATCTTAAAAAGTACCAATTATCATCAAAGAGAAAATAATGACTACGGAACTAATAAGACAATTCAATTCCGAAGATATTCTTGACAAATACAATATTAGAGTAAAAATAAACCTTTTTCTTGACCAGTTATTCGATTACAACCAGAAAATAAACCTTGTTTCACGTGAAACAAACCGGCTGGATCTGATTCGAATCTGCGCCGATTCACTCGTTCCGTTTGAATTCATCGGAAAACCGGCTGGAGAATTCATTGATATCGGAAGCGGTGGCGGCTTTCCAGCTATTATTATATTATTGACATTCCCGCACCTTAAGGGAACCCTAATAGAGCGAACTGCAAAAAAGGAGCGATTTCTGGTGCAGGCTATCAGGGAATTCATGTTAGATGCTGTCAGTTTAAGCCAAAATTTCATTGAATACAGTCCAACCCATAGTAGGAATAAATTCGACTTTGCCACAATGAAGCTGGTTAAGCCTGACGCTAATGTTTTCACTCGTCTTTTCTCGCTCCTCAAGGATCAAGGTAAATTTATTTACTATGCCGCTCTCGATAATATAAAATTTGAAATTCCCAATAAACTATCCTCTGTCGAGTATCGCTATTATCTCGATGACTCCGAACGACTTCGAAATCTAACTTTATTTTCCAAAAACATGTAAAGTTTTTACTTGCATAATTGTTTTTAACTTCGTAACCTCAATTCTGCAAAGTAAATATAACCATTTACGAGGTAAATGTGGCCAGAATTATTGCAATCGCCAATCAGAAGGGTGGTGTCGGTAAAACGACGACAGCCATTAACCTCTCTTCAGGATTGGCAGTCGCTGAAAAAAAGACTTTATTGATAGATTTCGACCCCCAGGCTAATAGCACCTCTGGAGTCGGCCTGGAAAAAGAAAAAATCGAATATTCCATTTATGATGTCATGATCGGTCGCAAAACGCTCCCCGAAATTATTACGCCAACCGATCTTTCCTTCCTCAATGTCGCCCCGTCATCAATCTCTCTGGTCGGAGCCGAAGTGGAAATGGTGTCAATGATGTCGCGCGAGACGATTTTGAAAAATGCTATACAGTCATTAATAGACCAATATGACTACATTATTATCGATTGCCCGCCGTCGCTCGGCCTCCTAACGCTCAATGCTCTGACCGCCTCGGCGTCCGTACTTATTCCTATTCAATGTGAGTACTATGCACTGGAAGGTCTGGGACAGCTGATGCGGACGATTGATCTCGTCAAGAAAAGTCTGAATCCGCGACTCGAAGTTGAGGGTGTGCTTTTAACCATGTTCGATAAGCGGCTCAACCTGGCTCAGCAGGTGGCCGATCAAGCCCGAAGTTTCTTTAATGAACGGGTCTATAGTACCGTTATTAACCGAAATGTCCGGTTATCCGAGGCGCCGTCATTCGGCAAACCGATTATCCTGTATGATATCCTCTCAACCGGAGCAGAAAATTATATGGCTTTGACCAAGGAGGTGTTGAGCCGATGAGTGGAAAAGTCGTGTTGGGGCGAGGCCTTGATGCCCTTATCCCGACCGCCATGAAAAACGAAATGGCGGAATCAGGAAATTATAAATTGTTGCCTCTTGAAAAAATATTTCCGAATCCATTACAACCGCGACAGGCCTTCGACCAGGCCGGCCTTCAGGAGCTGGCCGAATCGCTTAAGAATCAAGGTG
>JBDRRI010000145.1:0-10328 GCA_043825815.1 Candidatus Zixiibacteriota bacterium
TGTCTGGTTGCAGCCGTGATATTGAAAATGAGATCCTCGGGTTTGATCCGCCCGACAATCCGCCGGTGCCAATCAATTTGACCGTCAATTATCTTTCCGATTCTGTGACCGTCAATTGGGAAGTCAATGATACTCTTACCGGAATTAGTTTTGCCGTCTATTATATTGATTCGATAGAGTATTATGCTGATACATCATCGCCCGATTTTGTACTGTGGGAAACCACTTCATCATTTTCTTCGATCATTAATTCTTTAACACCGGGTCGACCATATCTGATTTTTATCGCCGCGATATTAAGCGGTAATTTTGAGGGAAGTAAATCTGATCCAATATCGGTTCGAACCGGAATATTATCATTGAGCATAAACGATGGCGATGAATATACCAATTCCCGTAATGTCAATGTTTCCTTTGTCGTTCCCCGTCCGGCGTCACTGATCATGCTTTCCGAAAATACCGGTTTTGCCGGCGCTATCTGGAGAACCTATTCATCGAATTCCAATTTTGAATTATCCGATAATGATGAGATGAAATATTTATATGCCCGCCTCAGGTTCCTGGACGGTTCGGAATCGGAAGCAATTATGAGCAGTATTATTCTTGATACTCGGGCCCAAATAGATTCTGTTTATTTTTCGCCGGTTCCCGCATCATTCTCATCCGGTGACACCGTGACATTCTACCTGGCAACCAATGAACCGAATGGTTCGGCCAATGTCTCGGTTCCCGGCGTGAGTAATATTGAGCTTGAATATGATTTTCTTGCCAGCATTCCCGCCAATTCAATTTATATCTACAGCTGTGCCTATGTCATTGCGGCCAATCTTGAGGTTGTCAATGGACAGGTAACCGGAAGTTTCACCGATCAGGCAGGGAACAGGGCCGAGTCGGTTGATGCCATTTCTCATATAAATGTTGCTAATGATCCGATTGCGGTGACATTGACAGCGGTGCCGATTTCATCGTCAAGTATCCGTCTCAACTGGTCACTGAACAATAATGGCGATTTTACCGCTTATCAGATATACCGAACCACAACCGGGACCGTTACCAATGATGACGAACCGATTGCGGTTATAACCTCGCAAAGCACATTAACTTATACTGATGTCAACCTGCCCAGTGAGTTGACTTCATATTATTATCGAATATTTGTCTATGATAATACCGGCCGCTCATCCGGCTCCAATACCGCCGAAGGCGTGACTTTGTTTAATGCCGCTCCGACTCCAGTTGAATTGTCGGGTCGGATAGAATTGCAGGATGGGGATACCGTGGTCGTCCTAAGTTGGAGCGCCAATCATGACGACGACTTCGCAACCTATCGGGTCTTCCGATATACCGATTCAACCACGGTCAATTATACTCAGTGGAATGCTTTGACGATTATTGGAAACAGCGGAACAACTTCATTTACCGATGACCTGCCGCAATCAGCGCAGAACTATTATCAGGTGCAGGTGGTCGATGCACAGGGTAAACGGGCCAATTCGAATTGGATTGAAATTAATTTCTAAGGATAGAAGATCATGTTTATTGAGGGATTAAACCGTCTTATGGGTGTTTATATTTCAGCCGCCAAAACTATCTGGAGGATTTCGGTTTGGGGACCGTTTTTTATCCTTTTCTTAATGCAGTTGCTATTACTGGCCTGTCTGAATAATTATGTCAATCCGCATCTGTATCCTCTCCTTTATCCATTGGTATCATTGCTTGGCGATTCTCGGGTTGATATTATGGCGCATTACCCCGGCCTATATTTGGTTCTGCCGTCGGTCTTTCAGTATGGCAAACTGGCTCTGGGTATCCTATTTGAGGGTTTAATCACTGGTATAACGGTGATTGCTTTTTTGAAAATATTTGCCGGTTCGAAATATTCTGGTCTGAATATAAAATCGGCTATCAGACAATGGCATAATCTTCTGCTGTGTTGGGTTGTCATATCAGCCGTTTTGTACGCTCTTAATAGTCTCATTCCTCCATTTTTTACCGAGCAAATGTATGGCTCGCCGAGGAGGCAGATGCTGTTCGATTTGGGAATGGGATTGATGACGACTATTTTTTATGCCTTATTTATATATTCTCTCCCTATCATTATAATTTCCGGTCGGAATTTTATCGCGGCGATAATTAAAAGCCTCAGCTACTTTCGAAAATATCCGATTTTTTCCTTTTTCATTGCTTTAATCGCCTATTTAATCACTCTGCCCGCCTCTTTTCTTTCGGCCCGGTCGGAGACTATTGTCGATAAATTTACGCCGGAAATGGTGTTCTATGTCCTGGCATTTGGTCTTGTCCTTGATTTGCTTATCAATATTCTTCTGACTGGCGCTTTGACAAAATTTCTCAGTGACGAATCTAATTAATCTACCGACTCATTTTTGGGCGGTATTGATTTCGAATTTTTGGTGAATAAAATGGGAGCTAAAAATTACCGTACCAAAAATTAAAATATCGCCTAAACCAGCCAAAATATTGCCGATTATCCCAATCAATTGCTAAACTATTATACAATAAGTCCGATACAGCCTATATAAACTAGAGGATTTATATATATATGAAAAATATATTGATAGTGGACGACGATCCGGAAATTTCACGTTCCTTAGCTAACCTGTTTGATCCGGAGAGGTTTCGTTTCTATTTTCTCGAAGACGGCAATAAATTAGTCTCCTTTCTCAGAGATAATAAGATTATCGATGTTGTCCTTCTTGATGTAAATCTTCCATCCGTTTCGGGTCTTGATTTACTTAAGGAAGTTAAATCTGAAAATATAACTATGCCGATTATTATGATATCCGGTTTTGTTTCGACCGAGAATGCGATTGAGGCCATGCGCGAAGGGGCCTATGAATATCTTACCAAGCCGTTCGAGATTCAAAAACTGATTACGACTGTTAATAAAGCCTGCGGATACAGCAAGGAAAAACTTAATCCGATAAAACCTGCCCAAATTTCAGATGAGACGGCCTTGGAAGTCGATGAAATTGTCGGACAGTCGCCGGAGATTGTGGAGATAGCCAAACTTATCGGCCAAGTAGCTAAATCCGATGCCGCGGTTTTAATATTCGGCGAATCCGGAACCGGAAAAGAACTGGTCGCCCGGGCGATACATCGCAATTCACATCGCCGTCAAAAGCAGTTTCTTTCAGTTAACTGCGCCGCTCTGGCGGAAACCCTCTTGGAATCGGAACTGTTCGGCCATGAAAAGGGAGCCTTTACCGGAGCTTATTTTAAACGTCTCGGTAAGTTTGAGCAAGCCAACAAGGGGACTATATTTCTCGATGAAATCGCTGATATGTCGATGTTGACTCAGTCAAAACTTCTTCGCGTTCTTCAGGAAAAACAGTTTGAGCGAGTCGGTGGCAATGACTCCATCAGCGCCGATGTTCGGGTAATCGCCGCGACTAATAAATCGCTGGTCCAGTCGATGAAGGAAGGCTCGTTCCGAGTCGATCTGTTTTATCGATTGAAAGTTGTCTCAGTTTTCCTGCCTCCTCTAAGAGAAAGAAAAGTTGATATTCCATTACTGGTTGAACACTTTATTAAGAAATTCTCAAACCAGCTGGGAAAAGATATAAAGGGCGTGGCCTCCAAGACGATGAAAATGATCATACAGTATGCCTGGCCGGGCAATATTCGTGAACTGGAAAACAATGTTCATACTGCCTGCGTTATGGCTAAATCTTCCAACCTTCAACCCGAAGATTTCCCAATATTCTCGGAAATGGATACTAAAGTCGATATCGATCTTGATAACCTTCAGGATGATTACACCGATCTGTTCCGTAAAATTATCGACCCGGTTTTACCGAAATTGATCAATAATTCACAGGGTAAAATTTACTATTTCCTGGAATCGGCTCTTGAAAAAGCGCTGATAGCCTCATGCCTGAGACATTTCAGTTCCAATCAGGTTAAGACCTCGGAAATGCTCGGCATCTCCCGTAATACTCTTCGAGACCGCATCTCCAAATATAATATTTACTAAGTCGCGTTTCCAACGCCTAATCAGTATCGAATTCCGAACTCCCGCTCATAATCTTTTTAAAACAAAATCCTAAAACCGATAATAAAATGCTATAGGTCAGAATCATTAAAATCCATCCAATAGTAGTCATAATATTACTCCTGATTCTCCGTCAATTTGTTTTTCCTCCAGGCCAGCCATACCAGATAGCCAAGGAAAATAAGAACTCCCAGGATAACCAGTCTCATTGTTAAAACATAGGGAAGATTCTCGGCCGGGATGCCTTTCATTGTTATCGTATCCCACCAGTATTCATTAATCCACCAAACCATCAGTACAATCAGAAGCGTCGGCGTGACATACTTTGTAATAAATTTAAAAACAATTGGGACCTTTATTTGAGATCCCTCGTGAAGATTGCCCCAGGCTTTGGTAATGCCATAAACCCAGGCCAGAAGTATTATTTCAAGGGTTGCACCCATCACAATAAAGAAATTTGCTCCCCAAAAATCAAGGTCATCAAGAACGCCCCGATGGAAAAATATCATAGCCGGCAGGCAAAGAACAAAAGCTATGATTGCGAATATCTTAACAGCTTTTTGCCGTGTAAATTTGTATTCATCCTCAAGAAAGGCGATTGAGGGCTGTACGATTGATATTGATGAGGTTATTCCGGCCAAAAAGAGCATGAAAAACCAGATAAAGCCCAGAAGAGCGCCACTGGAAAACTGATTGAATATTTGAGGTATCGTTACAAATCCGAGATTGAAGGCGCCTGATTGGGCAATCGACTGAACATCATTCGGCCCGAAAAACATAAAAGCCGCCGGGATCACAATACATCCTGCCAAAACAATCTCGGCGAATTCATTGGTCGAGGCGGCCGCCAATCCGGAAAGAGCGACATCGTCTTTGCGGCGCAAATAGCTGGCATAAGTCAGGATTACCCCGATTCCTACCGACAGCGTGAAAAAAACTTGTCCCATCGCCGCCATCCAGACATCCGGCTTGGTTAAGGCGGTCAGATCGGCATTCCAGATATATCCCAATCCTTTCAGCGCGGTCCACTCAGGGTTGAACGGCTTGAAGACAAATAGTACGGAGATGGCCAGGAATATTCCAAACGCCATAAGCATCGGTAGCGCGATATTGCACAGTTTTTCGATCCCGCCCCGAATTCCGAAATATGTTACGAAAATATTTAAAGCGAAGGTTATCACGAAAAAGATTAGGGCGGGCCCGGAACCGGCCAAAAATCCGGTCGAAGCACCGCCGGTATATTGCACCAGAAATTGAGTAAATCCTTCACTGGAGCTTATTCCTGAAAAATGGCCGGTGATTGAATACCATGCATATGCCAGGCACCATGATTCAATATAAACGTAGTACATATAAATCAGAAAAGGGCCGAATATACCTGAGATACCCAAGTATTTGACAAACCGGTTTTTCTTCCATAGGGTCTGCAAAATCCCCGGTCCCGAGGAATGACCGGCCAAACCGCCGATTCGGCCGGCGGTCCACTCCACCCACATAAGGGGGACGCCGACTAATAAAACGGCCACCAGATATGGAATAATGAATGCACCCTCATCGAATTTGGCCGCTTGAACCGGAAATCTCAAAAAATTCCCCAAACCGACCGCCGAGCCGGCCACAGCCAGGATTACCCCGATTTTGGTTCCCCATCGCTCTTTGATTTTCGCCATAACTATTTATTCCCAACATCTAATAAATTGATATTCCATGGAAACATATATGCAAAATGTCCGTTTAATTTTTAACCTAAAATGTTACTTAAGAGTATAAAAATTCAGAGAATTGCTTGTCAAGAAAAATGATTTTTTTATTACCGGGCAAATTCCCTTATTTTTGTTGACTTAAAAGAGTAGTAATTATTATTTGCATAAAAAATGAGAGGAATGTGAAATGCTACGCGCCACCCTTTGTTTTTGCCTTATAATCATTACCGCCGGTTCGGTGTTTTCGGAGAATTCATTTGGGCCGACTTTTGGATGTTTAACAACGGCCGATGCTTGCGGATTCGGAAACGGATATCTTGGCGGATTTATTGCCTATGGCGAGGATGTTAGGATCTTATTTGGCTCGCTGACCTATGGATTTTCCGATTATACTGAGGGACGTTTTTCACTTGGTTTTGCCGACCCTGATTTTACCAACGATAATCCGGCTATTACTTTTGGCGGCGATCTCAAATACGAAATAATGGATTTCAACGATACTCGTTTTAATCATCCCTTTGATATGGCCATGGGCGTATTTGGTGAATATACCAATTACAAAGAAATGTCAACCATGGGTTTAGGCGCTTATGCCGTCGGCTCGCTTCCGTACCAGTTTAAAAATGGCCAGCGCCTTATACCATACAGCCGACTCTGTTTTAGATGGGAAAAGGTTAAATCGGATCATAACGATTTTAATTCGGACTCCAATTATCGATTAGGGCTTAATCTGGGAGCCAAATTCGAAGTTATCAAAGATATGAATATTTTCGGAGAGATCCAGCTGGATGGCAACCGGGGAATACTATTGGGCGTCGATTTCCGCGCTCTGTAGCTTGAAATAAATATATAAAAACGGAAAGGCTTCGGTTGCTCCGAAGCTTTTTTGCAATAAGAGGTTTATGAATTATCTTGATGCGATCATTTTGGGGCTGATGCAGGGTCTGACAGAGTTTCTGCCGATTTCATCTTCGGGACATCTGGTCCTGACCGAGCATCTTCTTGGAGTCAAAATGCCCGGGGTATCTTTCGAATTAATCGTTCATCTGGGCACTCTTTTCTCCGTTCTGGTATACTTTAGAAAACGAATTTGGACCATTTCCAAATCAGTTTTTATTCCATCTGATATGGTTAACCGCAAGATGATTTTTTATATCATAATTGCCACGATTCCAGTCGTGTTAATTGCGCTTCTTTTAAAAAGTCAAATTGAAGAGGCTTTTCAATCGCCCTTGATAACATCATTTGCTCTGCTAATTACCGGAATCATTTTGCTACTAACCGCCCTGTCCGATAAAGGCACCAGAGAACTAAAACTTCCCCGGGCCTTAATAATCGGATTAGGGCAGGCGCTGGCTATTTTCCCCGGAATTTCCCGTTCCGGAACCTCCATTTCCGCCGGTTTGTTCGCCGGTGTAAAACCGATGGTAGCGGCCGAGTTTTCTTTCCTGCTGTCCATTCCGGCCATCTGCGGGGCGATTGTCTTTATGATTTCCGATCTTTTCGCCATTGATCCGGCACTATTCGGTCAGTATCTGACTGGAGCGGTCGTTTCATTTTTATCCGGTCTTCTAGCCGTGTACATCCTTCTCGATTTTATCCGTAAGGGGATGTTTAAATATTTCGGGCTTTACTGCTTGATGATCGGCACTTTCGGCATAATCTATTTTAGTTAGATATAAATATGGTTAACAAAATTCTGGTTATCAGATTAGGCGTTATCGGTGATTTAATTTTAACCTCGCCCGCGATTCTTAATCTGAAAATATCCTTTCCACGTGCCAAAATATCTCTTTTAACCCGGAATCGATTCTCATCTCTGGCCAGGCGATTAATCGGCGTCGATGAAATCTTCGATTTTCCCAATAAGGCAACTTTACGTGATCTCTATCTGATGGGTGAATTCCTTGATAATCAAAATTTCGACATGATTATTGATCTTCATGGCAATATCCGTTCTCAATTCCTCTCCAAATACGTTACCGCTTCGATTAAGGGCCGCTATTGGAAACGAAGCTGGGAGCGAATGGCGGCCGTCAACTGGCATTGGATTAATCCTTATCCACCGCATACGGTCGATCTATACAATACCGCTGTGACCGAGGCCGGGGGAAAAGTTTTTGCCCGACGACCGGTTCTGCGGCTTGATGATTGTGAAAAAAAATCAATTGAATTTGAAAATAACAGACCAATAATCGCTATTGCTCCCGGAGCTTCGCACCAGCCGAAAAAATTTCCCAAGGAGCGTCTGCGAGATATCGCAATCGAATCTTTTGAACGTTTCTCGGCCAATATCGTTTTATTTTTAGTGGATGACGATGCTGACATGGAAAGTCTTGGCCAGATTATTCCGAGAAGTAATCTTAAATCTTTTCGGAATTATGATTTAAATAGACTGCCCTGTCTTATTTCCGAATGCGACCTGATGTTGTGTAATGATTCCGGTTTGATGCATATGAGTTCGGCGGTCGGCACTCCGGTTCTGGGATTTTTCGGCCCGACGCATCCGACGCTTGGGTTTTCTCCGAGGGGTCTGAAGGATCAGATTGTTGAAACCGATGAATATTGCCGGCCCTGTTCACGTCATGGCAAACAAGAATGTTTTCGGGATAAACAGTACTGCTTTGAAAATATTTCCGATAGAATGATTCTGAATATGATATCTGAAGCCATTAAAGACAATCACAAAGGGGATAAGGCGCTCTTTATCGATCGCGACGGCACTCTGATCAAGGACAAAAACTATATGAGCAATCCGGCACTGGTTGAACCGGAGGAGGGCTCTATTGATGCCGTCAAGCTGGCTCGGAAATTAGGATTTAAAATAATTGTCGTCTCAAATCAATCAGGGGTTGCTCGCGGGTATTTTGATGAGCAAACGGTAATGCAAGTGAACCAGAAAGTAATGGATATATTCAAGAAAGCCGAAGCTGAAATCGACGGTATTTATTATTGCCCCCACTATCAAAATGGAGTCGAAGCGGATTACAGTTTTGAATGCAGCTGCCGAAAACCATCGGCTGGAATGATTGAAAAAGCTTCGTTGGAGCATCAAATCAATCCGTTTCGATCGTATGTTATCGGCGATAAGCCATCCGATATACAATTGGCGCAGGTCAGCGGTGGCAAGGGAATTCTGGTGCGAACCGGATATGGAGTGAAAAGTGAAAAAGATTTTGAGCTATCAAATCTTCCGCCTTCGATTTATATTGCTGATAATCTTTATGAGGCCGTAAAATATTTGGAAACCAATAGCAATTAGGAAAACTATGATAGTCCCCGGTTCATACGAGAAACAACTGACTGAAGATAAGGTGCAATGCCTTCTCTGTCCCGCCAATTGCATTTTGACGATTGACAAGCGGGGGATCTGCGGTTCGCGTTTTAATCAGGAGGGGCAGTTAGTCACCGATAATTTTGGAGAAATGGTTTCCGCCTGTTATGATCCGATTGAAAAAAAACCGCTCTATCATTTTTTCCCCGGATCATCTATTTTTTCGACCGGACCCAATGGATGCAATTTCGGATGTGTCTTCTGCCAGAACTGGGAAATATCGCAGACGGAGGTTAACACTCGCTTTGCCTCGCCTGATGATCTGTTGGAATTGGCAGGAGCCAATAATTCAATCGGAATCGCTTATACTTATTCAGAGCCGCTTATATGGTTTGAATATATCCTCACAGCCGGAAAACTGGTAAAGGAACTGGGACTGATGAATGTTCTGGTCAGCAATGGCTATATAAATGAATTACCTCTTAAAGATATAATCCCGATTATCGATGCTGTCAATATTGATCTGAAGAGTATGCGGCCGGGATTTTATAAAAAACTATGTAAGAGTAAACTTGATCCGGTCCTGAAAAATATAAAAACCCTGTTCAAAGAGGGCGTTCATTTGGAAATTACCAATTTGGTGATTACCGATGAAAATGACACCAGTGATGATTTCGAACAAATAACCGATTTTATCGCTGAATTATCCCCGACCATTCCGATTCATTTTTCCGCCTATCATCCGAGCTACAAAATGAACAACCGCGCCACCTCTCCGGCGACTCTGTTAAAAGCCTATGAAATAGCTTCGAAGAAACTTGATTTTGTCTATCTCGGAAATATCAATCTTCCCGGCAAGGGCGATACTTTTTGTCCCCATTGCCACACCAAATTGATAACCCGAACCGGGTATTTTATAGAAATTGGTCCTTTGGAAAATGGAAAATGCACCGAATGCGGTTATGAAACCGGCATAATACAATAAAATAAAAGATTTTAGTATTTTGATGAAAAGCCGAATTATTAATAATATGAATTATCCCGGAAATAAAATATATACGATTGCCTTATTTATATTAGTATTTATTCTTCTACCATCAATTGTTTCCGCTCAGTTTTATTTTGGCAAAAATAAAGTTCAGTATTCAAAATTCGATTGGCACGAGGTTGAAACCGAACATTTTCGGATATTCTTTTACGCCGAGGAGGAGGAACTTTCTCAGATGGCGGCCAGAATTGCCGAGGATGGCTATGACGATCTTAAATTGAAATTCAAACACGAAGTTTACAAAAAAATCCCACTGATTATTTACAGCTCGCCGAATCATTTCACGCAGAC
>JBDRRI010000146.1:0-11431 GCA_043825815.1 Candidatus Zixiibacteriota bacterium
AAATATTATTAACGGAAGAATCATTTGATAGGCGCAAATTCTCCAAAAAACATAATATTGATGCCGAAAACTATAACCGGATCGACAAAAGTGAAATCGACATATTTTGTCTTACGCCGAAAAAGAAAAGAGGATTAAATAAATGGTATCATTCCGATATTCCATGGAATGACCGCATCCATATGTACCAAAAGACGTTATTGAACTTTAACATACTTAATATTGCACACCATGGTATAGAGGATATCGATTTGATTGAATATGAACATTCCGGAAATTATATGGAAATGCCTAACAATAAAGAAAAGAAAATAAATATCGACGGAATTGATGTCTATGAAGAGGATATGGAGTTTTTTAATTATTTATGGTATGGGACTGATTTTAAAAATCTATTTCAGGAAGATACAGCAGCCGAGTTATTAGAATTCCTTATGGTTAAAGAATTCCCTGCCTTAAGGGCGATAATGCGAAATGTTGAACACTTTAGAAAGATAGAGCCCAATGAGTTATCATTTCTTAATAAAATTTTAGAAAATTTTGACAATTTGGAAATATTAGATGCATTCGAAGAATTTCTCAGAGGTATATTCATCTATTATATATTGTTTTTAATTGAGTTAAGAATTGTGAAACAGTGCGAATTTTGTGGATGTGTATATGAATATAATGACCGCAAAAAATTTTGCTCATTAATTACGGATGGTAGAGATTGCGGCAAGAAAGCAAGAAATAAAAAATATTATGAGAATCATAAAAATATATTGCAATCTTATTATAAGAATGAAATGAAACTCACCAGAGAATTTTCAAAAAGCCTAAATAAATAGACAAATCCCCGTTTTTTATATTTAAATCTTAAGGTAGTATACTGAAAATCACAAATTATTAATGCATTAAGTATACTTAGTTCCCATTGCGGACACCTTTATAAGAATACTTAATATCGACTCTTAAAGAGCGTTTTAGGAAATTGATTAGTCTTAAATATTAAGTAAATTCAAGCCAGTTGAACGGACTGGCTTTTTTATTTGCCGGTCAAAATGAAATGAAGATATGAATAAAAGCAAACTAACATACAAAACAATCGAAACAACCCCGAAGGAGAAGTCTTTATTTGATCTGGAGTCTTGGCTCGCGGATTTACTGGTCGAATATTGGCTTGCTCAACAAGAAGACAAAAAGAAAGGATGCAATTATGACGCACAATGAAATGAAATTTCCAGACTATTGCTATGCTGATACAGCATTGGGAGATGTCCGGAGAAGAAATAAGGTATTGCGAATCGATGAGATTAATATACCCCATCCCCCCAGTGAATGCTATATGTCAATGTTTCGGTTTCGGGAAGAATATAAGGAACATTGTGAGGTGACCGGCTCGGTCAGGGAAATTGGCGATATGGCCTGTTATTGCGATTATCTTTGGTTCGATATCGATGATAATGATCTGGAAACGGCCAGGGGCAAAGCGATAAACCTATTGGCAAGATTAGCCACAAAATTTGATGTCCATGATCTGAGCCTGTATTTTTCCGGAAGCAAAGGATTCCATATAGGAATACCATCGGATTTATTCGGGGCTGAACCGGGGAAGTATCTGCCCGGGATATTTAAAAAAATGGCGGTTGAAATCGCAGGAGATATCAAGATCGATACGGCGATTTACGATAAGAACCGTCTCTGGCGAATGCCGGATAGCATCAATGGCAAATCGGGATTTTATAAGATTCAGATTACCGATGATGAATTGGCGCAAGATATTGATGCCATAAAAAAACTGGCGGCTCAACATCGGAGGGATGATTTGATAACCGCCAGTCAATATAGTGAGAGCTCACACACACTCACCGAATTATATAATAATATTAAAAGGCAACTCGAACAAGCGGAAATTAGGCCGGAAATCAGGATTTCAAAACCTCTGGGGAATATCAAAAAGCCATGTATTGAGAAACTTCTGAAAGGAGTTAATCAGGGTCAGCGAAATGAGGTCTGTATCAGATTGGCGGATCATTTCCGGAAAGAGGAAATCAAACGCGAAGAGACATTATCCAGACTTAACGAATGGAACAAGCTGAATGATTCGCCTATGGAGGAGGTTGATATTGTTTCAACTGTCGAATCAGCCTATTCCGGTGAATATGATTATGGCTGTAATGATGAGCTTCTCAAAGAGAACTGCAGTGATAAATGCGGTCTATTTAAAAAAGAGGCGAAAATTAAGCCGAACTATATCGGATTTGTTAAGGGAAGTGACAACTCATTGATAGAGATGTTGTATGATGCTAAAGCCGATCCCCCGACATATTACGCTCAATTTCTTGATGGCGAAGTTGATTATATCGATCAGTATAAGGATAATGGCACCGGTAAAGTGTATTTGCCGTTTAAGGTAAATCGATTAATAGAATCGGGAACGATTCGGTTTCCTTCTTCCGCAGTTGAATATCATTCAGAAGCCAATCTGATCCAAACAATCGACCGGTTTATCAGGAAATACCTGGCCGTATCCGAGTTTTTCCATACGCTATCGGTCTATTATGTTCTTTTGAGTTATGTTTACGACAGGTTCACAAATCTACCTTATCTCAGGGCCAGAGGCGATTATGGGTGCGGTAAATCCCGATTCCTGATGACGGTCGGTTCAATATGTTATAAGCCAATCTTCTGTATGGGGGCGGCCTCCGTATCACCAATATTCAGGATGATCGAAACATATAGGGGGACAATGATTATTGATGAATCAGATTTCAATGACAGCGATGATTCCAATAAGATCGTCAAAATACTTAATACCGGATTTCAGAGCGGATTTCCGGTATTGCTCTCAGAATCAGTTGCCAATAACAAGTTCGAGCCGACCTCGTTTGATGTCTTTGGTCCGAAACTGATAGCATCCAGACATGAGTTCAAAGACAAAGCGCTGGAGAGCCGTTGTTTAACGGAGATTATGGGGACACTACCCCCTCCTGAAATCCCAATTAATCTGCCGTTGAGTTTCGGGGATGAAGCGAGGGATATTCGAAATATGCTATTATTATGGCGCTTTCGGAAATGGCATCAGATCGAGGCAATTGATTATAACAATGAATACGGCATTGAACCGAGACTGGCCCAGATCATGATCCCTTTGTTAAGTATCATTGAAGATGAAAGTGCCAAAGAGAAGTTTCTTGAATTTATGCAAAGCCGGAATCAGCAACTGATTGAAGACCGGGGCGAATCGCGGGATGGATTGATTGCCGAGGTAGTTTGCAGTCTTTGGACTGATCCTAATTTTATAGTTAGAATTAAAAGAGTCTGCGAAGATGTTAATTCTAAAATCGATAATCCTAAATTTGAAGTATCAAATAGGAAGATGGGACCTGTTCTCAGGAAGACATTCAATCTCAAACTTGATAAGGACAGAGACGGAACATTTATTATCAGGTCTAAAATCAATGATGAAAAGATAGCCATAATATCCAAGAAATATGGCCTGGACACTCCCCCACAAAGGTCACAATCGTCACAGAGTATGGAAGATAATGAACCACAAGAGATTAGGCTGTGACCAATGGTAGTAAAATGTTCACAGAACGTCACACGAAGTTCACGATGTAAACTGTTGTGCCACAATAGATGTGAACTTTGTTACCTTTGCGACCTTTCCTCGGGGGTATGGAGAAAAGAGAACGGGAATTACAGTTGTCCGAAAGTGACCGGAATGAAGGCGGTAAGTGTTAACCAGTATAAGATTTACAGAATTGACTGTAAGTTATTATACGATAACAGAATGGGTCTGTTTTTCAAGCAACTAAAGTATGGCAAAACCTTATTGATTTCGAAAAGTTTGGGAGGACAGAATCATGTCGGTTGGTAGAGGCGTTTGGTTTAAAAAAAGGCTGGTTGATGACTGCTGGAAGCTTGACATAAAGGAGTTAACATCGAATTATATATTTGATTTAGACTGGCAACTGATCATGAATTGGAAATCATCCTGGGGCAAGACTGCTTCGATTGGTTTGGATATTCATCCACCTCGCAATATCAGATTGTATTACACGGTCACGAAAAATTCGGGTGAAAAGACAGATTATGATTATATCACCCATTATGAATCGACCCGGTGTAATTATGGCGGTAAACGTTATTGGTTTCTCTGTCCCAATTGCGGCAGGAAATGCCGGATACTATATCTTCCTCCTAAAAGCAATTATTTCGCCTGCCGGAAATGTTACAATCTGACATATCGATCCCAGCAGGAAGGCAAATGGCGATGGTCGATTTTATTTGATGCTATCGAGTTTGCTGATAAATGGCAGATGAAAACGTTCCGGTCTAATTCGGTCAAGAAACGACAGCGATATGCCAAGAAACTTGAGCAACTTGAAACCGGGATGAAGAAACTCCTTGCATTAGAGAAAAAAAAGAAACGGAAAAAGAGATAGAAAAAGTAACAAAGAGTTTTTTATGTTGACAAAATATATAATATTGTCGAAATTAATTATGTCGAAGCAGTCATAGGCTTGGGGTTTTTTATGCTTAAAATTATGCCCGAGCTGGTTTCTAATTCCTGAGCTGATTGCTTCGACACCAATCACCAGTGAAACTGGCTTGGGCTTTTTATCGGAAGGCGGTGATTATATGAAAGAAAAGGTTGCGGTTTATTTCCGATGCAGCACCGATAAGCAGGACAATTCAATAGCTGATCAGCGTCGAGTCATTGTCGATTATGCAAGAATTAATCAGATGACAATTTCACAATGGTTTGACCAAGATGAGGGCAAATCTGGGACGAATTTTGAGAAACGTCCGGATTTTATGAGAATGGTCAGGATGGTGGAATCCGGTCAGGCTGATTTTAAGAAGGTCCTTGTTTATGATGTTGATCGGTGGGGGAGACCAATTGACCCAAATGAATCAGTATATTGGGAATATCATGTAAAAAGATTTGGCGTACTAATTGTCTACATCTCTGATGAATCGGTAAATGACAATTCAATGGCAGGGAGGTTAACCAAACATATTAAACAGGAAATTGCTACTGAGGAAAGCCATAAACAATCATTAAGGGTCAGGGAACGATCAAAAATGAGAGCCGCCGAGGGATATCGAGTAGGTGGATTTGCACCTTATGGTTATAAAAGGTTGCTAATAAATCCGGATGGTACGCCAGTCAAGGTCCTTGAGCATGGTGAACGCAAATATGAGAAACATCAGAGAGTTATATTGACACCGGGAGATGAAGATGAGATTGAAGTAATTAAAAAAATATATGCAATGAAGGCAAAAGGAATGGGGACCAGGGCAATTGCCAAAAAATTAAATAGTTTGAATATCCCTTCACCATCAGCCAAGCGATTTTCCAAAAGGAATGCGCCATCCAAGTGGGGTATTAGTATCATTTGGAAAATTGTCAGAAACCCAATTTATAAAGGAGATTGGGTTTATAATCGGGAAGCCAAGGGAAGTTGGGTAAAATATGAAAATCCCGAATTGGATATAAGACCCGAAAAGGATCTGGTCGTTGTAAAAAACGCTCATCAGGGGATTGTTAGTTCGGAACTTTTCAATAAAGTCAACTCCCGATATGAAGACAGGCGAGGATTGCGATCATCAGGAATGGCCTACAATTCAAGCTATCTGTTATCTGGTCTAATGAAGTGTAAGAATTGCGGATATAATTATCATGGACACAAGAAAACCTCCAATAATAAAAAATATCGTTACTATGAGGACAGCGGGTATAATCTCCATGGAAGCTCCGTCTGCGAGCAAAATGTTATTCCTGCTGATAGGATGGAGAAATTCGTTCTTAATGCCTTGAGCTTAAATATCAACAAGGTCCTGAATGAAAATAGAATTAGGCAATTACTGAAAGAAAGAGTTAATAGCCTTTTAAACATCGATAGAGGCACGACAGCGGCAATTAAAAAGCGAATTAATGATATTGACCAGAAAATAGAAAATCTTAAGGATGCGCTTGAAAAAGGCATAGATTTTAAATTTGTGTCGGAACGATTGAATAAGCTTGATAAAGAAAAAGAATCGGTCAATGATGAATTAAAAAAGGCTGAGGAAATAACTGTATCGGAGATTAATATCGAAAAGACGGTGGAAGATTTGCTTGACGTCCTCAGGAATTCTTTTGAAAGCCTGGCATCTTCGAATATTTCCAGAATGAAAGACGGGATTAGAGAATTGATTGAGGTCATTGAAGTAGATAATAAGGAACGAAAAGCAACGGTTTTTGTCAATCAGATTCCAAGTAGTGCAACGATTTATCGGGATATTTTGCCAGATACAAAATGCCGGAGGTCGGACTTGAACCGACACGATGTTGCCATCGGGGGATTTTGAGTCCCCTGCGTCTACCAGTTTCACCACTCCGGCATAAAATCTTTCTGATATTACATTATTAATCTTTTTCTGTCAAGAGTTTCTATTTACAATCATCAGGAAAGACAGCATTTCTTTCAATTTCCATCGGTTTTGGCTCCCAAAATCGTCCTTTAGCAACGTAAAATTATGCCGACAAATAAGATAAGCATTTTGAAATGAGCTCTTGACGTGAAGAAATAATATATTAGCTTTTATCTATTGGGATGAAGTTAAAAGGAATTAACATGCCAGAATTTCGCAAAGATCCAATATTGGGGCGTTGGGTAATTATTTCCACCGATCGCGGCAAACGACCTTCGAGTTTCGGCAATATGCCCAAAATCGAAGATCCTAAAATGTGCCCATTTTGCCCCGGCAATGAGGCCAGCACGCCGCCGGAGGTTTTGGCCTATCGGACGAACGGTTCTCAACCAAATAGAGAGGGGTGGTTCCTTCGCGTAATATCCAATAAATATCCGGCTTTGAGAATCGAGGGCACTCTTAACCGCGAGCCGAAAGGTATCTATGATAAAATGAGCGGTGTCGGCGCTCATGAGGTAATAATTGAGACGCCGAATCACGCAACCGATCTTGCCGATCTTTCGGTCGAATCAATTAAAAATGTTTTATGGGCTTACCGCGATAGGACTTTGGATCTTCAGCGCGACCGGCGCTTTAAATATATTTTGATCTTTAAAAATCATGGCGACGCCGCCGGGGCTTCACTGGAGCATTCCCACAGCCAATTGATTGCCACGCCGATCGTCCCGCAAAAAGTTATGGAAGAGATTCAGGGCGCTAAGCGTTACTATGAATTTAAGGAGAGATGTATTTTTTGCGATATCACTCGCCAGGAACTGATCGACAAAGAAAGAATCGTCAACGACTACGGTGATTTTATTGCCTTCGAGCCGTACGCATCGAGATTTCCATTCGAAACCTGGCTGATGCCAAAACAGCATATATCACATCTTTTGGATTTTGCTGATGATGAGTATATTTATCTGGCCGAAGCGCTCAAAGATATAATCAACCGAATCCGAGTGGCGCTAAATAATCCTCCCTTTAATTTCCTTTTGCATACGGCGCCGATTGGCCATGAATATGATGAACTGTTTCACTGGCATATTGAAATAATTCCAAAACTTACCAAGGTGGCCGGTTTTGAATGGGGTTCGGGATTTTATATTAATCCAACCTTGCCCGAAGATGCGGCCGCTTTTATGCGCGATATCGATGCTTCCCAGGCGGAAAAGCTATTTAGAGTGCAGGTGGCAAGGTAGCATGAGCGATCGGCTTAAAATCGCGTTCGTAACGTCCGAAGCGGTTCCCTTTGCCAAAACCGGGGGATTGGCCGACGTTTCTGGGGCTCTGCCGAATTCTCTGGCGGAGATGGGCCATCAAGTCAGACTTTTTATGCCAGGGTACCGTCAAGCCCTGCAAAACCTTTCTAATAAAACTTTGCTTGATTATAAAATCAATTGTGAAATCAATGAGTGGACTTTTGAAGCCAATCTTTATTACCATAAAAAAGATTCCGGGGTTGAATGTTATTTTATTGATAATGAGTTTCTTTATGATCGTTCCGCCCTTTATGTCGATCCCATAACGAAAAAAGATTACGCCGATAATGATGACCGCTTTATCTTTTTCTGTCGCGCGGTATTAGAGTCTTTAAAGCTATTCGGATGGGCGCCGAATATTCTTCATTGCAACGATTGGCAATCAGCCTTGATTCCGACCTTTTTAAAAACGATATATCGCAAAGACAGCTTTTATGAAAATATAAGATCAGTTTTTACGATACATAATATGGGCTATCAGGGCCAATTCCCCAAGGATGTCGCCGAAAAACTTAGTCTTGAGGAATCCCTTTTTTATGCCGCCGGACCGCTCGAATATTGGGGTGATATTAATTTTATGAAATCGGCAATTAATTTTGCCGATCATATCACCACCGTTTCTCCCCAATACGCTGACGAAATTCAAAATTCTAATGAATACGGCATGGGACTCGAGGGTGTTCTTAAGGGACGATCCAAGGCCATAACCGGAATTTTGAACGGGGCCGATTATGATATCTGGTCGCCCAAAAAAGATAAATTGATTCCATTTAAATATTTTCCTGCTAATCTTTCCGGAAAAAAGAAGAATAAAATTGAATTACTCAATCGTTCAAAACTTCCGGTAAGATTAGATGATCCGTTGATTGGAATAATCTCGCGGCTCGATGTCCAAAAAGGATTCGATCTGATTGAGGAAGTCATTGATGATATCATGCAGCTTCCGCTTCAAATGATTCTTCTGGGAACCGGCGATCCCAAATTTCACAAGCTGTTTGCCGATGTTGAACGGAAATATCCTGATAAATTTAAAACCTATCTCATGTTTGATAATGATCTGGCTCATCTGATTGAGGCAGGTTCGGATATATTTCTGATGCCGTCTCGGTACGAGCCATGCGGTCTAAATCAGCTTTATTCACTTAAATACGGGACCGCGCCGATTGTCAGACGAACGGGGGGATTGGCGGATACGGTTATCGATTACGATCCGATGAACGATACCGGGACAGGTTTTGTATTTGATGCTTATGATGCCAAGCTGATGCTGGAGAAAATTAAGCTGGCGGTCAGCCTTTATCCCAAGAAACGGAAATGGTATAAATTGATAAAAACCGGAATGGCTATGGATTTTTCTTGGGGAAAATCGGCGGAACAATACTTAAATCTTTATAAATCTATTTTGCCGGTATCTGAATTGGTTTAATTGATGTCACCAAAGTCTCACGGGAAAAAGACTCAAGGGCATTTTTATAATTCTGAATTTATTGGTTATGCTTTATTCTTGATAGGTGTCGCCCTCTTTTTGTATCAAACATTAAATTTTAATTTTACTCAGGATGACGCCTTTATAACTTTTCGCTATGCCGAGAATTTCATTAATGGTCACGGATTGGTTTTTAATATCGGGGAGCGAATCGAAGGTTACACCAATTTTCTCTGGACGATAATAATTATTCTCGGTCGTCTGGCCGGATTGGACCCGATTTCATTTTCGCGAATCCTGGGTATATTTTTTGGGGTCGGGACGATTGGTCTGACTTTTTTACTTAGCCGCCTGATATTTTCCAAAAATTCAATCTGGAGCGGGGGCGTTTGCTTGATGCTGGGCGCGGCTCAGTCTTTTGCCTATTGGGCGGGCGCTGGCTTGGAAACAGCCGCTTTCGGTTTTTTTATAATCTTAAGTTTCTATCTTTATCTTAAAAAATCGTCTTTGACCGGTCCTGGCGTAGTTGTGGCTTCGCTTTTACGTCCGGAGGGATTTCTCCTGTTCGTCTTTATTGCAGTTTATGAATTTTTAGAGGGGAAGAGGTGGAATGGTTTTCTAACCAGATTGGTTGCCGTTTATATACTTGTCTTATTACCGTATCTTGTTTTTAAATATATCTATTTTGGCACGATCCTGCCGAATCCATTTTTTGCCAAGACTGGACTGAATATAGCAAAATTATATGACGGGCTGGAGTATGCCGGACGGTTTTATTATCATTATCTTATCGCCGGGTTATTACTAATCCCAACCTTGATACTATTTTTAAAGAAAAAATTGGAGATTAATATATTACTCTATTTCTGCCTGATTTATACGGTGTATATTATTATGGTCGGCGGTGATGTCCTTAAGGTACATCGGTTTTTTATTCCAATTCTGCCATTTTTGTTTCTTCTGATCGTTTATGGTCTCGATCGTCTGATTAGAAATCGAATATATATAATCCCGATATTCTTAGGCGCTGTTATCTGGCAATATTTTATTCCCGATTCATATATAAAATCATATTACCAAGCCGAAAAACGGATTGTCGAGAAAATGACGACAATGGCTGATAATATCAAATCAATTGACAATTCTGATTTTTCGATTGCCGCTTCGACAATCGGAGCCTTAGGATATAATCTGATGGGCCACACTTTGATTGATATGCTTGGCCTGACCGACTCCACCATTGCCCGGCATCCACAGGAACCGATTGAAGGAATTTCGACAACCTGGAAAGAGCGTAATTATAATACGCCATATTTGTTGTCCCGTCAGCCCGATTATATCCTTTTTTCTACTGGGGGGAAACCATCGGCGCCCGCCGAGAAATCGCTTTTTCTTTATAGCAAATTTTTTAAATGCTATCGGACAATTCCGTTCCGGATATGGGGTATCAGAACCAATCTGTTTAAACGTTATTTCCCGGTTTCGGGGGAAATTCGACGCGATATTGATTTTCATTTTGTCAATGACTACTACGAGTCGATTCAAGCGGCCAAAGACGGACAGCTGGAACAGGCGCTTCTGGCGGCGAAAAGGGCTGAGGAGGTTGCCGGTAAAAATATCTACACGCTGGCGGGCTATCAGCAATCGGAAATTTTGAGATTGATGAAAAGGTATGAAGAAAGCTATAATTTATTAAATGAGTTGTTTGCAAAGGACACTTTGACCTATGAGGTTATCAAAGACTTGTTCACCTTCGAGCGTTTGGCCTATAAAAATCTGGGTCGAGCCGATAGTCTTTATGCGCGGTTGGAGAAAATTTGCCCGTGGTACCTGCCGTATCTGGATTCGATGGTAACCAGATATGGGGGAAAGCCTTAGAAAATTGAATAAGTTTGAAGACAAGGTGCTAATTTTTTTGAAATAATGTTGACAATCGAAAAATCCGATATATATTAGGTAAACTTAAAGCGGGAATAGCTCAGTTGGTAGAGCACCACCTTGCCAAGGTGGCTGTCGCGAGTTCGAGTCTCGTTTCCCGCTTTTTTTTTGATTATGGCGGCTTAGCCAAGTGGTAAGGCAGAGGTCTGCAAAACCTCTATTCTCCGGTTCGAATCCGGAAGCCGCCTTTTTATTTTATATCTTGATTGTTTCCGAAATTTATTTATCTTGCCAATTAAATTGATACCTACTGAAATGAAAAGATATGCGTTTGCCGAAACCGAGATTATTTTTATTAATTGGTATTATAATCCTTCTTTTGAGTTGTGCCGTATTTAATACCTATGCGGAGGAGATT
>JBDRRI010000147.1:0-3146 GCA_043825815.1 Candidatus Zixiibacteriota bacterium
CCGAAAGGCGGCTGTGTCCAATGCCAAAGCCCTGTTAAATGATGCCAAGGCCAGTCTCTATTATACCGAAAATGATGTTTCGCTTAAAATCGATCAATCATATAGGGATATCAAACGGTATGCGGAGGCACTTAAGGTTGCTGAAGAAAACGTTATGGCGGCCGAAGAAGATATGTCAATTGTAAGGGAAAAATATAATTTGGGGGCGGCAACAATATTGGAACTCCTCGATGCTCAGGTAAGTCTTATTCAAGCCCAAAACAACAAGATCAATTCAGAATTTGATTATAATCTTGCCATCGCTAATCTTGAGAAAGCCATGGGAATCAGATAATATATTTGTAAGGAAAATCAGAGATGAAAAAGAAATCAAAACTAATATTAATCATAGGCGGGGTAGTCGTTGTTGCGGCGCTGATTATTACCAACTTTGTTGTTTCCAAACGGGACGCGACTGAAGTCTATGTGGAAAAGGTTTCCATTTCCGATCTCACCGAGGAGGTTTCGGCTTCGGGATATATTCAGCCGGAAACCAAGGTCAATATAACCTCGCAGGTCACAGCGGAAATAATTTCAATTCCCGTGAAAGAAGGTCAAACTGTCTCCAGGGGCCAATTGCTGGCTCAGCTTGATACCGTTCAACTGCAAACTGACCGGGATCAATCACGATTCTCTCTTGAGGAAATTATCGCCCGAACCGAAGCGCAAAAATCACTATATCTTCAGGCGGAGGAAGAGTTCGAGCGCCAGAAACAACTTTACGAAAGAGAGCTTACTTCGGAAACCGCTTTCAAAAATGCTGAATACTCTTATAAAAATAGTAAATTCAGTTACGAGGCCATGCAAAGCCAGACTCAACAGGCCCAATCACGTTTGGATAAAGCAGAAGACAATCTTAGCAAAACGAAAATTATTGCGCCTATGAATGGAGTGATCACCTATCTTGATGCTGAGGTCGGTGAAATCGCCGCTGCTCAGACTCCGTACAGCCAGGGTCGCACATTAATGGTCATATCTAATCTGCTGACCTTTGAGGTTGAGGTGGATGTCGATGAGACGGAGATTACTAAAATAGAATTGGGGCAGCAGGCCAAAATCGAAATTGATGCTTTTGTCGATACAACATTTAAAGGCGAGGTTGTTGAAATAGGCAATACAGCCGTTGTGTCATCTCAAAATTCTAATGAAACGGCTACCAATTTTAAGGTGAAAGTCCTTTTCAAAGACCATAATCCTCAAATACGGCCGGGTATGTCAGCGACTGTTGATATTATTACCAACAGTCGTGAACAGGTTCTATCTATTCCTTATGGAGCGGTCGTGATGCGGGAATTGGATGCTGATTCTCTGGAACGGGCTAAGGGTAATCTGGAAGAAGATACTACAGTTGTCGCTTCGGCAGGCTCCGATGAGGAAGGAACTGATAGTCTGATAGAATCGACTAAAAAGAAAAACATCAAGGAAATCAAGGGTGTCTTTGTGGTCAGAAATCTCAAGGCAGAATTTTTATCGGTCGAAACCGGGATAGCCGATCAGAAGAATATTGAAATCATCAATGGCTTAAAGATTGAAGATTCCATAATAACCGGACCATATCGCACTCTTCGTAATTTGAAACTTGGCGAAGAAATCAGTATTAAAGATATGAAGAAAGATTCTGGAGAAAACTAATGGCCCTTATTGAAACCAAAGATATCTGGAAAACCTACAATATGGGTAAGGTCAATGTCCATGCCCTGCAGGGCGTAACCATTGGTATCGAAGAAGGTGAATATGTGGCCATTATGGGGCCCTCGGGATCTGGCAAATCAACCCTGATGAATCTGATTGGATGCCTTGATACGCCAACCCGCGGAGAATACTACTTGCACGGCAAACGGGTCAGCGAAATGGAAGATGATGAATTGGCTGTTATTCGAAATCAGGAAATCGGTTTCGTCTTTCAGACTTTCAACCTGATGGCCAGAGCGTCCGCCTTGCATAATGTCGAACTGCCGTTGATTTACAGCGGCAAACCCCGAATGGTCAGGGAAGAGATGGCCAAAAACGCTCTCAGTATCGTTGATTTAAAGGATCGCATGATGCACCGTCCGAACGAACTTTCCGGTGGACAACGCCAGCGAGTGGCGATTGCCAGGGCTTTGGTTAATAAACCATCTCTTATTTTGGCCGATGAGCCGACCGGGAATCTCGACTCCAAAACCGGCTTGGAAATTATGCAATTGTTTGAAAATTTGCACCACCAGGGTAATACCATAATTACTGTCACGCATGAACAGGAAGTCGCCGCTTTTGCCCAGCGAATTCTCCATATTCGCGATGGAAAGATTGAAAAAGATGAAATGGTCAGCAAAGCCGGATAAACCATGAAAAAACAATTGCTTATTATTTGGGAAATTCTGAAAATGGCTTTCAATTCATTGAAAGTCAATAAGCTTCGGTCATTATTAACGCTTCTCGGAGTTATTATCGGGGTTACTTCGGTTATAACAATTATTGCCGCCCTGGAAGGAATGAGTCAGTCAATTGAGGCGGAGATAAATCGACTGGGACCGACAACATTTGTCGTTACCAGGATCGGTATGATCATGAACGACGACGATTTTTTTGAGGCTTTAAAAAGAGAGCCGATGAAATTTGAATATATGCAAGCAATTGAGAATGGCTGCGATGAATGTGAAAAAGTCGCCGCTCGTGGAGTAACCGAGGTCGACCTTAAATATTTAAATAAAAATATGCATGATGTCCTTCTGGTTGGCGCTACGGCCAATTTTGTCGATCTTGTTGATTATGAAATAGCCTATGGACGATTTCATTCTGAGGAAGAAGATTATAGTCGTCGAAGAGTCGTTTTTATCGGGGCTGGAATTGCCGAAGAATTATATCCCAATAATGACCCGATTGGAAAGAATTTAAAAATAAATAATATCAAATATAGAATTATTGGAATTGCCAAAAAAATGGGTTCTTCTTTCGGAAATAATCGAGATAATATTGTTATTGTTCCTTATACTTTATTTTCAATTGATTTTACAAGCCGGCATTTTAGCAATATTAATATCATGGTGAAAGCCAAATCAATTGATAAAATGGATCTTGCTTCTGGATGCAGGATCTGGTCCTGTACAATATCCGGATTATTTAAC
>JBDRRI010000148.1:0-5720 GCA_043825815.1 Candidatus Zixiibacteriota bacterium
AATGAGCAGGAAATGGCCGATTATGCCACTGAAATTCTTCAAGCCGACAACGCCACCAAACGGCAATATCAATCGTCATCGGGCGCGCAGGTAAATTTGTTTTCGGCTTATTTCAAATCTCAGAAATACGGCTCGCAAATCCATTCGCCGAAACATTGCCTTCCGGGCGGCGGCTGGCGAATCGACAAACTGGAACCATACGCGATGGAATTGGCCGATGGTTCGACGAAAACGGTCAATCGGATGTATATCTCCCTGAATAATTATCGAGCCGTTATGCTTTACTGGTTTGAAACCCGGTCCGGTTCGGTGCGGGACGAATATGGCCTTAAATTGGATTTAGTTAAAAATTCACTTTTATTCCGGCCAACCGACGCCGCTATTGTCAGAATAACGGTCGATGCTCCGAATAATGATTTTGAAACCGCCACGCAAACGGGGATACTGTTTTACAATGAAATGAGACCGTATCTGACAGCGGCTCTTCCATTCTAAATTAAACTTTTCTCTTGAATTAAGCGCCAAATCTAACTACCATTCTATCAATGGTTAAAGATATTATAAAATTATTTCGTCCATCGCAATGGATAAAAAACAGCGTGGTTCTGGCCGGCCTTATTTTTTCCGGCGAAGCTCATATATCATCGCAGGTACTGACCGCGGTCTATGCTATGTTCGCTTTCTGTTTATTATCATCGACCGTCTATGCTCTCAATGATATAATAGACCGGAAACGGGATCGCTTGCATCCGCTTAAAAAGAATCGTCCGATTGCATCGGGCAAGGTCTCTCTTTCAACAGCTGTTATCAGTATGATTATTATCGGAATTGCCGGTTTGACTATTGCTTATTTTATCAATTCCGCATTTTTATTAATTTCCGCCAGCTATATAGTTTTAAATATATTCTACACAATTAAGCTTAAAAATTTGGTAATCATTGATGTTATGACTATTGCAGGAGGTTTTGTCCTTCGCGCTGTCGGCGGTGCGGTCGCCATAAATGTCGAGATATCGGGATGGCTTTTAATTACGACTTTTGTCCTGGCGCTGTTTCTGGGATTGGGCAAACGACGCCATGAACTTATTTATCTCGAAAGCGAGGCCGCGGCGCATCGTTCGATTCTGGAAAAATATTCGACGTATCTTCTCGATCAGCTAATTGGAGTCGTTACCGCCTCGACCGTGATAACCTATCTCTTTTATACGTTATCGCCCGATGTCAGCCAAAAATTGGGAACCAATTATCTCTATATAACGATACCGTTTGTAATCTATGGAATTTTCAGATATTTATATTTGGTTCATAAAGAGGAAAAAGGCGGATCGCCGACTCGACTGCTTTTAACTGACTTGCCGCTTTTAATGGATGTTCTGCTCTGGTTGGGATCTTTGATTATTATTCTTTACATACTATAAGATATCAAGGGGATTGCTGATATGGAACGAAGAGATTTTTTGGAAAAGACCGGAAAGGCGGTGGCGCTGGCGGTTGCAACCGGAGCGACCGGATATTTATTTCATAATCGAGAAATCGCCGCCGATGATACGGTCCTTACAAAAATTTTAAATTTCAGGGTAACCGAGGATAGCAATTTTCCGGCCCTGACACTGGCCAAAAACGAGGATCATATTAACGCCTTGAGAGCAACGCTGGATGCTATCGGCGGAATCGGTCGCTTCGTTAAAAAGGGTGAACGGGTGACACTTAAGCCGAATGTCGGCTGGGATCGCACTCCGGCTCAGGCGGCCAACACTAATCCTGATTTAGTGGCGGAGATGGTGCGGCAATGTCTTGAGGCCGGAGCCAAAGAGGTTATTGTGACCGATATCACCTGCAACGATGCTCGTCGAACGTTCCTTCGTTCCGGAATAAAGGAGGCGGCGGAGAAAGCCGGCGCCAGACTGATTCTACCCTCGGAGAACGATTATATAGAAACGAATCTCAACGGTAAACTGTTAACCTCATGGCCGGTTCTGAAATATTTCATTGAAACCGACCGCTTGATAAATATGCCGATTGTAAAACATCATTCGCTTTCCAGCTGTACAGTCGGGATGAAAAATCTGTACGGCATTCTCGGTGGCCCCCGGTATCAGTTGCACCAGCAGATCGACCAGTCAATTGTCGACCTGACCCGCTTTGCCACGCCGACATTGACTGTCATTGATGCCACCCGGGTGTTAATGCGCTCCGGCCCGCAGGGCGGTTCGCTTGACGATGTTTCCATTCAGCATACGGTAATGTGCGCCACCGACCCGGTGGCGGGCGACGCCCGTTCCTCGGAGTTTTTAGGTTTGTCACCGGATAAAGTGAGCCATATTATGCTGGCAGAAAAATCTGAATTGGGAACCGCTGATTATAATAAGGCCGGATATAAAGAGATTGCCTGATGACAATTAAGACGGTCAGAAATATCAGGCGAGGCTCGCAAATTCTATTCTTTCTAATTTTTTTCTGGCTAATTCTTAAGACAAATTTCGAGGTTAATATCACTCCGGAAACCGGCGCCGATATTGCCCTGCCTTATCCCGTATCAATTGCATTAGAATTCGATCCGCTGGTTATGATTGGCACTTTGCTATCAACCGGAACGATATATAAGGGACTTCTTTGGGCACTGGCAATATTGATTCCGACCATATTTCTCGGAAGATTTTTCTGCGGATGGGTTTGTCCCCTGGGAACCGTCAATCACTGGATTTCGGAAATCGGTTCGGAAAGGCGGATACGAAAGGGCAAGGGCAAGATTGAATCGAACCGCTATAAGAAATATCAAAGAATAAAATATTATATACTGTTAATATTCCTGGCCTCGGCTCTGGTCGGGACACTTCAGATTGGTCTGCTTGATCCGCTTCCTTTTCTGGCCCGATCGATCGGAACCGTTGTACTGCCAATGCTTCATTCGGCGGCCAATCAGTCTTTGGAATGGATAAAATCCTGGAATATATCATTCGTTAGTGTTCAGGCTCAGATTATATATGACTGGGTTGCACCATTGATTCTTCCTTTTCGACAGGCTTATTTCCATGCCATATTGACGATTGGATTAATGTTCGGAATCGTAATTGTTCTCAATCGTATATTTACCCGATTCTGGTGCCGGGGAATCTGTCCTTTGGGCGCCCTGCTCGGAATATTTTCCCGATTTGCTATATTCGGTCTTGAAAAGGATGAAAAAAGCTGTGATAAATGCCAGCTCTGCGTGCTTCATTGCCAAGGGGCCGATAATCCCGATATCGGGCATAAATGGCGGCAAGCCGAGTGTCATCTTTGCCTAAACTGTCAGGCCAGCTGTCCGCATAACTCATTATCGTTTAAATTCTTCCCATCAATGGAGGGAACTAAACTAAATCCGGCACCAACACAAAAAATCGATATTTCTCGAAGAAAGGTCACAGCCTCGATAATCGGCGGAATGGCTCTGGTGCCGCTATTGCGATCGGGCGATGCCTTTGAGGTTAATGCCAATTCAAAACTTATCCGGCCACCCGGCTCGGTCGCGGAACCAGGTTTCATCGATCGGTGCATCCGTTGCGGACAATGCATGCGCGTATGCCCCAACAATGCCCTGCACCCGACCTTCCTGGAAAGCGGTTTGGAGGGAGTATGGACGCCGATATTAATCGCCAAAATCGGTTATTGTGAACCAACTTGCACCCTGTGCGGACAGGTTTGTCCAACCGGAGCCATTAAAGAATTAACGATGGCGCAAAAGGTGGGCGATGCGGAGCATAGGCCGAATAAAATCGGCACCGCCTTCTTTGACCGGGGACGCTGTCTCCCCTGGGCTATGGCTACCCCCTGCATCGTCTGCGAGGAATGGTGTCCCACCTCGCCTAAGGCGATTTATTTTAAAGAGGAAATGGCAATTAATCGGAAAGGTGAAGAAGTCGCTGTCAAACGGCCCTTTGTTGATCCAGAATTATGCACCGGATGCGGCGCGTGTGAATACGCCTGTCCGGTCAATTCGCGAGCCGCAATTTATGTCGATTCAATTGGCGAATCGCGCTCGCCCAACAATCAACTTCTGCTGGAAAAAGGAAAATTAAAAAAAATAGAGGTATAAATATGAATTTCAAAGGGATTGGATTAATATTTTTATCGATGTTATTGGCCATTGTTATCGGTTGCGGTTCAGAAAAGAAAGCCGATACAACCCCCTCATTTTATCCCGAATTATTCGACAAAATCGGAATGGAACGGTCATCGGAAATCCGGACATTTAAGGATAACTCTCTCTGGGAATATATCGACGGCGGCGCCGAAATTTATCTGGCTTATAATTTTATTCAGGTTATTACCGCCGATTATAAAAAAGATAAGGTTGAAATCGTGGCCGATATCTATCAGTTTAAAACCGACCCCGATGCTTATGGATTATATTCGGTTTTCCGTCCCCCTGATGCCAATATTATCAAACTGGGAGTTGAGGGATTCGTCGCGCCGGCGACCATAAATTTTGTTAAAGGCAGTTATCTTGTCAGACTAACCGGCTATGATGATACCGAGGAGGGCTCATTAGCGCTTATTAATCTGGCGGAAGAACTGGCCAAACTGGTTCCGGGAGGAACGGAAATTCCCCCTGCCTATAGCCTTTTCCCGCCCGAAAACCGGGTGAGTAATACGACCCAATATTACTCGGAATCCTTTTCCGGACAAAAATTCCTAACTGAGGTTTATAGTATTGATTATAAAATTGGAGAGGATTCCGTGACTTTGTTTTTGTTGTCTGATTCAACCGGCCATAAATATGCAGAATGGCTGGCTTATTCGGAAAAAATTGATAAAAAGAAGGCTGGTCCGAAAAATGTTGTCTTTGATGAAAATTATTCCTTTATATATGTTGACAGTTATTACGGCGAAATACTTATTGGGTTGAAAAGTGGCCGGTTAGCCGGAATAATTAATTTCAAGAACGAACAGATTGAATTTATCAATCACTGGCTGGAGAGTTTGAAATAAGTCGGGAGCCTTTTTGAATTTGGCTTGTTTAAAGACAAATTCAAAAACTAAGGAGATGGCATGATTTATCGTTTAATATTCTTTATATGTTTGGCTGGCAACCTTTGGGCCGGGGATTTTTACGCAAATTGGAAACCGGGACATACGGAACAACTAAAATATGAAATTAAGACTTTTCAGCCAAAAGAGACTATCAGTTATCAATACCTTGAAATTATGCGGGATGCCGATAATAAAGAGATATTGCATATAAATCAAGTATTGGATATGCCCGCCAGTTCCATTACAATCAAATCCGAGGAGAAATACAATATCTCCGATTTAAGATTAATCGAATCACTTAATTATTTTAAATTCCCTCCGAGTGCCGTCGAGAGAATGGGAACCGATTCAGTAGCCTTAAAAGCATTCACAAAAGATGACAGCCTCGTTATCGCCACCAGATCAACCAAATTGGCCGTCCCCGGAACTATCTTCTTTCCATCCGGTTCAGTAACCAATACGGCATCGTCAACTCTGGCACGCGATATTGATTTTAAAATCGGTCAGACGCGATACTATAAATTTATCAATCTTTTAAAGTTAACCGGGAAAGCATATCAGCTGACGGAAGCGTCCGATTCGGTTATAGCTATTATGGAAATTGATACGCCCCTTGGCAGAAAGGAATGCTTTCAGGTGAAAAATATTGTTCAGGGCGGTTATGGCTATACTTATTATATGAATGATAATCGGCATCTCCCGGTCAAAGT
>JBDRRI010000149.1:0-10286 GCA_043825815.1 Candidatus Zixiibacteriota bacterium
CATCTCCCGGTCAAAGTAGAATTGATGGATCCCGGCGATCCGACCAAACAATCAATGACTATCTTATTAACCGAAATTAAATAACAAAGGACATAATGCCTCCATATCAAAAAAAACGTATCAGTCCGATTTTTAACATAATTGTCAATCCGACTGCGACCGAATATTCGGAAGCCAAAATTAAAATGTTAACTGAGGCGATTGTCTCGGCCGGATGCCGCTATTTTATTTCCGAACCGGATTCGAGATATAGCTGTATCGGGTATCTTAAGAAAATTGTAAATAAAAAACCAAATGGGTTAATAGTGTGCGGCGGCGATGGTACGGTTAACCTGGCGGCACGGCAGATTATCCGCCGGACTATATCACTGGGAATATATCCTCTGGGAAAAGAAAATAACATTTATCATTCACTATACGGCAAGCCTGATTTGCATTCCGCCATTGCCCATATATTATCGCGACACTCTATAAAAATCGATTATGGAATGGCCTCCAATTTCTTTTTTCTCGGATCGATCGGGATCGGACTGTTACCCGAGTTGCATGAAGTGTTACAGAGTAAAAAAACAAATCCTCGATTTGCCATTGGATGGTCGCGGATAGCCGCCACGGCATCGTCGGCCGCCGACATTAAGCCGGTTTCCTTAAAAATCGATGCCTTCGCCTTTGATCTGGCTCCACAGCTGTTGAATGTTAATCTGCTTTCGTATAGCTCCGGATTGAAATTGGCGCCATCTTCAATACATGATGACGGTAAATGTGAAATTACTTTCGATGCCGGAGACAAACAAGCGATTATGTCGAATTTTATCCGCAAAATTTTCAAGGAAAAATATCTTTATTCGGAAGAGGTTCGGATGTTTCGAGGACAAAATATAACGCTAAATAATATTAATGGCAGGAAAATGTATCTTGATGGCGAAATAATCAGATTAGAAAGTGATGAACTTCATATTGAGGTGCAACCCAGCCGCATCAGAGTCTATCATCAAGGCTCCCGTAAAAAATAAAATGCTAAAATTAAGCGGATATTTAATTGGTTTTATTATATTATTGGCCATAAATCTTCCGGCTCAAGAAAAATTGCCGGATAGCGATACTTTAAATATTGATTCAACCAGCCGACTCGAAAATAACAAATTCCGAACTTCGCCCTTATATGTTGATCAGATTGGCGATAGCACTTTTAAAAAAGCATCACCAACCGTGGCTCTGTTTAAATCGATGTTCATTCCGGGTTGGGGCCAAATGAGCAACAAAAAATATATAAAAGCGGGAATAGTTGTGGCTTTGGAGGGATTGCTGGTATATAACCTCGTTCGATTCGGCGATATGACATCGGATGCCGAGGATAAATTCAAAGCGGCCCCGGATAGTCTTAAGGCCCCGCTTTTCAATAAATTTCGCGATTATGAAAATTTAAGAAACCTTCATGGCTGGTATTTGGGGACGGTTATTTTTCTTTCGATGTTCGATGCTTTTGTCGATGCCCATCTGGCGAATTTCCCGCATAAAAATGAAGGTTTATCGCTCGAGTTATTCCCGCCTAATGAAAAAAACATTGTTGTCAAATTAAGTTATAATTTCTAAATAATCCTATTTATGCTTCAAGAATCAAGGAACGCACATCCAAATTATGTTTTTCCGGTTCTATAATTTTTTTAATTTGTTTTGAGTCATTTTCAGCCGACGCTAAATCAATAATCGAATAATCGTCAAAAAGCCCAGATCTATCGCCAATTATCCGGATGGTCGGCCGAGTAAGATTTTCCGGATTATTGCGCTCAACAATCGCCAATTCCTCCGAAGATAGCAAAACCATAGTGCCGGGAGGGTAGATTCCGACAATACTAACAAATAGTTTAAGAATAAAGGCGTCGAATTTAACCGTCATTTGATACATCATTTTACGCAAAACCTCGTCGACCGGAATCGGTTTTTTCATATAAACCCGCCCGGATGTAAGAGCATCAAAGCAGTCGGCAATAGAAACTATCTTTGAAAAAAGATTGGTTGGTTTTTGATATTTCAACTGTGGATAACCTGTGAAATCAATGTTAATATGATGTTCAAGAGCGACAACAGCGGCGCGAGAAGTGTTAAGATTATATTTCATATTGCGAAGGATTGTTTTGGCTCCGAGGATTGGATGTTTTTGCATCTGAATCCAATCATTCTCATTAAAAGCGGCCGGCTTATTTATCAGATCTTGCGGAAGACGAACCTTTCCCATATCGTGAAAGAGTGCGGCAAAACCAAGACTGGATAGGGTTTCCCGGTTAAGTCCCAGTTTAATTCCGATAGTTAATGAATATATGCAAACATTGGCGCTATGAGCATAGGTGTACTCGTCGAAATCGCGAATACTGGCTAACTCGATCAGCATTGATTCATCCTCGTTGAGAATATCAATCAGGGAATGAATAGTTCGCCGGGCTCGATTAATATCAACCTCGCCACCAACGGCAACATTACTCATGGAATTTTCAACAACCGTTATCGCCCGAAAAAATGAAACCTGCGCCGAACGGCGCATCATAATTCGCTTGTCATCGGATAATTCACTTGGACGGTCGTCATCGGGAAGTTCCAATAATGTCAGATTATCGATTTTCAATTCGGTCAGGGTCTCAATGAGGGTATCAAGATCAGATTGAACGCGATTGGAGTTTGAGATATATTCAACAAATTTATCAAACTGTTCAAGTTTCAGAGCCTGACCCAAAATAATTCCGCCGATTCTCATTAACCGCCAACGATCAATGACCTCGCGTGCCCGCCACATGCCATCGCTGTCAAATTTGGCCAACCTTTCATTAATGAATATTCTATCACTGACAATTTTTATTGTGATATCGCCGTCTTCGCCTATAATTCTGTTAAATATCTGACGAAATTTATCCGCCTGGGTTCGATAAGTATCGTTAGTAGTATTAACGTACTGAGCCGTTTTGAATAATCGGAACAAAGCATTAATAAAGGCCAATTCATGCTCCGCGGCCAGCTGCATGGTCGGTTTGGTTTCATTTTTCGCAATCATACGGCAATCTCATCTATTTGTTGGTGTCTCACCCGAAGAGCCTCAACGGCCAACTGGCGAACCGATTTTTTCCAGGATTTGGACATTTTTTTCAATACCTCTTCGGCCTTTTCCGACCTGTTTATCGCCAGTGCGTGAAATGCCACATTTCGATAATAATCCCGATTTGATCTTAGGCCGCCACGGAATCGATTTACCAGAGATTCCAGATATTGAACAGCATAGGATCCGCCCACTTCGGAGAATTTCAGAATAATTGCTCTCTTACTACTGTCCGCCAATTGTTCAAACCTCGAATCTTTGATAATTTGCGCCAAATGGTTCAAAGCCGTTTCTCCTGCCAGTTTTCCGATAACGGCAATTGCCGTCTTTTGAACGGCACTATCCCGATCCCATATTAATCTCATAAAAATATCAATTGATTTTGCGTTATCATATTCAGCCAGACATTTAGCGATATTTATTCTAACCCGCGGCTCCTCGTGATCAACAGCTTTGGCCAGATAGGTAAAGGCTTTATCGCCGCCGATAGAGATTAATATACCAACAACATTCCGGACGACAAACCAGCGTTTATCAAAAATACCTTTGGCAATAATGTCGATATTTTTTTTGCCGTTTTCAGCCAGATAATCGCAAAGAGCCAAACGATGAGATTTATTTTCCAGATTCCCCAGCAAGTCAATCAGAGCCGAAAGGACGTGCCAATCAAAATGATTAAGATATGCCGTTAGATCCTCGGCTGTTATTTCCTCATAATCATTTAATGACCGGCCCAATTGGGCGATTGATTCCCACCCTCCGGCCATTATCAATGCGGAATCAATTGCTTCCTGCCATTTCGAGGATCTATCACTTTTAAGAAATTTCGTTTCCTGCAAATGCGATAAAATTTCACCGGCATATCGTATCTGTCCGCAACGAACGAATTCCGTACGAATCTTCTCGGCAACGGTCACTGATTCTATAAATTCATTATATTCGTTTTCCTGATATAGCATTTCCCGGATCAATTCGGACGTCACCCGGAAAGGATCAAGATTTTCATTTTCTTTAATCAGTCTTTCAATAACCTTCCGCTCATCATCCCCAATTTTATAGGCATTATTCAATAAATTAGCCATATTGGGAAGAGTCAGATTTTCAGGACGATGTTCGGTTTTATTAAAGCCCATTCGGCCGTCATCAAGTTTATCCTGCTCAAACTGTTTGTTACTTTCGCCGGATGATATCTCTTCATCAAGAAATATTGCATTATAAGCAACATTGTCGGCCTCATTACCATCCGCCTCATCATCGGAATTATAATAAGCCGTTTCCCGGGTATGATCATCACCGGCATAATTCTGAAGATGGATATCATCGAGCGTTTGATATTCAAATCCGCCGATATCCGCCTCCCAAAAAAGGGCAACCAGGTCTTCGCATCCGTCTTCGCGATTAATATAAGATTTGATCGCTTTGAAAAATTGATTGGCTTGCGCGGTTTCAAATTGCGCCGTGAACTGGATTTCGGTAATTCCAGAATAATGAAATATAAGAGCCAAAGCTTCTTCGTCAGATCTATCCTCGAAAACAACCTTGCTGTTAATCAGCAGCTGATTACGATCAACAGCGAGTTTGAGGCCACCATATTCTCGGATTAAATCGGTGAAACGATAAATAAACGACTCTTTGAGCTTCATCGGAATTGGATTATTGTCGGGATAGACCGATATAACCTTGATAGTTTTCATCAAGTCATATAGGATCTGACCCAATTCCTTGAAATCGATTTCAGACACAAAAATCTCCGATAATTATAGGTCATATAATCAACATATATATTATCGGCATAGAATCTTTTAAATTAATAAAATAAACGCCTTTCTTTTTCAAGAAAGGCGTTGTCGCACAATATTATACAGACAATATCAAGGGATTTCACTTACAGAAGATTGATTTTCTCACGACCCTCTACAACATGCTTGGTGGCATTTCTGGTATCAAAAATCATTTTTGAATTTTCCACTATCCATTGATAATTGTAACTGGTATGATCGGTTAAAATAACGGTAATATCGGTTTTTGCCATAGTCGCCGGAGTGAGTTTAACGGATTTGTGCTTATTACTATCCCAGTTTATTTCGGGAACAAAAGGATCGTTATATCTCAACACGGCTCCATCTTTTTCCAGGAGTTTTATCACATCGAGAGCGGGTGATTCCCGGATATCCATAATATCTCTTTTATAAGACACACCAAGAATCATAATATTGGCATTTTTAACCGACTTCCCGTGAAAATTAAGCAAGCGGCGGATTCGATCAACGACATATTCCGGCATATGCGAATTTATATCACCGGCCAGTTCGATAAAACGAGCATAATAATTAAGTGATTTCAATTTCCATGATAAATAATGCGGGTCGATTGGAATACAATGTCCGCCCAGTCCCGGGCCCGGATAAAACGGCATAAAACCGAACGGCTTGGTCGCGGCGGCATCGATAATCTCCCACACATTGATACCAAGACGATCGCACATCAAGGCCACTTCATTGACAAGGCCGATATTGACCGATCTAAAAGTATTTTCCAGAAGTTTAACCATTTCAGCGGCCCGAGTAGACGACATCGGGACTACCAGACCGATAATCTGCTCATAAAACATTTTGGCCACTTGCGTACATTGAGGAGTTACACCTCCGACTACACGGGGCGTGTTATTGGTTTTGAAACGGGCATTGCCTGGATCGACCCGTTCCGGCGAAAAGGCTACAAAGAAATCTTTGCCAACCTTAAGTCCCTTTTCCTCTAATTTCGGAAGTATCAGATCATCGGTGGTTCCGGGATAGGTGGTCGATTCCAAAACGATTAACATCCCCTTATGCAAATGATCCTTGACCCAATCCAAAGCGGCCAAAATATAACTGACGTCCGGGTCTTTTGTCTTAGAAAGCGGAGTTGGGACGCAAATTGAGATAGTATCAACTTTTTTTATCAACTTGGGATCGCTGGTAGCACTTAGTTTTTTGGCATCGATAAGTTTCTTGACGGAGGCATTGGAAACGTCATCAATATCAGATTTTCCGGAATTAATTAGCTGTACTTTTCTTTCGGAGATATCAAATCCAATAACTTCAAATCCAGCCTCGCCAAATTCGACCGCCAGAGGCAACCCAACATAACCGAGACCGATAATACCGATCTTTGCTTTTCGCTCTTTGATTTTTCGAATCAGATCCTGTTTCATTATTTTTTCCTTTGAAACTCACCGTTTTCTTTTATCTCTCCAATATTGGAGAGTATCGTTCAATGTCCTGTCTAAGCTATATTCCAAATGCCAACCTAATTTTAGTTTAGCATATTTATTACAACCCCGCAAGACCGGAATATCTGTTTTTCTAAATCGGCTTTTATCAACCCTAACCTTAATATCGCAGGCGGAGCATTTCAAGAGTTTATCCAGAACAGTCTTTATTGCCACCGATTTTCCGGAGCATAGCTGATATACGTCGCCGGGTTCTCCTTTTATGGCCGATAAATAATAACCCCAAACAATATCCCGAACATCGGAAAGATCCCTTTTGGCCGATAAATCCCCTACCGAAATCACCGGTTTTTTAGCGCCCGCCTCAATCTCGGCAATCTGCCGGCAAAAAGAGGGAACGGCGTAGTTATTGCTCTGACGCGGTCCGGTATGGTTAAAAGCGCGAACCCGGACAGCGGGAAGGCTATTTTTCTTAAAATGATATAACATCAGATATTCTCCTGACGCTTTAGATATGGCATAGGGGGATTGCGGATTGAACGACTGCGATTCACGAAGGGTTTTGCTTTCCGGCTCAAATTTACCATAAACATCGGAGGAACTGATAAAAACCAATTTTTTTATTTTCTTATTCAGGCTCAGAACCGAATCTATCAGATTCAGCGTTCCCGAAAAATTAATATCGTAGACCAAACGCTCATTATCAAATGATTGCCCAACCGAGGCAAAAGCGGCGAGATGAAAGAGGTAATCGGGCTTGGCCAATTTGACGAATCTGGATAGCCTATTTAACTTTAGAATATCAAATCGTTCAAGATTAATATCATTTAAAAGATGCCTAAGATTGGCTGTCTTTTCTCCGGGAGCCAGAAAGCCATAGACCTTATGCCCCTTCTCCAGAAGGATTTCCGCCAGATATGATCCAGCAAATCCTGCGATTCCGGTCACCAAAGTATTTATCTTCATCATCGAATTTACTGACTGAGTATTTCCATATCGGAGTCAACCATCATCGTAACCAGTCCCTTGAAACTGACTTTGGTTTCCCACCCAAGTTTTTCCCGGGCCAGTTTTGGATCGCCCAAAAGCTGATCAACCTCCGCGGGACGAACAAACCGGGGATCGGTGACTACATAATCGCGATAATCAAGATTAACATGCCCGAATGCGGTTTCCACAAATTCTTTCACCGAGTGAGTCTCGCCGGTCGCTATCACGAAATTACCCGGCTCGTCCTGTTGAAGCATCATCCACATCGCCCGGACATAATCCCCGGCGAATCCCCAATCGCGCTGGGCGTCAAGATTGCCAAGGGCAAGTTTGTCGGCCAAACCCAGTTTTATACTGGCGACGCCATTGGTTATTTTACGGGTTACAAATTCCAGGCCGCGCCGCGGCGATTCATGATTAAACAGTATTCCCGAATTGGCGTGGATATTAAAGCTTTCTCGATAATTGACGGTTATCCAATGCCCGTAAACCTTGGCAACACCATAAGGTGAACGAGGATAAAAAGGCGTATGTTCACTCTGAGGAACCTCGCGAACTTTGCCGAACATCTCCGAGGACGAGGCCTGGTAAAATCTGATTTTTTTGTTAACGAGACGAATCGCCTCTAAAATACGCGTGACGCCAAGAGCATTAAATTCCCCGGTTAAAATCGGTTGATTCCATGAAGTTGGGACAAATGACTGCGCGGCCAGATTGTAGATTTCATCAGGCTTAAATTCTTCAACGATGCTGATTATTGATAGCTGGTCCAGAAGATCGGCTTGCACCAAAGTTATTCTATCCCGAAGATGGTCAATTCGTTCGTTGGATTCGGTCGAGGAGCGCCGCACCATTCCATAAACATCGTATCCCTTTTCAAGCAACAGTTCGGCCAGATATGAGCCATCCTGTCCCGTAATTCCGGTAATTAAAGCCCTCATTTATTTTCTCCCTCAAGAGTTTCCTATTTTTGTCAAATATATGCTTTTAAACCGCAAGGGGCAAATAGTTTCGGGAAGCAACAGATTAATTGGCAAAATAATCTTGCGAAATTAGAATAATTTATTATAGTTATTATACTTAGCATTCAGCATAAATGGTCAAATAGGGAGGATATCATGAGTAAATATCTAATCTGTATCTTACTGCTAATCGTCGGCTTTACCGCAATTGAAGCAAAGAAACCAAAGAAGAAAGAAAAGTCGGGAGAACTTAAGGAAAATCGTTTTATTGATAAGCAGTTTAAATTTGAAGTTGAAATACCTGATGGTTTTAAGCCGGAACTTAAAGACGACGAAGGATGTTATCGTCTTTCTTTGATTCCACAAAATCATAAGATTCCCGATTATTTATACAGCACTCCTGAATTGGCCCTAATCCCGGTAATAGATATTTATGTTACAGAAATGAATATTGATCCGGTTTTTTACTTGGACTCTTTATTGTCGGACGATCATCAATCAGCATTTAAAAAAAATATCATGCAGGATTTCGTTTCCAGTGATGAAAAATTTACATTTGAATGGTTAAGAACTATGCAAAAAAAGCCAATGTTAATTAATGGCTCAAAGGCGATACACTGGATTGGAAAAATTAGCTACAAAGATGGAAGGTTTGTTAATTTAGCAAGCGCACGGCAACAACTTTCGACTAGTACTGTTGGTGAAGCCAAAAGACAGATTGATTTTGGAGCAATATTAATTGTTATTCAAAATAACAACATGTTATTGTTTTTAAGAACCAAGTGTGAAAAACAATTTACTAATGAAATTTCGGAAGAAGTGGAAAAAATTGCCAATTCGATTAAATGGTAGTGCTTTAAAGGCTGCGAATAATATAATAATCTGGTATCTGCTTTTATTAATCGCCTATCAGGCGCATCTGTTTGAGGAGATAGTCGGAGATTTTGCGGCGATATCAGTATTGGGTAGTGTAACCAATTTCCTTATAGTGAATCTTCTCATATTTTGCATCTTCGTTTTTACCCTATATCACCTGATCGCCCAAAAGCGATGGGCCTACAAACTGGCCATATTTCTGGCGATCGGCATGACACTCAATGGCATTGGACATAATGTCGCTTACTGGTTTAATATCAGCCCTTTCGGCGGACCGTTGGCAGGAGAATATAGCGGTCTTGCACTAATAATAATCGGGCCGATTTTGGCAGTATATTTAAAGAGAGGGCTCGGTAATTTTAGATAAATAGCTTTTACGATTTGTAAATACTAATCTTATGTTATATAATCTCTAAAAGTAATTTAGGAAATATATTTTGAAAATGCTGATGATATACGCCGATAGTTTCGGCTATAAGACAACCATTAAGACAGTCGATGACGCCCCTGAAATTGATGAGGCACAGACCATCGAAAATTGCCTGGTTGGGCTTATTCAGGTCGAGGCCGAGGATGAAGCTGATCCCGCTTACATTGAAACCAAGCTGGTTAAAAATCTAAAATGGGCGGCCAGAAAAAACGACACCAACAAAGTCGTTATTCATACTTTTGCTCATCTTTCGGATAGCAAAGCCTCAATTGAAATATCGAAACAGATTCTTGACAATTCGGCCGAGCGGATGAAAAAGGCCGACTACGAGGTTTATCTGACGCCTTTTGGCTACTTTTTTGATCTTGACATCAAAGCGCCGGGGAAATCGCTGGCGCGGATATTTAAAAATATTGAGGTTACGGACTAATCTTATTTTTATCGCCGGGTACTACTTTAGCTTCAGCCGGACAAAATTAATTATTCAGCGAATTGAATTTAAGACATCAATGATTCTATCCGGATCGGGGCGCACCATAAAATCAATATTAATAAATCCGCCGGCAATTTTACCATTCCGACTTATAATATAAGTGGCCGCGACCGGAAGTTCATTAGAATCATCGCCATTGAATGATGGCAACATAATATCAATATATTGGTAGATACTGGCGATATTTTCCGGCATCCGATAAACCAGACCGAATTTACGCGCGGCGATATTGCCCATAT
>JBDRRI010000150.1:0-3936 GCA_043825815.1 Candidatus Zixiibacteriota bacterium
GTAAACACGGGCACTGATCGAAATACCAGATACCGCAATTAATAGTAGAATAAGACTTACCATTCCCGCCAAATGTCTTAAATTTACCCTCATTAGATTCTCCAAATATTTTAAATGAATTATTTATCCAATAAATTATGATTTATCGCCAAAGGCCTCTTTTCTACACTTACACAATCAATAATTATAACAAGTACATATAATGTCTTGTTCAATTAAAGTATCGGTCAATTTTAATTATTTTCAATCTCTCTTTTTTATATAGCGATAGTGAGGACTATTTTACTGAATAAATATAATAATTAAATGAATATTTGTCAAGAACTCTCGGGAAGCCGTTACACGGCTCCCCGAGATATTGAGAAAAATCTAAAGACTATTTACTTGTGGCCGAGATCTCCGCATATCGGAGCCGCGCCACCTTTATACAGATAAGCGATATTGTAGGTAATATCAAGAATATTAATTACCTCATTGCTATTGGCATCAGCTTCGTCTAAACAAACCGGAGCCGCACCGCCCTTATACAGGTAAGCAATGGTAAAAGTAATATCAAGAATATTAACTACGCCATTATGGTTGGCATCGCCCGGAACGACACAACAGCCCGGATTAAATTCCGGCCACTCAAAGATATACGGACGACTGGCAATCCAGGCACGAGCTTTGGCAATATTTGTCAAAAGACCCGAAGTGCCATCAGTTGAGGCTGAAAGAATAGTGACAAAAATCAAGGTGTCATTATTATTCATACTAAACTTGCCGTATGTTGAAACCATATTGAGATCCTGGAACATTGAATCCGGATTGGTTGACCCCTCAGCGGTAGCTTCCCAAGTTTCCCAGGTAGATCCCATCAGTTCCATTTTACTATATAGTTGCGAACCGACAAAGTTTCCGGTCGGTGACACCCAATCGTCATTTAAATGAGTCCACCACGGTCCTTTGGGATTCTCAAGACTATCAGTTTCCTGATTGCCAGCTGGAAGTCTATAACCGTTATAGAAAGCATATCCAGCCAACCGCTGATCGGCCAAAATACAGTCATTGTTCGCAATATCATCCGGACCATATTCGCCACCGTAGCACCACATAACATCCATACTTCCTACGCCGCCGGGAGCGTCAAAATCCGAACCGTTTCTGACGGTCGTGTCGGATGGAATATCCCAGTCAAATAATTGACCGAAATAAATGTCATTGATAACTCCGCCGGAAGTATTGGTGAATTCCTGGCGCATAACAATAAACTCGCATGAGTCAGCGTGCGTCGGAGCATAGTACTTGATGCGTGCCGTAATAGCCGTATCTTGAGTCGAGAATTCGCCAGTATAGACATATCTGTAATCGGCGTGTCCGGTAGAATCAATAGTCGGATCTTCGAGAGGACGAAGACCATCAGAGGTTAACCAGTTGGCGTCAAATACATAGCTATTCAATAAAGTGTCAGTGCTGGTTTTACGCAGTATGAACGGCGAGCCGTCGTAGAGGTAGACATTAATATTGTCATTGGCACCGGAAGTGTTTTCGGTAATGTCACAATCGTCAAAGAAGTTGAGGTTGTATCCCCCATCGGGAGGATTTCCACCCTTGCCAATATTACCGGCATTATTCCAGATAATCCGCGTGCAATCGGTTCTGATATCGCCTTCAACCGGGAACTGAACATGGTCAGCCACAATCAAGGAAATATAGAACGAATCGACCGATCCGCCCAATGAGGTCGATGTTATCTCAAGATAACCCTCGACAACAGTCGGTCCGGTTGTGATTACGCCGCTGGCATTAAGGTGAATTCCCAATTCATAATAGTTGGGATCCAGATGTGAAATATTAATCCCGCTCGTTACGTCTAAGCTGATCCAGTCGGCTCCGCTAACATAGGCGACCGAGATGTCACTTATATCAAGAGGAGCATTACCAATATTTTCCAGTCTGATGGTCGTATCAAGCTGAACATTCGGCATCGTCCAGGCCGGATCGGTAATCTGGCCGGGAGAGGTCGAAAGAACCGGATTGGGAACCGGGTCGATACAAGGAACACGAATCCATTTGACCGGATTGATGGTCCAAATACCGGCATCCTGAACGCAACCGCCGCCGAATTTATCATTTATGAATGTAACATCAAGATAATAATCGCCGGTATAGACGCCCTCGGAAGGGTCAACAACATCAGCACCGGCATAATCACCGGTGACTACCTGTGAGCCAAAACGGGCGGCCGATGGCCATACGTCAGAATCGCATTCATTGCCTGCTTCTTCAGTATTACAATAGGGTGTGTAGGAATTGGTCAGATTTCTGGCCTGATCCCAGTTAAAACCCCAGTTGTTAGAAACCGAAATCCAAACTTCACCGTTGGCTGTCGAGGGACGGCCGGCGGAAAAAGCATCTTCATGACAGTCATCGGATATACCATTGTAAATATCATTGAACTGGCAGAAGACAGCATACATTTTGCCTTCACATTCGGAAATCGACATTTTCACAATTGACATTTCGTTCCAGGCACCGCCATAACAATAGTTAGGGGCTTCCGGAAGATCCCAGTTGGCATCTTTGATAACACGAATTAAATTATTTTGGTCAGGACGATTCGACCAGTGGAATAAACGACAGCCATAAAAATGGGCGTAGGTACCACCGCTAATTGGAGTTACCTCACGAGCATCCCAAATAACATGGAGATAGTCATCAGTTCCGTATAGGGCCGAAAGGTCACCGTGCAACCACCAACCTTCGTCAGTTTTATTCCAGGTTGCGTTTACATCGGGTCCCCAGGTGGCACCCATATCATCGGATAATTTATAAAACAGATCGTTTTCTCTCTGCGCTCCTCTAAGGCTGGATTCATTATCGCCTTGAACGTCCGGAATAGGGCCGGCCCAAACAAGGGCTACTTTTCCGCTGACGCGAGAGGCCGTAACCATTTGAGAAATAACCGGAATAGTATCGACAACCATCGGAGGATATTCCCAGTAGCCGAGTGTGTCACTGCCGACTCTTCTGAAATAGGCAATATAAGACGGTTCAATCGATTCTTCAAATTGGTTAGTGAACAGGTGGGTTACCGTATCGCCGCTCCAAACCTGATATTCATGGCTCGGCCAAATCTGCTCATATTCATCCTGTTCGTCATAAAGGTCCGGGGCACTCATAGTCGAATCAGGTAATTTGCTGCGATATGGTGAAAAATAACAGGTTCCCGATTGAAAATCATACCATATCGTAGAGGCATAACCATTGCCTTCATCGTGGTGATTGGAAATATTTACTTTTCCTTCCGTATCAACATCCAATCCGACATAGCCGGAATAGTTATTCTCCGAACCGAGACGAGGATGGACATTACAGCCAACTGAACCGAAATTCAATTCGCCGTCATCAGAATCCCAAAAGTTATATCCGGTTCCGCGATCGCCGCCATCAGTGCTATCGGTTTGATACATCCAGTCAAAATGAACGTATTCATTACCGCGAATACCAACCTGACGGTTCATACGGCAGTTAGACTGGTAATCATAGGTTGTAGTACCAATCTGCAAACCGGGCGAGAGTGAATTGATTTCATCAACACCCAAGCTTTGATTTTGAACATTTGGCTCTGGATTAGTATAACCGGTATTTCTTTCCGCACCGGCCAATTTTGCCTTGGGTAGCGTGCCTACTTTAACCTGATTATGATTACCTTTGGTCGCCATTCCAAAAGCACTAACAGCAAAAAAGGCAAAAAGTAACAAGGAAAGAAAAACTACAATTGAGAGTTTCCTTGTCATAAGCGTGCTCCTTTCAATACGAATTTGTTCCCATCAAATTTAATTTCCAAACCTCTTTAAGTGGTTAATTAATCTTTCTGAAAACTTAAACCACCTCCTTCGTTGGGAATCAAAATTTTAAGGTTTCTTTAAAAAATATAAAAATTTTGCCACTGCT
>JBDRRI010000151.1:0-12385 GCA_043825815.1 Candidatus Zixiibacteriota bacterium
GAAACTTATTCAGATGTGAACAATATATATGAAACGATCAAAGAGAAAGAAAATATAATAGATTAAATGAACCCCAAATTCATCATACTTGGCTCCGGGGCGGGGCATACGGTCGGTGGCCGCAACAGCTCCTCATATCTATTGGAATATAAAAACAGGCTATGCCTGTTTGATTGCGGGTCGGGATCGTTGCGTTCGTTTTTGAGTATGGGGTATGATCCTCTCTCTATTGATAATATATTCATTTCGCATATGCATATCGACCATATTGGCGATCTGCTATTGTATATCCAAAAGTTCTACCTTCTGAAGCGAGCGGAAAAGCTATGCATCCATATGCCGGCCGAGGGGATAGAGATAATCCAAAAATATATGAAAGCCTGCTATCTGTTTGAAGAGAAATTTCTATATGAACTTTCATTTATTCCAATGGAGCCGATGATTTCGCTATACGAAGATAATATTTCTATAAAACCGATAGCCAATCGGCATCTGTTCCGAAGCTATGAGGCGATTGAAAAATATAAAATCACCGGTCTGGACAATCAAATGCAGTCATTTTCATTTAAGATTTATGTTAAAGATAAGACTCTGCTCTACTCAGCTGATTTAGAGTCGCTCGATGATATTGAAAAGGATTTGGATAATCTGGATTTATTGATTGTCGAGACGACGCATATCGATTTAATTAAACTGCGGGAACTGCCGGAGAGCCGAAATGTGAGGCGGGTGGTGCTGACGCATATCGCCGAGGACTCAATTGAAGCACTTCAAACCCTGGCCCAATCACGGCCGGATAAATTTATTCTGGCCGAAGATAATTTAACGCTTGATATATAGACTGTAATAATCTATAATGTCCTAAATGAATAAGCAGCTTTCGGTTGGGATTGATGGACCGCATATCGGGGGACAGTTTAAACTTGACAAGCGATAGGAAAATATTCTTAGTTTAGAAAAATCTATAAATATCTAATCGGGGAGTATCTAATGACCGAAAAAGTATCGACGGTGTCGGCATTGACCTGGTTTTTGCAGAGAATTTCGGGCTTAATGCTGGCTTTTTTCTTATTAACTCATATTAATGTGCATCATCTGTTTCACGATATAACTACCTCGGGAATTATAAATTTTGCCAGCGTCAGGACCAATCTGGCGTCGTCGTTTTGGTGGAAAATATACTATTTCCTATTTGTCCCGGTGGTGGTTTATCACGGGCTAAACGGATTATGGCAGATTATTGCCGATTTCCGTTTGACCGACGGTACATCGACAATTATAAAATCGTTGCTATGGATTCTTGGTCTGGGGCTGATTGCAACCGGAACGATGACTTTGATCAATTTATTTTAGGAGTGACAGGCTATGGCATTTGGAAATAAGATAAAAGGCATGGCTGAGGATGTCACTCTGAATAAGAATGTTGGAACATTCTCATACTGGGTGCATCGGATCAGCGGCATCGGGCTTTCGATTTATTTGATAATGCATACGATTGTACTGTCTTCGGCTATTTCGGGGCCGGAAACATTCAATGAGCGAATGGGGCAGGTGCAAAATCCGTTTTTTGCGGCGCTGGAGATTCTTCTTATAGCCGGTGTTTTCTTTCATATGTTAAACGGATTGAGAATAACATTCACCGATTTCTTTGACTGGTCGGCCTCGCACAAAAAGATTTTTTGGGTTTTAATAGTTATTTTTATAATCTTAATGGCGGCGTTGATTTATCTTCAAATCCCCAAATTCAATCCTGAAAATTATACGACGGGGGGATTTTAAATGTTTTATGATATACTGATTATTGGCGGCGGCCTGGCCGGAATGAGAGCTGCGATTGCGGCTCACGATGCCGGCGGAAAAGTCGGCTTGATATCCAAGATTCATCCGGTTCGCTCGCATTCGGGCGCGGCGCAGGGGGGAATCAATGCCGCGCTGGCCAATCATCCCGATGGCCATGACGACACCCCCGAACGGCACGCTTATGACACGATTAAAGGTTCCGATTTTCTGGCTGATCAGGATGCGGTTGAGATTATGTGCCAGGACGCTCCCGGCGTGGTGTTGGAATTCGAGCACTGGGGCTGTCCGTTCTCCCGTTACGATAATGGTAAAATTGCCCAACGGCCGTTCGGCGGGGCCGGTTTTCCCCGGACCTGTTACGGAGCCGACCGGACCGGCCTGTATCTGCTTCATTCCTGCTATGAACAGGTGGTCAAGCGGGGCATTGACGTTATGTACGAACGATTCGTGACCCGTCTGGCGGTCAGGGATAACCGTTGCGCCGGCGTGGTGATTCTCAATATGCACACCGGCGAGTTTCAGACTATCGGCGCCAAAGCGGTCGTTTTTGCCACCGGTGGTTCGGGACGAGTTTATTCGGTTAACACGACCAATGCTCATTCCTCAACCGGTCTTGGGGTGGCGATGCCGTACTGGGCGGGAGTGCCGGTTAAAGATATGGAATTTATTCAGTTCCATCCGACCGGACTTGACGGCTCCTCGATTTTGATGACTGAGGGATGCCGCGGCGAGGGCGGGTATCTTCTTAATAATGTCGGCGAGCGGTTTATGAAAAACTATGTTTCCGAGAAGATTATGGAACTGGCCCCGCGGGATATTGTGGCCCGGGCGATGCAGACCGAAATTAATGAGGGCCGTGGTTTTGAAGATCGTTATTTGCATCTGGACCTGCGCCATCTTGGCCGGGATAAAATTATGGAGCGTCTTCCGGGAATTCGCGAAATCTGCCTCAATTTCCGCAATATCGATCCGATTGATGAGCCGATTCCGGTGCATCCGGCGATGCATTACACGATGGGTGGAATAGACTGCGATGCCGATGGCGTTACGCCGATGGAGGGTTTTTTTGCGGCCGGGGAATGCGCCTGCGTTTCGGTGCACGGCTCCAACCGGCTCGGCGGAAACTCGCTTCTTGATACGGTCGTCTTTGGAACCAGAACCGGTAATTATACGGCGAAGTGGATTAAGGGTGTAAGCGGGACCGAAGATACCGAGACATTGAACAATGCTCTTAAAGTCGAATTGGATAATGCCAAAAAGTTGTATTCTTCGACCGGCAAGGAAAATCCGTATGATATCAAGGATCAGCTGGCGCGGGTGATGATGGACAAGGTTGGTATTTTCCGAATCAATTCCGATTTGCAGGCGGCGGTGACCGAGGTTAAAATGCTCAAGGAGCGCTTTAAAAAGATCCGGGCTATTCCCGATACGGGTAAGTTCAATTATGATTATCTCTGGGTAACTGAAATTGCCGGTAATCTCGATACTGCGTTGACAATTGCCAAAGGCGCCTTCAATAGAAAAGAATCCCGCGGTTCCCATTCCCGGCTCGATTTCAAGACCCGTCTCGATGCTGAATGGATGAAGCATACGCTGTGTACATATAAGGATGGCGAACCAGAGATAACATATAAGGCGGTTACGGCAGGCAAGTATGAACCTGAGGAAAGGAAATATTGATATGCCGGTATTCAAAATTTTCAGATATAATCCAAAAATTTCGACGACGGCCAGTTTTCAGACCTTTAAACTGCCTGAAAAGAAATCAATGACGGTCCTTGAGGGGCTCTATTATATCATGGAACATCTCGACCCGACGCTCGCTTTTCGCTCCTCCTGCCGTCAGGGGGTCTGCGGTTCCTGCGCCATGCATATCAATGGCCAGTACCGTCTGGCCTGTGAAACGCAGGTGGCCGATATGGGTGAGACAGTCACGGTCCGTCCCCTGGCGCATATGAAAATAGTCCGCGACCTGGTGGTCGATCTTGATCCGTTTTTCCGCCAGTATGAGGCGATCAAACCGTATCTGATCACCGACGGCGATCCGCCGGAACGCGAATATCTTCAAACACCCGAAGAACGGCATAAAATCGATTGGACGGTTGATTGCATCCTTTGCGCCGCTTGTTATGGTTCCTGCCCGGTGGTGGCGACCGATGAGCGTTATCTTGGTCCACAGGCGCTTTTGAAGGCGCTGAGGTTTGTCAATGATTCGCGCGACACGGCGACTTATGAGCGGTTGTCATATCTTGCATCGGATACCGGTGTTTTTCGGTGCCATACAATTTTCAACTGCCAGCAGGTTTGTCCGAAAAATCTTGATCCGACCGATAAAATCGCCAAACTGAAAATGCAGGCGGTGAAGGCGAAATTGACCGGAAAATTGAAGAAGGTTAAATGGTAGATTAATTTTTGGCAATTTGATTTTTAAACGGGCGGGAATTGTTAAGCCGTCCGTTTTTTTTTAATCCATATCTCGCACCTATTACCTCAAATTAACAGGATTATGCAATTATTAATCTATTGATAATATGTTGCAATACATATAATAACAGAATAATAATGAATTAACACTTTAAGGGTTATAAATGGGGGCGGATTAACCGATAATAAATAATAAGCTAATCATTTCTGCATCTTTGAGCGTATAATTGGTAAAATTGAACTTTTTAAACGGAGCAATATAATGAAAGAAATTATCGGTCAAACTGCCGGAAAAATCTGGGCTACTTTAAATGAAAATGAAGCAGTCAGCTTGAGCCAGCTTCCCAAGATCGTCGATGAAAAACAGGCGATTGTTTATCAGTCGCTGGGATGGCTCGCCCGCGAGGACAAAATTGAATATGTCACCAGAGGAAAAGCGACCATGGTGGCCTTGCAGAGGTAGGGGACCATTCAGATTTTTTGATGGGGCGGGAGATTCGACTCCTGCCTTTTTTATTTTTTGAATATAGGACGGAAAATATAACTGTCAGATAATCATAACTCCGAGTAGAACTTAACCGTCTAATCGTAATAATTATTAATATTATGTTGCAATAATATTTAATACTGCCATATATTATTCCGGTATTATAATCAGTGAATAGATTAAAACTATCCAATAAGGCTTAATATTCATTGGTCGTTATTTGTATAATATCGAGAATGGAACTTTTATCATGGAGTTATAAGATGAAAGAGATAATCGGCCTCACAGCCGGAAAAATCTGGACCATGCTTAAAAAGAAGAACGAGGTCAGCCTGAGTCAACTGCCAAAAGTAGTTAACGAAAAGCAGGTGATTGTCTACCAGGCCCTGGGGTGGCTCGCTCGAGAGGACAAAATCGAGTATATCACCAAGGGAAAAGCAACAATGGTGACTCTGCATAAGTAGAGAGCCATAAAAATTAAGCCGACTGAGTCGGTTATTCCCGGCTTGATCGGGAAATGAGTTGGTCAGGAGCTGAACGCTCCTGACTTTTTTATTCGGGTAAAGAGTTGAAATAACAAGCTCTTTCGGCCTCCAGCCGCCCCAAATGTTAAATTCAATTAATCCCGCGCCCGGTTAATCTTTAGACTTATCGCGGAAAATAAAAGCCGGTAGGTTTAATAACCTACCGGGCACGAAATAATATTTTTATGTCAGGACTGTTATTTTGCTTCGGCTTTTTCTTTCGCCGGTTCGTCCATGGGGAGACCCATGACGTATTTATGCATGGCGCGGGCCGCGATTTTTCCGGCTCCGGCGGCCAGGATTACGGTTGCTCCACCGGTGACAATGTCGCCTCCGGCAAAAACGCCTTTGCGAGACGTCATCATGGTTGACTCATTGACGGTAATATTGCCCCATTTATTGGTTTCAAGACCTTTGGTTGTTTGGGGAATAAGCGGGTTGGAGGAATTTCCGACGGCAACCACGACCGTATCAATCGGGATGCGGAAATTGGAACCCGGTATCGGAACGGGACGGCGACGGCCGGAGGCGTCGGGTTCGCCCAGTTCGTATTTGACGCATTCCATCTCTTTGACCCAGCCGTCATCATCACCAATATATTTGACCGGCGAGGTCAGGAAATTGAATTGCACGCCTTCCTCTTCGGCATGATGCACCTCTTCAATACGGGCCGGCATTTCGTTGCGGGAACGGCGATAGATGATATAACCGTTTTTGGCGCCAAGACGCAGGGCGGTGCGGATCGAATCCATGGCGGTATTGCCGCCTCCGAGAACGGCGACATTATCGCCGACAAAAATGGGCGTGTCCATATTGGGAAAATCATAAGCAGCCATCAGGTTGGAGCGAGTCAGAAATTCATTGGCGGAATAGATGCCGTTAAGATTTTCGCCTTCAATTTTCATAAAGTTGGGGAGGCCGGCACCGGTGGCGATAAAGACGGCATCGAAACCCATTTCATTCATCAGTTCATCGACGGTGTCGAGCTTACCGACGACGTAGCTATTGTTAACCTCAACTCCGAGTTTTTCCAAGTAGGCAACTTCGGCGGCAACAATTGCCTTGGGAAGACGGAATTCGGGAATACCATAAACCAGAACGCCGCCCGGCTTATGAAGAGCTTCGTACATGACAATTTTATGGCCAAGCTTGACGAGATCGGCGGCAACGGTTAAGCCGGCGGGGCCGGAACCCACAATTGCTATTTTCTTTCCGGTCTGAGCCGGGATTTCGGGATATTCAACGAGATTATGCTCCCGCTCCCAGTCGGCGACAAAGCGTTCGAGATAACCAATAGCAACCGGTTTATGTTTCTTGCCGATAATACAAACCTGCTCGCACTGCTCTTCCTGCGGGCAAACGCGGCCGCAGATAGCGGGGAGCGCATTGGTTCTTTTAATCCGCTTGGCGGCATCGCCGAAACGGCCTTCCATAACGAGCTTAATAAATCCGGGAATATCAACCTCGACCGGACAGCCGTCAACACATACGGGTTTTTTGCATTCGAGGCATCGGGAAGCTTCCATCTGAGCCATTTCGGGAGTCAGACCGAAAGGAACTTCCTTGAAATTAGTGACGCGCACTTTAGGGTCCTGCTGAGGCATGACTGCCCGAGGGACAAGCATGCGCTCTTTTTTCGGCAGTGGTTCTTTTTTTGCAAAATCTGTCATTATATCACCAATATTATTTTTCAAGGTTTTCGACTTGTTTTCTAAGATTACAATGCTCGGCTTCAAGAAACTTCTCATAGGATTGTTTTTCATACCGAGAATACATTTTCAATCGTTTGGTCATTTCATCGAAATCGACTTCATGGCCGTCGAAATCGGGACCATCGACACAGGCAAAGCGGGTTTTGCCGCCGACGGTTACGCGGCAGGCGCCGCACATTCCGGTCCCATCAACCATAACCGGATTAAGAGAAACGAAGGTCTTTATATTATGTTCCTTGGTAACTTTGACAACGGCTTTCATCATTGGGACCGGACCGATCGAGATAACCATGTCGATTTTTTTGCCTTCATCAATTATAGATTGAAGAATAGTGGTTACAAAACCGTGAACTCCAAACGAACCGTCATCAGTTGAGATGAGGAGTTGATGGGAGGCCGAGGTTAATTCTTTTTCGAAGATCAGAAGATTTTTAGAGCGGGCACCAATAATCGTTGTCACTTCATTACCGGCATCTTTGAGAGCCTGAGTAATTGGATAGATAGGAGGGATTCCGACACCGCCGCCGATACAGACACAGTGACCGAATTTTTCAACGTGGGAGGGAAGTCCCAGCGGTCCGACGACATCGGCAAATGAATCGCCGGCTTTCATCCGGTTCATCGAGGCGGAGGTTTTTCCGACCTCCTGAATGACGACAGTCAGGATGCCGTTGTCTTTATCAAGTCCGCCAATTGACATGGGAATCCGTTCGCCGGTTTCATTCTGGCGGAGAATGACAAATTGTCCGGCTTTGGCTTTCATTACCAAACGAGGAGCCTCTATCCGGAACTGATGAACCTTATCGCATAATTCGGTTTTTTCGAGTATTTTAAACATATATGAACTCTGTATATAGTTATTTATTTTTATCTTCTATTATTTTTACGGTATCCCGGGCAATAACTAATTCTTCATTGGTGGGAATCACGAAGACTTTTACTTTTGAATCTTTGGCCGAGATATCGGTGTCGACCCCTTTAGTATTATTATTTATTTCGTTATCCAGCTTAAGTCCCAGATAATCGAAGTTCTGGCAAATCATTTCTCTGACAATGGCGGAGTTTTCACCGATTCCCCCGGTAAAGACGAGAGAATCAAGACCGCCCATGGCGGCGGAGTAAGCGCCGATGTATTTTTTTACGCGATAGCAATAAATATCGAGAGCAAGTTTGGCGTTGACATGTCCCGAATTGGAGGATTCAACGATTTCGCGCATATCGGATGAGACACCAGAAATACCGCTTAATCCGGAATGCTTATTTAAAAGAGTATTGGCTTCATGCAAAGTCAATTCTTCCCGTCCCATAATATGCAGGATCACGGCCGGATCCAGATCGCCGGATCGGGTTCCCATGAGAAGTCCCTCCAGCGGAGTAAATCCCATTGATGTATCAACAGAGATACCCTTGTCGACGGCGGTAATGGAAGCCCCATTACCAAGGTGGGCAGTGATGGTTTTCAATTCGCTGTAGTTTTTATTTTGTAATTTGGCGCATTTTTGAGAAACGTAAAAATGAGAGGGACCATGAAAACCATATCGGCGAATGCTGTATTTTTTATACATAACATACGGCAAGCCATAAATATACGCTTTGGGCGGCATTTGATGATGAAAAGCGGTGTCGAAAACGGCTACTTGAGGAACATCAGGTAAATTAGTTATGCAGGCTTTTATACCGCTAAGATTATGGGGATTATGCAATGGAGCAAGATCAATTAATGAGCGAATTTTACTAAGGACATCATCATCAATCAAGGCTGATTCTGTAAATTCTTCGCCACCATGGACAACCCGATGACCGACGGCGTGGATTTCCGATTTATCTTTGATGACGCCATGATTTTCCGAGAGTAAAATAGAAATAACATATTGAACGGCGACAATATGGTCAAGGATTTCACCGGTCACTTTGACTTCATCGCGATCAAAAGGCTTATGCGTTAAAACCGCTCCGGTCATGCCGATACGGGCAACCAGCCCTTTGGCAATCGCTTTTTCCTGGTTCATATCAAAAAATTGATACTTAACCGAGGATGAGCCACAGTTTATAACCAGAATATTCATTTACAATTTCCGTTCTTATTTGATATTGCTTTCAGTCTGCTTTATGCGATTGCCTTCCTTATCGTATTCGAAAAATCCCCGACCGGTTTTAACTCCGAGATGTCCGGCTCGAACCATTTTACGCAAGAGGGGGCAAGGATTATATTTATGCTCCGAAAGTTCATCAAGGAGATTTTCCATCTGTGACATTATGACATCAAGGCCCATCATATCGGCCAGAGCCAACGGTCCATTGGTAAATCCAAACCCAAGTTTCATGGCGGTATCAATATCTTCGGCAGTAGCGACACCCTCCATTAGAACATGCATTGCTTCATTAACGAGCGGCATAATTATCCGAGTGGTGATATAGCCGGGGTATTCATAGACCTGCACGGGAGTTTTACCGAGAAGATCGGCAAATTCGCAGGCGGTGTTGTACGTCTTATCGGACGTAGCTAATCCCCGGACGATTTCGACAACGGGAACCTTGGGAACCGGAGTTAAAAAATGCATGCCGATAATTCGGTCAGCGCGATTAGTAACGACGGCCAATTCGGTAATCGAAATAGTCGAGGTATTGGTGATAAAGATTGTCTCTTCGGGACAAAGATCATCGAACCTTTTAAAAAGTTCGCGTTTGACACGAAGTTTTTCCGGAATCGCTTCAATAATTATGGGCGCGAGTTTGGCCGCCTGTAAATCGGTTGAAGGTACAATACGAGAAAGGATTGCCTTTTTGTCGGATTTGGTCAATCCCCATTTTTCAATTTCGTGATCAATGTTTTCGGCGATATGGGCGATCCCCTGTTCAGCCAGATTAGCTGTTCGATCAATAAGAATAACATCGGTTCCAGTCGTGGCGATTGCCTCAGCAATCCCCTGTCCCATTACACCGGCACCGACTACGACGATTCGATTTAAAGCCATTTTTTATGACCTTTCCCTATATAAAAAAAGCCAAATCATCCGGCAATATAAAGGTTTGCCAAATACAGGCAAGCCCTTTTTTAAAGAATAGTATATTTATTGGCGGAATTAATAGTTGTGGTCATTTTTGTTGACCCACAATTAAAACCGGCTTATAATAGTGGTGAAATTCATTGTTTGGTGAATCTTTGGTAGAAATTCGAGAGGACTTTATGGCAAAGAAAATATTAGTTGTCGGCGGTACCGGGATGCTTGGTCAGCCGGTTGTCCGGCGATTGTTGAAGGATAATTATGATGTTAGAGTTATGACTCATTCACCTGTAAAGGCCCGCAAAATTTTTGATGATAGAGTTGAATGTATCGAGGGAGATGTGACCAATATTGCTTCATTGGAGGCACCTTTAAGCGGTTGTGAGGCCGTTTATATAAATCTTGGGGCCAAGATGAATCCTGTCGATTATGAGCGTATTGAATACCAAGGCACAGCCAATATTGTCAAAGCGGCTCGAGCCGGCGAAGTAGGCCAGATTGGAATGATTTCCGGATTGACAGTTAAAGCGGGTAAAGACGACGTAGATTTTATCAAATGGAAAGCCAAAGCCGAAAAGGCTTTAATCGAAAGCGGGATACCATATACGATATTCAGGTGCTGCTGGTTTTTTGAATCGTTGCCGTTGTTCGTTGTTAAGAATCAGGCGACCTTATTCGGTAAACAACCGCATAAGCGGGCCTGGATAGCGGCCAGTGATTATGCCGGAATGGTTAGTAGAGCTTTTGACAATAGTAAGGCGCTCGACAAGATCTTTCATGTTAAAGGAATTGATAAATATTCGATTTCAGAAGCGCTTGATAAGTTTTGTTCGATTGCTTATCCGACGGCCAAGAGTTCGCGAATTCCATTATGGCTGGCGTCGGTTCTGGTCAAGTTTTCCAGCAAAGGAGCGATGCGCGGGATAGTCGATTTTATGAAATATTTTGACAAGACGCCGGACCCGGAAACTGCAAATGATAGCGAGGGAATTCTTGGCCCAGCTTTAACGACTTTAGAGGATTGGGCGCGGGAGTATAAAATGTTGCTAGGACAATAATCAGGTTTTAAAAATGGCGAGTATGGACATCCGCCATCTAAATTTGTATTAAAATAAAATCAATGTGATTGAGGTTTTGCGTCATTTCATAATTCAAATTAAAAATGTATTCATTCTTCAATATTTTTGATGTCAAAAAGACTTCAGGCACACCCAGAGTATAAGGGTAGGCAAGGAATTATACAATTTGTCAAGGTTATTTCTTTTCAGGACAAACCGGCTCAGGGCCGCCTTTATATAAATATCTGATAAAATAAGTTATATCCAGAATATTGACATCTCCGGAGCTATTAACGTCGAATGACTGCCATGGTTCAACCGGAACACCTCCTTTATATAGGTATCTTATAATAAAGGTGATGTCAAGAATGTTAAAAAAGCCGTTGTCGTCGGCATCGCCGCAGAGAAAAAAGCCGGCATAGACCGAAACAATATCCGAATGAACCCCGGGGATATTATTTTCAAATGGAATAATCAGATAGTCATATTCGTAGCCATTATAGGTGCTATAATCAATATAGACTGAGTCATTAACGCCGGGATCATCTATTAAACCATCAGTGTTGTCAATCCGAAAAAAAGAGCCATCCGATGTTGACAGGCGCCGATAAATCCGATAAGTACAGGCCGAATTATATTCCCATGCTATTCGAACCGTTGAATCCGGTTGGATATGAGCTCCATAAATTATCGGAGAGAGGGGCGGGGATGCGGCCTCCAAATAAACATCTTCGCGCTGAAAGGAATTTATCGGAATTTCTCCGGATAGGTCGGACGACTCGCCATTGGCAACATTAATAAAATGATAGCGGTATGGGTTTCCGGGCCCCTCGGTGAGATAATTTTGAAAATCATCAAACCAGTTTCCAGCATCATAGCCAGCCCCGGTAGAACTTTCAATCCTGATTTCTTCATCGGTATCATCAAGGTAGCCGAAGAATTTTATTTCCCCATTGGCTGGAACGGAAGCATCGGAATTTTTAACTGAGCCATAGATAGAACCCTGAGAAAAGGCCGCCGAGAATGAAAAAACATTGACCGTAATTAGCCCGAATATAAATAAAAGATATTTCATTATATACCGTATTTCGGTTAGTATACGAAGCAAGATTACTATATAACTAAAATATGACAAATAAATTTCATGTCAACAGATAATAAGTTGGCCGTTTGGTTAAATTAGAAATAAAAACCGTGATTTGTTAAAATTCGTCACTTTGGCCGCATTAAAAAAAATCTTATTTGGGGGATAAAGAGCTAATATTTTGCTTGACAGAAACGATAATTATATATATTGTTAAGACTTGCTAAGATTGTGAGTATGTGAAAGTTAGTAAAATTTGTGGGCGATTAGCTCAGATGGTTAGAGTGCCTG
>JBDRRI010000152.1:0-7549 GCA_043825815.1 Candidatus Zixiibacteriota bacterium
GACTTTATTCGGCGCTCAATTTCCCTATTACCCGGGTAAATGGCCTGTTGATCGACAGGAATTGTATTGATATAAGGTGTATTTAACGAATGTTCAAGATTTATTCCGAATTCACGGACTCTCATTTCCAGGATATTTAAAAGATCCTGAACCCGGTCCGCTCCCTGTCCCCTGAAAATATATTCAAGAGATTCAATCCATTCTTGATTTTCCTTTTTTATATCAATGTTTTGCTTATCCTCGTTTTCACGTTCCATAATCAACCCCTTGAATTTGCATAAAACCAAATATTACTCTCACACTCAACCTTAGAACAATACGTTTTAAAAATGACGGCCAATAGTGATAAAAATGATATACTTGTTATCAATTTATATTAAGATATATCATTTCCTGAATGTTAGGCAAGTTTTTTTCCAGATTAATAAAGAATGAAATTAATCGTTGATTTTTCTCAAATTCCTATTAATATTAATTAGGGTTCGGCCTCAATAACTTCGCCAAAAAATTAGGGTACTCAGATGACTAATGATGAAGAATTATACAGGTATATAGTTGAAAGAGCCTGCGATGGAATTTGCATCATTCAGGATAAGCGTCTTAAATTCATAAATAGGCATCTTTCTAAATTCGTGGGTTATTCAATTGAGGAGAGCCTTGATACCTCATTTATTGATTATCTCGACCTTTCAGAGATCAACAAAGTCTCCAATAAATATATCCTGTTGAGCACCGGTCAGGAGGAAGCGCAAAGATACGATACCATTTTAATTGATAAGGCGGGCAACCTGCTTGATGTCGAAATCAATGCCGGTCAAATTCTTTTTAATGGACAGCCGGCGATTCTTGCCTTTATTCGCGATATTTCAGAACGCAAACGACACGAAAAAGAACTTGCGGAATCAGAGGCCAATTACCGGGGTTTGGTTGAAAACATGCTTGAAGGCGTCTACCGCACTTTACCGGAAGGCCAAATACTCTCGGCCAATCCCTCTCTGGTGAAAATGCTTGGTTATGATTCAGAAAAAGAACTGTGTCGAACAGTCATGGCCAAGGATCTATATATAGACAAAAATGAACGAAACCGCTTAATTCAAAATCTGGAAAAACATGGCGAACTTAGAAATGTTGAGTATAAAATACAACGCAAAGATGGGCAGACAATCACGGTTATGGAAAATGCTCGCGTTGTCCGCGATGAGATCGGATATATATTATATTATGAAGGAGTCTTGACCGATATCACGGATCGTAAAAAGGCCGAAGAAAATATAGAATTATTATCCTCAATATCGGAGCAATCAATTGAAGGTATGGCCCTGGTGGAAATGAATGGAGATATTCGGTTTATTAATCAGGCCTTTGCCGACATGCACGGATATTCGGTTGACGAATTGAAAGGAAAAAATCTTTCAATATTTCATACTCCTGAGCAATTACCCTCAGTAATCAAGGCTAATGAACTGATTCAAAAGTCAGGCAAATTTCAAGGTGAAATCTGGCACGTCAAGAAAGACGGTACAGTTTTTCCGACCTTAATGAATAATTCTCTCTTGCGCGATAAACATGGTGAACCCGTTGGTATGATTGGAACCGTCCTGGATATCACTGAATTAAATAAGGCTACCGCCGCTCTTAGAGATTCTGAAGAGCGTTATCGAACACTCCAAAATAATGTCCCCATAGCAATATTCCGAACGACACCCGAGGGCATTTTAATTTCCGGCAATCCGGCTTTAGCTAAGATTCTCGAAATTGATTCCATTGATAAAATAATAGGAACCTCAGCGATTAAATATTATCAAGATTCCGAAACGTTAAAAGAGATTTTTAAAAAATTGGATCGCGAGGGCACCGTTAAAGACTATGAAATAAAACTTGCCCGGCATGACAAGTCCGAATTGTGGCTCTCAATGAGTATGCGAGCCAAATTCGATTCAAAAGGCAATATTGAATTTATCGATGGTATTGCGCTAGATATTTCTGCTCGCAAGAGGGCCGAAAGAAAACTTCTATCCACTTTGGACCAGTTAAATGCAACGTTAAATACGCTACCAGATATACTTTTTGAAGTTGAATCCAATGGCAAAATTTTGGATTTTCGAGCCCCCAATCAAAGTATGCTTTTCAAACCTCCGGCAGAATTTCTTGGAAAAGGAGTCGAACAGATATTACCGGCCCACGCCGCAAAGATAATTATGAAGGCAATTAAAGAGGCAGAAATAACGGGACAATGCCGAGGAATCGAATATTCTCTGGAAATCGGTAATAATATTAGCTGGTTTGAGCTTTCATTGGCTATCAAGGGAGAGCAAAAGGGGAAAACGACTCGCTTCATTGCCATGGCAAGAGATATCACGGAAAGAAAAAAGAGTGAAGAGATGCTAAAAAATGCGTCCGAAAAGCTTAGAATTGAACAAAATGAGTTAAGAGATAAAAACATTGCGTTAAGACAAATATTAAAGCAAATAGAAGACGAGCGTCAAGATTATCGCCGCCAGCTCTATCTCGATATTGATAAAAGTATTAAACCGTTTATAAAAAAAATAAAGCAAATGGTAAAATCTGAGAATTTAATGCAGGTCGAATCGCTTGAATTAAGTATTAATTCAATATTTGCAAAGGATCTTGACAATTTTAAAAGCCGATTCTCAAAACTAACTGCGCGAGAGTCCGAAATATGTGATTTAATCGAAAAAGGTTTTACATCAAAGCAGATTTCAGACAAACTAAACCTATCTGTTTTAACGGTTTCCAAGCATAGAGAACAAATCAGGAAAAAACTTGGATTAAGTAATAAAAATATCAACTTAGCCACGCACTTAAGAACCCACAATCAAAATAAAATCAATAAATATACGTAGCAATATACGTAATATAACCCAATTGACTTTTATTTAAAAAGAACGATTATGAAAATGTAAAGGGCGTCCTCCCTTAATCAGCTTGGATGTTTTTTACGAAACCGGCGGTGGAAGCACCGTTAGTATTTACAAGATCGACATGCATCTGGTTTAACAACGTGCCAAAAAACCGCAAGGTTAGGGGCACCCGCCGGGTTTCATTTTTAGGATAAAATTTAATGATTATCAAAATTAAAGGGAATGCAAGGAGAAATAATGGCACTTATTGAGAGAATGCCTCCTAAGAGGGTTTTGGTTTACGGAGATCCAAAAGATTTCGACACACAACAGGTGGTAAAATTCATAAGGGATATAAATTTTAATGCTGTGATTCATGACATCACGAAATCACCGTTGAATTTCCACCAACTCGCAAAAATATTTAAGCATTTTGACTTGAACAATTTTTTCAGATTGGATTCTGAATTAAAAAAACATAACGCGGATATTATTTCGATTGAACGACGTAAGGAATTATTGCAAATTATGGCCAATGACAATACTCTGCTTCAACTTCCAATTATAGATACCGGCCGTTTGATGACAATTGGAAACAATCTGGAAAGACTGGCGCAAATGCTTGAAGTTAAATTCGAACGCAATTTGGATTCAAGCCAGGCCACTTCGGCGGCATAGTTTCATTTAGTAATTGGTCAAATCCCGTCGTTTGGAGCGTCCAATTTCTATATAAAATTCCTCACGATTGAATATTGGCAAAACCGTTTCGCCAACATCCATCAGATTATTTATTTTCGGCTTTTTGTTTCATAGGCGTATCAAACCGCTTTCTCCGAGCGTCTTTTCATATAAACAGGAAAGATTAACCTTACGGAGAGATTGCGGAGGCAATTATGAAACTAAAAATTTGTTTTTCCCTTATTACTATTTGGATGATTTCAGGATTGGGATTTGCTCAAGAAATCAGCCTGGCTGAAAATGCGACCGCGCTTTACATCGAGGCGAGCGAAGCCTCTCTGGAAATTTCGGAACAGATGGCCGCAATTAGAGTGGACTGGTCGCAATATGGCCATGGGAATTTCCCGATGGCCGAAAATGGATGTATCAATGTCGAAATGTCAATAACCGATTCGGTTATTGGCAATGACCCGATTTCCCCGGAAATGGTCAGAGCCTATTTGGAATTAACCAACTGCGGCGATGTTCCCAGTTTAACCTTTCTTGATTTTACTATTACAATTACAATCTCCTATATTATTGATACGACCATACATATTCCATCCATTCCGGTTTATCTTGATTCCGGGCAGACCTTGACTCACGAATGCGTCTTCCCCGCTCCGTCTCTTAATGCTACCGTGACCATATGCGCCTATGCCTATAGCGGCGTGGCCCAGGATTATGATTGTGCAACGATTACCTTTGTCGACAACGACTCTCCGGGAATACCGATAGAGGCCCAGGGACTTTTAATTCAGCAGGGAAATTGCCTTCTTTTTGCCCCGGCCGGTGATTCGCTTCAATTGTACGAATTGGAAAACTACGGCGAATTTGAGGACGGTGATACGGTTATAGTTTCCGGCTATCTGGATATCGATTGTGAAACCGATTGTACCGACGCCAGCGGTTGCATTTCCGGTAATACAATTACATTGGCTCCGACGACTAATATCTATTTTGAAAATTGCGGTATGCTGATAAATTCCAACGGATGCCTGCTTTTCTACCCGATTAACAATTCCGGATATATTTACTATCCCGCCGATTCTTTATATTTTATGGCCCTGCTGCTTGAAAATTATGGTGATTACCAGGAATATGATTCCGTCTACGTACGCGGAAATTTAAGTTTCAGTAATGATACTCTTTGTGGCGATGCCGTCGGAGTCCTGCTCGATAATACAATTGAATTGTGCGATCAGTGGCCGCCGACTCCCTTTAGCGGCTGCGGACTCCTGTTTCAAGGCGTGGAATGTGTCCTGTTTTCGCCATTCGACTACCCCGGTGCCAGTTATGTGCTTGGCAACCTGGGGACTTTTAGGGTTGGCGATACGGTAAATATAAGCGGATTAATGATTCCCGATTGTGAATCATATTGCATGCAGGGCAATGGTTGTATTGTGGAAAACACTATTGCCTATTGTAACTCCAATCCTCCCGATTCACAGTTTTATTCCGGCTGCGGGCAATTGGTTCCATACGACAATTGTATAGCCTTTATGTCATGGCAGGAAAACTGGCCCAATTATTATATTCTTGAAAATTATGGTGTATTTTCAGTTTGGGATACTGTTTTTGTAAGCGGACTTTTGGACGGTTACACGGTCGAATGTTCACTTCAGACAGTTCCGTTTCTCAGTAGCAATATGATTGAATATTGTGGCCAGCCGCCGCTTGATTCGCTTTATTATTCAGGGTGTGGAATGCTCATTCCGGACAGTAATTGTCTCTACTTCCAATCATTTGACAATTTGATTCCGCTGGCAATATTAAACGATCTGGGTTTATTTGGAGCATATGATACGGTTATCGTGTCGGGATACTATATCTATGATTGTAGAAACTCCTGCGATAATGCCAATACGGTTTGCATGATGAACAATACCATTTCATCCTGCCCTGAAAATCCAACCATACCGTTCTCTGGATGCGGTTTACTGGCCGAGATCGGCAATTGCCTTCTCTTTTATCCAGAGGTCGTGGATACTTTATATATGGGCGGATTTGCGGCTTATGCCTTCCAACTCGACAATTACGGCACATTCGGAAATGGTGACACTGTTTTTGTCAACGGCTTGATTGATTTTAACTGCTCCAACATTTGCTCCGGTTCGTTCGGATGCATAATTGATAATATAATAGATACATGCAGTCTTGGCCCCGTCGATACGCTCTATTATTCAGGATGCGGAATCCTGACGGCATTTGGTGGATGTATCGCTTTCACGGGCGTGGATAATCCCGGAGCCGAATATTACTTTCTCGAGCATTATGGCGGTTTCACAATCGGAGATACTGTTCTGGTTGGCGGACTAATCGACGGATATACTGATGCTTGTTCTCTAATGACAATGCCGTATATCAGTGGCAATACAATCGAAAACTGTGGCTTCCCACCTGTCGATACGCTCTATTATTCCGGATGCGGAATCCTGACGGCATACGATAACTGTATTGCCTTCACCAGTATTGAGAACCCCTGGAACGAATTTTATATTCTTGAAAATTATGGTTCATTTAGCATCAACGATACCGTGCTTGTCAACGGTCTTATCGACGGCTATACTGACCTCTGCTCGCTTCAAACATTGCCGTTTATTAGTAACAATACAATCGAGGACTGCGGCTTCCCGCCCGTCAATGATTCTATCTTCTATTCCGGATGCGGAATTCTGCTTGATGACACCGGCTGTATTCTTTTCTATACCGGTCTTTATGATATTCCTCGAACCCTATTGGCTAATTATGGCGACTATGAAATTGGCGATTCGGTCTTTGTTGAAGGTTGGTTTAATTTCGACGGCGATGGTTGCAATTGTTACGGCATCGACTATCCCTGCCTGAATAATAATCTTATATCTGTTTGCGGCGGCGACAATCCCGTATCGGATACAATTACTGTCTGCGGTATTCTGGCAGAAGGTACCAACTGCACCATCTTCTATCCCGATTTTGGCGATAGCCTGATACTGACCTTTGGATTCCTTCTTGATAATTACGGCGCATTTAATATATATGATACCGTGTACGTTTCAGGGATTATAAATTATGCCGCAGATATTGCTTTGGATTGTCCCGAGGCAATGGCCGCAATTAATGTTAACTATATTGATTACTGTGCCAACAATCCGCCAGATACAATTTTGGGAATTTCTCAAATTGAGATATCCAATTCGCCTAATCCATTTAATCCGGTTACGACTTTCAAATTTGAACTTCCCAAACCGAGCCGGGTAACCCTTACCATTTTTAATGTTTTGGGACAAAAGGTGGCTACGGTTATAAATAACGAAATGCTATCCGGCAATCAGGAAGTGAATTGGAATGGCAAACAACAGGCTTCGGGAATATACTTCTATCGCCTGGATACCGATTATGGTACAACTACCAGAAAAATGAGCCTTATAAAATAATTTCAGAATTAATAATGGGTTCAAGGCGGATAACAGGAGGCGGAATTATTATTCCGCCTCCAATAATTATTTTGGGCGAAGGAGATAATGACAACAACTTTCTAAATTTAATTGGATAAACAACAATATTTGGTATATTAGGATTAACTTAGACTAACTTCAGAAACTAATATTGTTAATACAAAAGAAGTAGGTCCAAACCGATTTTGTCTCATGTAACCCTGATCAAACGGTGCCTCGAAGGAGACGAAAAAGCATGGAGCGAGTTGATGGACATTATCACTCCATTGGTTTTATCTCTATGCCAAAAAAGTCGACTATCAAGAGAAGAAAGTTGTGATGTTTACAGCCAGGTTTCCTATAAAATATTAAAGAATCTCAACAAACTAAAGGCGGCCAATAAATTTATGCAGTATGTCAGGTCAATTACCGTTAATGAAATTATCTCATTATATCGCAAATCGCAATTGAGTGAAAAAGCCGAAGAGCAAATCTACAAGACGCTCTACAATCTAAAGCCGCTTAATCCGGAAGAAATATTCAGTTATTCAAAGC
>JBDRRI010000153.1:0-2860 GCA_043825815.1 Candidatus Zixiibacteriota bacterium
CCAAACCGACATCCCCAATTCAACAAGACCCCAGATACCCAGTATTGTACCGGTTATTACAAATTGTCCATCAGGGTCAATGTAATTTATCGGCCTCATATATATATGAGAGGTTATAAATATTTATTGGCGAATTTACAATTTTGCGCCAAAAAGGTAGCTTAAAAAAAGTAAAATATAAGAAAACAATACCAATTTGCCGTAACCCGTTTAACGATTATGAATTATGAGGAAATTCCACAAAATCCCGGATGCAACCCTGTCGGTCGGCGTTCTGACCGTCGCGATAGCGATCGGAGAAACCCGGCCCCTGAAATTGACAAATTTACTCCAAAAGGTGTAGCTTGAAAAAATGTAAAATATGCAAAACAAAGCCAATTTCTTATAATCGAAGATAAAGAGAAGCCTATTTGAAAAACAAAGATTCAGGAGGGCGTATGCCATACTCCCCTTACAATTCTACCCAATCACCGTCCGGTCCATGTTTTCCAATTCGGCGCGCATTTTCGCGCCTTCGTTTTCTGAACCCGGTTTGCCAGCCAACGCAAACATCGCTTTTTTGTAAGCCTCGACACCCGGCTGGATAAACGGATTATGTCCGGCCAGATATCCCGACAACGCCACCGATTTTTCCATCATATAATAGAACTGCCCGATATTGAACGCATTGCGGCGGGGGATAGTCAGGGTCATGTTCGGCGTCCCGCCTTTAAAGTGCGCATAAGCCGGGCCGTCGATCACCAGATCATTGATGAAATTGACATCTTTGCCCGAATCGGAAAGATAATTGAGTCCGTCGAGGTTGTCATCATCACTCGGTATTTCCACCCGGTTGTTGAATTCACCGAGCCGGATAAATGTCTCGATTATGTTCCTCTCTCCATCCTGCACCATCTGGCCGTTGGCGTGGAGCTTCTCGGAATACATCGACGGGGAAACCCAGAGGCCGTACCCTTTATGCCCCTCGCTTTCGGGGAACAACTGCTCCATCCAGCGGGTCAACTGGTAGATCGCGTTCGAATTGGTCGCGACCACCTCGACTTTCTTGCCTTTCTTGTATGCCAGATGACGGATCGCCGCATGCACCATCGCCGGATTGCTCCAGAAATTATCGGAATCACAGATATGTTTCATATTGCGGAACCCGGCCACGAATTCATAGATATTGATCCCGGCCATCGCCAACCCGAACAGGCCGACATCGGTCAACACCGAAAATCGCCCCCCCACATTATCGGGCACGATAAACGATTTGTAACCTTTCTGCTCGGTCAGGGTCCGCAGTGCGCCGCGCGCCTTGTCGGTCGTGGCGATAATAAGATCGTTCGCTTTATCGCCGAACCTGTCCTCCAGAAGAAAGCGAAGAATCCGAAAGGCGATCGCCGTTTCGGTCGTCGTGCCCGATTTGGAAATAACATTGAGCCCGATTCGTTTATCTTTGATAACATCAAGCGTATCGGTGATAAAATCCGGGTCCATGTTCTGGCCCATAAAGTAGATACTCGTGTCATTATCTTTAGTTATTTCATTTCTGTAAGTATGCGAGAGTGCCTTTATTGTCGCTTCGATTCCAAGATATGATCCGCCGATTCCGAGCGAAATGAAAGCATCGATTTTCGAAGATAATTCGCCCGCGGTTGTCATTATCTCATCGAGGTGTTCGGTCGTAATTTCTTCCGGCAAAGACAGCCAGCCGAGCATTTTTGTTTTACCATCAAGGCAATCGCCCTCACCTGCCAACAAACGACGATTCATTTTGACAACTTCCGGCGCTATTTGCTCCAGTTCCTTGCGGTTGATAAACGACTTTCTATTGAGCGGATTAATCATATAGGAAATATCAAGTTTTAGCTGGTTAGTCTTAAGGAATGATTCTTCCGGCTCGAACATTATTTTATATTCATCAATCGTATTTAAAATATTATCTGAAATCAATTTGGTATTCATATTTAGCTTCCTTGTTTAAACAGGTTCTATATAATATTACATGGAAACATACCTATTCTACTAATTTTTTCGGTTTTTGGTCGGTTTTATTAACAAGCCAAAATCTGTCAATCAAATATGTGATTATAAATAATTTGCAATATAACTTAGAAAAGCTATATTCTTTCGTAATCTTATGAAACTAAAAAGAGGTTTACCATAGATTCCGAGAAGAAAATAATAGAGCCTGATTCGATAAATTTTAAACTGGCCTCGAAATACGAGCCCAAGGGCGACCAGCCGGAAGCTATCCGGCAACTTCTCGAAGGCCTCAAGCAGGATCAGAAGTTCCAGACCCTGCTCGGTGTCACCGGATCGGGGAAGACGTTCACGATCGCCAATGTCATCGAGAAATACCGCCGGCCAACTCTGGTTATTTCGCATAATAAAACGCTCGCCGCTCAGCTTTACGGTGAATTGAAGGCGTTTTTTCCGGAGAATGCGGTCGAGTTTTTTATCAGTTACTATGATTATTATCAACCGGAAGCGTATCTTCCGACGACCGATACCTATATCGAAAAAGATACAGCAATGAACGATGATATCGATCGGCTACGGCTTCGCGCGACTGCCTCGCTTCTGGAGCGTCAGGATGTTATCATTGTCGCCTCGGTCTCCTGTATTTATGGTCTGGGTTCGCCGGATGATTACAAGGCGTTGCTTCTCTTTCTTGAAGTCGGCCAGAGTTCCGATCGCGATGATATCCTTCGCTCGCTAATCGATATCCATTACACCCGCAACGATATTGATTTTTCCCGCGGTCATTTTCGGGTGAGAGGTGATACCATTGAACTGATTCCAGCCTATCAGGAAACCGCAATAAGAATCGAGATGTTCGGCGATGAGATTGAGCGGATTTCGGAAATAGATAAGC
>JBDRRI010000154.1:0-6691 GCA_043825815.1 Candidatus Zixiibacteriota bacterium
AGAAAACAGTCCAATCAGCAAGCGAGACCCCGTTTCCAGTGGAAACGGGGTTTTTATTTGCGCTTTAAAGTATATTATGCGTTATTTGCCGTAATTTAACGCAACTACTGCGTAAATTTCTATATATCTTCAAAATAACTATACTGATATCGACTCAAAATATTGTGGTTTAATAAGATGCGATTATAGTTTCCGGTTGGCACGAAGTTTGATTAATAATATTATGTCTATCGTTGATTTACTACTTTGAGCGACTACTAAACGATAGACAAAATCAACAGCAGTATTTGGCGGTATAGCTGTTTGACAGAACAAGGAGAGTTGGGTTCTCGAACATATCGGGAACCCAAATTTTTTTATATTATTGTCATTACAAATAATCATCTACAAATAAAGCCCGTCTTTCGACAGGCTTTAATATGAGATATTTCCAGTCAATCCTTGCGATTAGATTGGCGTGTACATGCTTGGAAAACAGACTATTTCATGGATGACAGTTTATTTCCAATATGGTCGTATACCTCTTTAAGCTCTTTCCGGGGACTAAACTCTACAAAGGAGGTGTCTTCTTTGACCCAAACGGTGTGGCCGGCCGGCCAATAAAACATATCGCCCGCACGGCAAACCTCCTCCTTCCCGTTTTCATAGCGAATGCTAATGGCACCCTCAAGCATATAACCCCAATGCGGACACTGGCATTTATCGCCTTTTAATCCTTCAAGTAGCGGCGTAGCATCTGCGCCCGCCTTTAAACTTACATAAGCCACAGAATTTTCATCCCATTCGGCTACGCGAAAGGTCGCAACCGGTAATTCCAGTGCAACCGGCATATCTTCCTTTTTTAATTTCATAGCGTCAATCCTTGCTTATTTAGGTTTTGCAGGCGATTGAATAATCATATCCCTGCACTGTTGCAACTTGACCATAATGCAAGATCAATAGAGTAATGATTATTTGCAAAAACAGTCTGGTATAATGCAATGAATACGTATTCAAATTTAAATATGGTTGGATATCTTTAGGCTTTAGGGAAATTACGGCTGTTTTTAAAAAGCAATTTTAGAAAATGGTCCGATTGTTTCCTATTTTATCTGATACTTCTCTATTTCTTCGGGATCCGCCGGTTCGATTTTTAACTTATTATCGACCCGATTTTTTATATATGTAATTTCGACCTCGGGTTCATTGCGCGCCGAAGAATAACGGGCGGTTATCGCCGCCGCCAATTTTATTTCTTCATCCGATGGTTCCCCAATCAGAATCGTAATTGGCGAACCAGCCTCTCTGGCTTCAAATACCAAATGATTTTCCTGAGCCATAGATTCGATTTTATCATTATCTTTTTCATTTCGACCGACAATAATTCGCACCTTATCCGAAAGGCGAAAATGCCGTCCCTGTCGCAATAGATTCAAATCGACAAATCCAAAATCCTTATCATAATGCATTAAATCTCTGAGCCGATTGGTGTAACTGGGCTCGGTTAGAAGGCATCCGCCAGCCGGGGAAGGATAATCGGTAACGCCAAATTCTTTGGCCAATTGCATCTGTCGTTTTCGGGACCGGCCCGTAATATTTTCCAATAAATTCCGGTCGAGCAATCCTGATTTTTCCGGCATTGTTTCCGGAAACAGTTTGGCCGAGAGCGGTCGGACCAGATATCCATCCAGACCGGATTTTCTGTCAACAAACATCATTGCATCACGCCTTTGGGATTTGGGCCGTTGTCCCAAAACTTCGCCGGTGATAACAAAATCTGCGCCGATCATCTCCTTGAACAATTTCGCCTCGCTCAGCATCAGCAGGCGGCAGTCAATGCAGGGATTCAAATTTTTGCCATAGCCGTGTTTGGGAGCCTTGACGATATCGATAAACTTCTGGCCCAGATGCATCAACTTGACATTAAACCCGAATTTCTCGGCCATCGGATACGGGTTCGAGCCGCATCCCGACCGATCCTCGATATCGCACCCGAAATGGGTCATAAAGGTAATAGCGGTTACCTCAATATTCTGTCGCATGACGAGAAGAACCGATAGAATCGAATCCAATCCGCCTGAGAAAAGGGCCACGGCGTGACCGCGTTTTTTGTTATTGTTGTTATACATATTAATTGTCATCCTATATACGAAGATTTTTCTAAATTTCAAGAGAATGATTTGAATCTTTTAAACATGAATTTATAAGCGCTCTAATAAAAAGAAATCTTGACTTTAGGGGAGCGCAGGTCTAAAATAGCATCAGGACGATATAATTATGATAATATTTGGGTTTATAACCGGTTGGATAAAACATTTTGCCTACGAATCGCAGAGAATGTTCTTTTTCTCGATACGTATGATCGCTTCCCTTTTCGGGCGTCCCATTTATGTCGCGGAAACATTCGAGCAGATGTATTTAATCGGCGTCGGTTCGCTGTTTCTCGTCATTTTAACCGGCATCTCGGCCGGACAGGGAATGGCTCTGGAATTTTCCAACGAACTGGCCGATTTTGGCAGTAAACAATATCTTGGGCATGTCCTGCTTTTGGCAATTGTCCGGGAGCTGGGTCCTGTCCTGACCGGTTTAATGGTGGCCGCCCGCGTCGCCGCCGGTATCACCGCCGAAATCGGAGCGATGAAATCATCTAATCAGCTGGATGCTCTTAAGGCCTTCGGAATCGATCCGATTAGGAAATTAGCCGCCCCGCGATTGATTTCTCTATTAATTATGGTGCCGGTTCTGACCGTTATATGCGATGTCATAGCGTTGGTTGGCGGATGGATAATAGCCGTTTTTATTTCGCATATCCCGTCCTCGGCCTATACCACGGCCGTTATTACCAATTTGGAATTCGGCAATCTATTTATAGGTTTGATTAAGCCGATTGTTTATGCCTTAATTATCGGATTTGTCGCCTGCTACAAAGGATTTTCGTCCGAAGGCGGTACCAAAGGCGTGGGCAAGGCGACCACCGAATCGGTAATGATTTCCTCGATTACAATTTTGATGGTTAATTTCATTGTGACGAAATTCGTTTCGGGTTTCTTGAAGGGGTATCTATGATCGAATTCAAGAATGTCCATTTCGCCTATAATGAGAAGCCAATACTACGGGATGTTTCTTTTTCGATCCCGGACGGCGAGCCGCGAATAATTATGGGGCACTCCGGTTCGGGGAAATCGACTATCTTGAGGCTGATTCTCGGACTGGAGAAACCGATCAGCGGCGAAATAATAATTGACGGTAAGAATCTCTGCCGGGTCAAGGAAAAAGAGCTAAACGAAATCCGCAAACAGATAGGAATGGTTTTTCAGGATGGCGCTCTGTTTGATTCTCTTTCGGTCGGCGAAAATGTTGGTTATTACCTATTGGAATACTCAAAAATGAAACTGGATGAAATCGACCAAAAGGTTCGGGAAATGCTCGGGTTTGTCGGTTTATCTGATGAAATCATCGATCACCTTCCCGATGAACTCTCCGGCGGCATGCAGCGACGCGTCGCAATTGGCAGGGCGCTATTGTCCACCAATCCGAAAATAATGTTGTATGATGAACCGACCACCGGATTGGATCCGAAAATGACAAAAAATGTCATTAACCTGATTAATCTTCTGGTCAATAAAAGAAAGGTCACATCGGTCGTTGTGACTCACCAGATTTCAGATGCCTTGGAAATGGCTAATAAATTTATTATAATAGATCATGGCCAGGTCGCCTTTGACGGCGGCATGGGCGAGTTAAAAAGTTCGACCGATCCCCGCGTGGTTAGATTTCTCCAGCCATTTCGGGAGTCGGTGGCTAATGTTAAAGACATTGATTTTGTATAGGTTTAAATGATATGAAACGATCAACTAAAGTTAAATGGGGCGAGATAAAGGTCGGACTATTAATATTGGCCGCCATTGTTGTTCTGTTATGGGCGTCATTCTCAGGAGGCGGAACATCGATTTTTGATAAAAAAATGGTCTATAAAACCTATTTCGATAATGTCAATGGTTTGGTGAAAGGCGCTCCGGTTTGGATTTCCGGGGTCGAAGTCGGCAATATTATTTCCGTGGAAATTGTCAATCTTGATTCCGCCAATCAAATCGAAGTGAACCTGCGGGTGATTAAATCGGTTCAAAATATGATTACCGAGGACGCCCGGATAAAGATTGGAACCATCGGTTTTATAGGCGACAAATATGTTGAAATCATTCCCGGCTCATTTAAAAAACCGATGCTTGAGGCGGGTTCCATAATACCCAGCATCAGTCCCGGCGATATTGCATCGATGTTCAAAGAGGGCGAGAAGGCGATGGTTAACGCCCAGGGTGTGGCTGCCAATCTGGAAGAGATCACCGACAAAATTAAAAAGGGCGAGGGTACTGCCGGGCAGTTGTTTACCAATGATAAACTGTACCATGAAATGACAAAAATGCTGGCCGCCCTGACCATTTTAATTAATGAGATGCAGGTCAGCCAAAAGAAAATCGTCTCGTCGATTGATGATATTTCGGGAAATCTCGGCTCCATCTCAGATAAAATCAACTCCAATGACGGAACCGTCGGCAAATTTATTTCCGATCCCGGCCTCTATGACAATCTGCATGCCTCCACCGGCAAAGTCGACTCGATTCTGGATAAAATAAATAGGGGCGATGGAACCGCCGGCGCCATGGTCAACGATGACGAGCTGTATCAGGAGATAAAAAATCTTATTGTTCGGGTTGAAAATCTGGTGTCCGATATTGAGCAGAATCCTCGGAAATATTTCAAATTCTCAGTTTTTTAATTGTCATTATTGCATAACCGCAATTTTCTTGGCCGGATACCAGTCCGTTTATCATTTTATCCAATTCAATGCCTTTATAAAAATATTTAAAACTTTTGCCTCGCATTTGTGTCTTTAAAATAGATGAAAAGTTTGGGAGTAAATTGTTGAGCACGCAGAACGGATACAAAGAAAGGTTTGTCGAATTGTTCGATGAGAATAAACATAAGCTTTATGATTACGCTCGAAGGATGCTAAATGATCGCGATTCCGCCGGAGATATAACGCAGGAAGCTTTTATCCGCCTCTATAATAATCTGAAAAATAATCATGCCGAAATAAAATCTCCCCGAAATTGGCTCTTTATAATCGCTCGTAATCTTTGTCTGAATAAAATCAGAGATTCCAAAAAAGAAATAAATTTGGAAATGGCCGATGGCCATGATGAGCTAAAATATATTGATCTTGATCCCAAGCATATCCAGCTTGACAAAGCTATGAATAGCCTTGACGCTCAATTTCGCGAAGTCCTTATTATGAAAGAGTATCACGGCTTTTCCTATGAAGAAATGGCGTCAATCTTGCATATAAATGTGCCTGCTGTCCGAACCCTGTTATATAAGGCTCGGATAGCTCTAAGAGATAATTTTAAGATAATAACCACCGGGAGGTGAGTAATATGTCCTGCGAAAAATATCATGAATTAATTTCAGCCCGATTGGATAGGGAGATTTCCGCTCAGGAATTGGAAACTCTTGACTCTCATTTGAAAGAATGCCCGGCCTGCTGTCGATTTGCCGAAGATCTGGCGGAAATGCGGGAAATCTGTCGAAATTCTGAATTGATTGAGATGCCGGCGGCTTTAGAGAAGGAAATCGTAAATAATACAATTAAGTCGCCAATGGCCGATCAGTCAATTTTCGATCATTTCAGAGGGTACTACCGGATACCACGAGGACTCGTATGGGCTTCCATGATTATAGGATTGCTATTAATTGGCGAAACGATATTGAAACCGTTTCAGCCGGACAAACCGACTGCGGTTGTCAGTATTGAAAATATCAGTAATGATGATATTGTGCGTAAAGTTGTATTCACCGATGATGATATTGTTTCATCAAGCATATTGGTTAAGCCTTTAAGTAATAATTAGGGAGCAGATGATGAAAAAAATATTGATTATAATTTCATTATTATTATTGGGAAGTACCATCGTCGGGGCCTTCGACAATCCTGATTTTAATATTAAGATTTATGTAATTGAGGAAGACAACGATAATGATATTGATGTTTATGGGCAATTCGCTACCGAAGAGGGAAAATACGGCGGCATCGAGTTAATTTATTATCGCGATACTTACAGCTATTCGATCAAGTCAATTGACAACATTGAAGATCTGCTGATGGATTTGGAGAATCCAGATATTGACATGGGTTCCAATATCGATATGGTTATTAGAGTTTTTCTAAAGCCGGTACTGACTGAAAATGGTATGATTCATTTGACGGGTCGGCTCCAAAAAATGATAAATACAAAATCGAGCGGCGATCCATCTTTTACGGTTGAGAATGAAAAAATCGATCTAACTTTGCCCAATAACGGGACAAGACTTTTTGAAATAAAATCTCCTCAATCCGATAGAACCCACAAATTCGAATTGGAAGTAAATTCACTAATGACGAAGGAGTATTCATCCTATTCCGATGATTTCTCTCTCAATGCCTCCTATTCTCTTTATAATGAAAGCGATCAACGATTCGAGGTTGAGGACGATGTATGTACCCTGAAACCGCTTAAAAAGATTAAGGACAATGATCTTCTTTGCAGTCATTATAAGACTTTCAGATTGCTCGACGGCGATTCTCTTCTATATCTTGTAACATACAATGTCGAAAATATTAATGAACGCTCGGACGGTAGTTACGATTTAACGGTTCTGGTTAATCGCCATTATT
>JBDRRI010000155.1:0-4366 GCA_043825815.1 Candidatus Zixiibacteriota bacterium
TTAATCAGTTGCGTCTGATAATCATCAACGCGCCGGATCACCTGTTTTGAATAGATTTTCGGCTTCCAGCGATCGGTTTCCTTCAACTCCAAAGCTTCCAGAATCGCCGCGCCCGCCTGGCGGACATTGGCCTGGGATTCCGAATGAATTTCCAGCATCCCGTACAGGCGTTCCACAATCTGCATTCCCGGCGTCACATTCGTCGATTTCAGGGCGATATCCGTCACCCGGTTAATCTCGATCCCGGGAGATATTTCAACGTACAGCGACGCCATTCCCGCTATCGGCAGGAAACCTTTCGCAACGGTTCCAAGATACGCCGCATACTGGGGTTGCAGATTATCTAAGAATACATAAGAACGTAAATCAACAACGGTTTTCTCCTTTATAAAATTAATTTGATACAGTCGTGGACATTGCACCGCCGACTATTTTAATACTTGCGCTGGCCCCAATCCGGTTCGCACCGGCTTTAATCATTTTTTCAGCGTCTTCAAACGAACGAATACCGCCGGCAGCTTTGACGCCAATTCCGGAATATCCGACAACCTTGCGCATCAGGGCAACATCTTCAGCCGTTGCGCCGTGCGGACCAAAACCGGTCGAGGTTTTAACAAAATTTGCCCGGGCTTTCTTCGCCAGTTCACAGGCCCTGATCTTTTCATCATCCGTGAGCAGTGCCGCTTCGATAATGACCTTGCTGATCGCACCGCCATCTTCACAGGCCTCGCAGACCATCCGAATATCTTTGTACACCAGATCATCTTTACCGCTTTTCAGGGCTCCGATATTAATCACCATGTCAATTTCCCTGGCGCCGTCACGGATCGCCTGGCGGGTTTCCAGGGCTTTGATTTCCGGATTGTGGGCACCTGACGGAAAACCAACAACCGTACAAACCTTAACCGGCGAACCTTCCAGTTCTTTCGCCGCCAGAGACACATAACTCGGGCTAATACAGACAGTCGCAAAATTATATTCACGGGCTTCCGCGCAAATCCGTTTAATTTCATCATCAGTAGCGCCCGGACTCAGGACTGTATGATCGATACAGCGGGCTATATCACCGGGCACACAATCACAGGCCGTACCTTCATGATAACCGAGCCGCTGCACTCCAAAATCCAGAAATCGCCGGATTGTTTCAGGTTTTCTATCAACCGTAACACCGCACATGCAAACCATATCGGAGTCCTGATGATTTGGTCCCGGTGTCACACTGGCATCTTTATTTGAAATTAATTCACTGACCCGCTTAGCTATTTTTACCAGGTCTTCATTTGAAATATCAGTCAATTTTTCCTCCTTGTCGGTAATGACAGTCGGTTTAAATAGTGTTGTATTAAAATTGTCTTTATCCAGTTCGTCAATCATGGCCACACGTTTCAGATGACGATCGACTGTGCAATCGATTGTAAGAAACGTCGTTACAATCTGCTTGGCCAGTGAATCACCGGTCAGCCCGGCACCCAGCGTTAGCATATTGGCGTTATTATGTTCCCGCGCATTATTCGCTGTGGAAATGTCGTAACAGGCAGCTGCACGGACACCTTTGACTTTATTGGCTGTCATGGCCGACCCGATACCGGCGCCATCGATCATTATGCCAAATTTCGCCCGATTTTCAGCTACCTGGCTGGCAACAGCATAGGCAAATTTAGGATAATCCACTGAATCCTTACTGTTGGTCCCACAGTCGATTACGGTATATCCATTTTCATTTAAATAAGACTTCAGACTCTCTTTTAACTGGTAACCGCCGTGATCGGCGCCAATCGCTATTATTGCTTGTTTTTCGTTACTCATACTTAAATGTCCGATAATAATTCACCGGCGACCCATTCATCGGTCACCAGGACATTACACAATTTCGCTTTTAAAGCAGCCCTGATCGCCGGCAGCTTCTCTTTCCCACCGGCAACGGCGATGGAATGCTCCTTGGCGCGGATATCGTCAAGATCAATTCCAATTGTCCGGGCATTGGCCTCTTCCGAACAGACATTTCCATCATGCGTAATAATCCGTGAACAGATATCACCCACCGCACCTTTTTTCAGTAATTCATCAACTTCAGCAGTTTCAAAATAATTGGATTTTACCAGCGCCGAATCATAGCCAAATGATCCAATTGTAAACATTGCAACAGTAGCTTCACGGGCAATACGAAGAGTATGCGCAATATTTTTATCGGAAATTACGGCATCTTTGACTTCCTGCCGGTCAACAATGGCCGGAAGCGGCAGAAGATAAGGAATCGCTCCGAAAGCCTCGGCAATTTTCCGGGCGGCATCACTGGCATGGGTGTTATAGTCAGCCCGTGAGACGCCGCCATTCAATTGCACAACAATCAAATCTTTTAATCGTTTTTTACGGACATGCCGGGCAACCGATAGCATCGTTGTTCCCCAGGAAATACCAAAAATCATTCCGGAATGAATATAATCATCCAAAATGCCGGCCGCCGCAGAACCAATCCGCTCCTTAATAATTTTCTCATCTTCATTATCATTGGGAACAACAACGACCCGGTTCAGTTGGAATTTTTCCCGGACTTGACTTTCCAGAAGCGTGCCCCGGTTAGAGGGATCAATTATTTGAATTTTTACAATTCCCATGTCCCGGGCCTGCTGAAGTAAGCGCGACACTCCCGGCCGGGAGATACCCAGCTTCTGTGCAATCTGCAGCTGACTGAAATTGTGCTCGTAATAAAGCCGAGCGGTTTCAACAATTGTAATGATTTGGGATTCCGGGTTTTTCATAAACTGAACATTTGTTCATTTAAAATTAACATCTGTTCAATTATACTAAACAAATTCTCATTTGTCAAGCATTATTTCGCTTCGGGGTTGAGACATGGAAGGGCTACAGAGTACCTGCCCGACGGTCAGGCGGGAAGTCCTGTTGGCAAATGAAAATTATAAAACCTGAAATGTTTACGGCTGAGCAGTAACGATTTTTATTGTTTATATCTGCTGATTTAAATAATCGATATATGGCTGGGCTGCCGATTGAGCAATCTGCTTTGTTAATGCTTCCGCATATATCCGGATTATCGGCTCGGTATTCGATGACCGCAGATGGACCCAACGGTCTTTCCAGATAAACTTTATCCCATCCTGAATATCAATATTATCTGGTGTCGTCAGTTTTTTCAGATCGTTAACAATATCGCCAAATTCCAGATTTCCCCGGGAAACCTTTAACTTGATCATTTCATAATGCGGTAATTCCTGCATTAACACCGACAGCGGTTTGGCTTCTTCTGCTAATAATTGGAGAACCAATGCTGCTGCCACCAATGAATCCCGGCCTAAATGGGCCTCCGGAAGCAGCACGCCGCCGTTGCCCTCGCCACCGATAGCCGCATTGACTTCACGCATTTTCTTGGCGACATTTATTTCACCAATTGCAGTGCGAATCACTGTAGCGCCATAATTTTTGGCAATATCGTCCACAGCCATGGTAGTTGAAAGATTCGTTACGACTTTTTGATCGAGGTTCGGGAATTTTGATAGAACTAATTTAGCCGCGAGTACTAAAGTATACTCTTCGGAAATCGGCTTTCCGAGATCCGATACAATCGCTAACCGGTCACCATCGGGATCAATTGCAAACCCCAAATCAGCTTTATTATCAAGAACAGCCTTGTTTAATTCCGCCAGATTCTCAGGCAGAGGTTCCGGATTTCGGGGAAAGGGTTGATCATGATGGCAGTTGATCTCCACAACTTCGCAACCAAGCCGGCGTAACAGTTCAGGAACAGCCCGGTACGCAGCGCCGTTCACCGCATCGACCACAACCTTAAAGCCGGCGTTCTGAATTACTTCCTCATCCAGATACGGTAATGCCAGTACAGACTCGATATGATCATCAACAACCCGACTATATGTCTCGATTACACCACTTTTCTTATTATATTGAAGATATTGTTTCCCAATTTTTATTCGCCGGTTTTTTAGGCGTTCCATTTCATCCCCGTCCAGAAATATTCCATCGGAGCCGATAAATTTCAAACCGTTCCATGGCAAGGGATTATGGCTGGCAGTAATGACAATTCCACCGGCGGCTTCATGGTCCTCAACCGCAAACTGAACGGTCGGTGTTGGGCAAATACCGAGGTCGATCACGGTTTTTCCGGCATTTTGTAAAGCGTGGAGTAGAGCGGTTTTGATCGGAAGACCATTCTGACGAGTATCGCGGCCAACTAATATTTTTTCTTTCTCACACAGTTCCGCGAAAGCATAGGCATAGGCACTGATAAAATCATCATTTAATTCGGATTCATACCCTCTGACACCTGACAGACTCTCGATTAACATCATTGCTCCATTAATGTTAAACCCAGCTCTGATTCACACGGTGGGTT
>JBDRRI010000156.1:0-7962 GCA_043825815.1 Candidatus Zixiibacteriota bacterium
CCCGTTGACTATTGATGTTGACATTTCCTGCGTCCCCTCCAGCGATGTAATATACTCATACATCCTTTCGGGATCGAGTGAAGTTCGCAAAGTGACAATCTGGTCCCCATAAACTCTCTTAATGGCGATAGTAAAGTGGGGCCGATTTCGCAGGCCGAGATAAATATCGGTTATGATAAAATTGCTGTCTTTTTGCAGTAGATCAACATACCACGATTCGGTACTGTAGTCCTGCCGTTCCAGCGAGGGAAAAGGGCCCGCATAAGCAATTTGCACGCCGGATGAATCAAAAAAGCCGATATCGGTGAAGGCCTGACTGTTTTGTTTGAGCCGGTTCAAGTATCTTGTCATATCTTCCGTTGAAGGCGGAATGTTGAATCTGGGATCATTTATTAAATTCGACAGATTGACAATTCGCTCGGTAATAAAGAGGTCAAACGTATTCGATTGATTCTCGGCGGTCGCTTTAAGATGCAACTGCTGGCTATCCGTTACCATGGCATCGTACTGATAGAAAAAATAAATGGCCAGAATAATAAAAGGAGTAAGGTACGTAAGAAGCAGGCGAATAATATTTTTACGTTTATATTCTATATAATGTTTTTCATTAAAAGGAAGATAGTCGAAGGTGGTCTTACTCTTATCCTGAAGTAAATTCGACATAGCCCTACACTTACAAATAACCTAATTAAATTATTTTTGAGAAATTTAACTGTGAAAAAAATGTCTGTCAAGAGTCTTGACGCGAATTTTATTGAGGAACTTGCATTTTCTCCGTATTATTATATCGGAGTTGGTCTTGAATTGGGCCTTAAGGCCGGTTTGTCCGATTTTTTATTACTTTTCAAATTTTGTCGGAATACACGGGCTCCGGATTAATTATCACGCAATTGAGCAAATTATATATGATTTTTGGGACATCTAACGGATGCAATGATAGGTCACCTTCTGTTCTTTTAAAAACTCTTCGGCCTTGGCACCATTCAGCATAGCCAGGGTAGCCAGAAGGCCGGCTTCCATGCAGTATGTTCCCAAAACGGTAGCGCTTCGCGGGGCTCCGACCACCGGCCATCCGGTCCGCGGATTGAGAATGTGCCCCATTCTGATATCATTAACATAACAAAACCGTCGAACGTCGCCGCTGGTGGCGACACCGCCATTGGCAAGATCAATCTGTCCAATAGCGCCGTTCTCCCGTTCCGGATCTTCAATGCCAATAATCCAAGGAATCGGTGTTTCGTCGGCAGTTATGGCGCGGATATCGCCCCCAAAATTGACCATCAACGAGACGCTGGAATGCTGGAAGAGCATTTCGGCGACTTTATCGACGGCGTATTCCTTGCCGATTCCGCCGAGATCTATTTCCATCCCCGGTTTCAAACGAATTCGGCCACCATCCCAATTTACTTTATCCCAGCCGATTCGGGTTCGAAAAGACTCTATTAATTTGGCGTCGGGAGTAATATGAGAGCCGTCGAATTTCCAGGCTTTGCGAAGAACACCGGATGTAATATCGAATAATCCATCGCTAAGCTGATAGCATTGCCCGGCATAATTAAGCAACCCGGCCATTTCTTCATCAACCTCGACAGGCGCGCCATTACCGTTATTTATAATATAGACAATATTATCGTCACGATAGCGGCTGAATTTATTCTCAATGCGGCGGGTCTCGGAAAGTGCGAGCGAAGCCAGATTATCGACTTCGCTCCGTTCTTTACAGCGCACCAGGATCTCACAGGGCCCGGCCATGGCGGAATAGGTTATGACCCAATGAGAATCGACCCGATGTACCATGTATTCAAGTTTAGTTTTAAAAGTCAAAACTGAACCCCGCTCTGACCATCACGGCTTTCATATCGGGAAACAGTTCGGATTGACTCAAAACACCCATCGAACCGGGCGGACTGAGATCTCCAGATTGGCGGTAGTATTCAGCGCCAAGACTGAGACGCGTACCGGGAGCAATTGGAAAGAGATATTGCAGACCGACCGTAATAGCATGAAAGGGTGCCAATCGATAATCAGCCGAGGCGAATTCCGGCAGTGAAGAACCATTGAGCAAATATGACCTATAGAAATCGGCGCCGGTTTGTTTGTAATAGCGGATATGCGGTAAAAGAGCATGATCGCCGAAAATGGGCAGGCGGTAATGCAGATCAAATGTGTGAGAGGTTATCCCCCAGTTATCCCAAAAGTACCGATAGGAAAAATCAACATAATGTCCGCTAATAAAACGGCGCACCTCGGCATAAACAGCCTGTTTGGTGCGATTATCAGGACGGGCCTCATAAATATAATCAACTGGTTCACCCGGCTCCGAATCGTTCGGCCCTTGAACGATGCTGAGTATTTTATAAGGATCATTTAGATAGCCGGATGAATAATTGGTCGAATAATTAAGACGCAAAACCGTCTTTCGATCAAGAACCTGTGTTATCCCCAAAACGGCATCAAATACATTTTTACCCTCGCCGGAACCGCCTCCCTCATGGTCATCATCCTCCCCCTCATGGTTATTATCCTCCCCCTCACTTTCACCGTCATCATCAGTTGGAGGGACCATGGCGGTCATCGGATTCGGAACGCCGCCCAGCGGACTAAAAAGATCGCGTGAGTATGCGGCCGATACTGAAATATTTGTATTCTTGCGGTTGAAATCGCGGCTTAAACCAGCATTGGCCCCCAGCGAACTGTAATCATGCTCTTTGGAAAAATGTGCACCGATGACAACCGTCATAAGCCGGTTCAATGGATGAGACAAACTGCCGTCAAAGCTAACACGAGTATCCTTGAAAGTTTCGTCCAGCGGAACCTCCCCCGGTTTGACCGCGTAAGATCCATTACCGGACGGCTTGGTAAAGGTCTGAATAGCGCTGGACGGAGTCGCTCCATTAGGCGATGAGCCGGTCAAGCCATCGAGAGTCAATCTGGCATTTAGGATACGATCCCCTTTAAAAGTCCGGGTAAAGCTGAAAAGACCCTCGGCCGCCTGCACCCGATTTGTCTCAGAGTATAAAAGCAAAGATGATTCCAGCTTATTATTCTCAGTGGCCACAACAACGCCGCTTCCGAGCAGAGCGGCTGTAAGGGCTGTTAAAGCCCCTCGGATTGATGATTGCCCGGTTAATTGCATCCGCATCCTCCACCACCGAAACCACGTCCCCCGCTTGAGGCCTCTTTGCTAAAATAGACATGATCGTCAATGGCGTGATCCAACGCCGGACTATCAAGTTGCATTTCAGGCTTGGACAGGATATCCCGCTCCCATACCTGAACACCGACGGTGGCACAGCCGGTAAAAAACAGGACCAGTAGTCCCATTATAAGAATGCCCGGAAGAAATATACTTTTGTTCATTCCGACCCTCCTTTTATTAGTAACTCTTGAATCCTCTCTTGCATTTCGGCGGCCTCATCTTTTTGAAAGCCGCGATTTTGCGAAACTAATTTTCCATCACGATTGTAGAGAAACGAAGTCGGCATCGCATCCAGACCATATTTTTTGGCCAGCTCTCCGGTGGAATCGAAAACAATGGGAAAAGTAGTCTGATTTTCTTTGAGAAACTTAAGAGCCGCCGAATGCTCCTTGTCGACATTGACGGCCACAATTTCAAAGCCATCTCTATGATAGCGGTTATACATCTCCCGCATCCACGGAAATGACTGGCGGCACGGAACACACCATGATGCCCAGAAATCAACATAAACAACTTTGCCTTCGAGTAATACTGAATCGGGAACCATAGTCTTTATTATATCAATTGAATCAGGCATTTTTTCAGCCTGAGAGGTGGTAATTGACACCCCCAGAATTAACAGGACAAAAATTAAGAGCCGGGCAGTTTGTGAGAGGAAGTTAATGTAGATCATATTGAATAGGCCTTTCTCTAATGCAGGTTTCCACCTATATTGGAATTCCACAATTATTAATTAATTATCGAAAGGCTCTACACGTACTCCTAAGAAATGATCCTAATCTGATCCTATCAGGCATAAAGCCTGTCAGTTCAACATTATCATGGTGTACTTTTTAAACCGATTTTTGGCTCATTTGTTCCAATAAAAGATATAAATACTCCACGATATCAGTATAAAATAATATATAATTCTGCAAGACAATACGTTAAACTGGCACGTTTATTTGCAATTTTGACAAAAATTTTGCCATTGAGGTATAAAATATTTCGGACTATGTTAATTAAATAATTGGCTAATTATACGGTTTTCTTCCGCGGGCTCCGGCCCAGTCAACCCCGATACCGACGACATTACGGATACGGTCGGCCAGCTGGGCGGTATGGTGTTGAAGATGCCGAATATTAACAATCTGGTGCTCAATTTTCGGGATTTTGTACCAATAAAATCCCGATTCGGGCGATAAAACATCAAGTTTATCTACCGCCTCATCGATCATATTCGCGCAAAATTCCCAGTATTCAAGCATTTGTGTTTTGGTGTATGGTTCCCCGGTTTGCGGCGGGCGATGAGGAAGCTCAGAAAACTTAAGAATATTTTCAGGGGCCGGTTGATTATCAAGGTCCTGAATGCAGGTTTGATGATGTTCCCACGGTTTGAAATCTTCAAAGCGGGGTTGTATATAGAGATGGACAAAATATAAATTGTGATACGCTATGCGCCAAAAAGGGTTGGTATAATCGGCATTGACCCAGAGATCTTGGGGACATTTTTCAATGGCCTGTTTAAGCATGGCCAGACCGGCATGATATTGGCTTTTCAGCGATGCTTTTAAAAGTCCGACGATATTTTGATCGGAATTATTCATGATATTTCTCCTTAACTGGTTTTTCAAAAAATATACTATCTATGAAAAGCTGTCAATCACACAATTGGTGTTAGTCCGAAATAGATGCGCCATAAAATGTTTATTTTAAACTTGCCTCTTTATTAATATTGTGCATTTTTTAAATACAAGAGTGTTTCAAAATAAGCGGATTAGAAAAGATGGATAAATTAAACATTACTCAAAAAACGGTTAGGGTCAATGGAATAAATATATTCTATTGTGATACGGGCGGCAGTCAACCGCCAATGTTATGTCTTCACGGACGCTGGGGAAGGTGGAAAACATGGGAAGAATTCATCATAAAATATAGAAATCAATACCGAATTATTGCTCCCGATCAAAGAGGGCACGGCCTAAGTGACAAACCTGATAAGGGATATGCAGCCGAGGATTTCGCAAGGGATACCCTTGAACTTGTTAAAACATTAAACTGCGGACCAGTAATTGCGGTTGGTCATTCAATGGGAGGACGGGTCGCCGGATATTTTTCAAAGATTTATCCGGAATCTGTCAAAGCCTTGGCCATACTTGATGAATCTACAGAAGGCACCGGTATAGGCTCAGCCAACGTGGAAAATGGCAATAGATCCGACGACGGTTTAACAGCGAAATGGCCGACACCATACAAATCTTTTGACGATGCGGTCAATCATCTTAAATCAATATTTAGCAGAGAAACAAATGTGAAGTACTTCCAGGACAGTCTGGTTCAGACGGCGGCAGGATATGATTATTTGTTTTCTCGATTTGCCATGGCCGAGATCGGCCGAAGCTACAGACCATGGCTGGATATTCTCGCTGAGATTGAATGCCCCATATTGCTGATGCGAGCCACCGATAGTTGGTGCTTATCTGAGGAAGTCGCGAATAAAATGAGACAGGTTATAAAAAATTGCACATACTTTGAAATTCCAAACTCTGATCATATGGTTCATGTCGACAATCCGGAAATATTTTATCCCCAATTTGATAAATTCCTAAATAATCTGACATAAAAATAGCCCGGCCTAGGCCGGGCTATTAAAACAAAATTACATTTGATTACATATCCATTTCGCCAGTATAGAAATCAGTATGCTTGGGATCGACTTTCAAACGATAGAGAGCCGCCCAGGCTTTCATACCGTCTTCGGCATAAGGCGCAGCATCCTCGGCAAAAATCAGATTCATATCTTCAACGCCGTCGAGCCAGTAATAGGTCCAGGCACCGTGGAACAGATCGGGCGCATCGTAGGAATACTTGCGATCCGAAGCGGTCGCCATGAAAGTACCATCGACGACATCAAGATGGAAATCGCCAATAACGCAGGCATCGATTGTCACCAGTTTTTTGGTGCAATTAGCGGCATTGAAATATGACATGACATAGCCATGCGTTACATAGTACAAATCGGCGGAAATCAAAGCGGAACCGGCCGTTGATCTTCCCCCATGGCCGGAATAACTAAAAGCAACCTCGTCACCCGGATCGGCATTGTCAATCAGCCATTGCAATCCGGCAGTAATATTGTCGGCCGTAGCGGCCATATCAAGATCCATCCTGACGGTAAAGCCTTCGCTTATCAGCCAGGCTCTCATCGCCTCGGCGTCTTCATCGCAAAACTCCAGGTCATTGGCAGTGCCCTCATAGTCGGAAATGCCGACAACATAGGCATACTTATGAGCTGGATTCGGATTGGGATCACCAGTGGTGGTATCGTCCGGCGGGTCAACCGGATCCGGCTTTTTAAACGATGAGGAACTGGCGGTCGAGACCGGTTTGTTAAGGGTGAATGATGCAACCACATCGGGTGGCCGAGTTTCAACGAAATCGGGACGTTGCACCAAAACAACGGATTGATCAACGCTCGACTGCGTCGGCGGTGTTTCACTACAGCCAAAAATCAGCAATAGTGTGGTTAATGCCAACATGAGGGCTAGCAGTTGTCTCATGAGACCTCCGAGTAAAAGGGTTTGTAGGTTTATGTGCAGTGATTTCAATATAAATAAAATTTAAAACCCGTCAATATAAAATTAGATGAATGAGGACATTATTAGTCGCCTTTACCATGGTATGGAATATAATATCATTGTAAAAATGAGTAACAACAAAGTGATTGTTAACTAAAATAAAATCGTATTAAATATTAATTGAATAAAGACCAGTATTCTCAAAAAGGAATTATAATATGGCGTATGACGAAATATTGGCCGGGCAGGTCGAGGATATTTTGCGGGATGTAGCCGGATTGACATTTCGCAAAATGTTCGGTTCTCTCTGCTTTATGATAAATGGCAATATCGCTGTTTGTGTGAGCAAAGACCGTCTGATGGTTCGGGTCGGGCCGGATAATTATGAGAAGGCTATGAAAATGAAACACACTTCGGTGGTTTATTTTTCCGACAAACCGATCACGACTTTTGTCTATGTCGAACCGGAGGGCCTCCGCACCCAAAAATCAATCGAAAAATGGGTGATGATGGGGGTTGAATTTGCCGGGTCATTGAAGAAGAAGTGATCATTAGTATGGTATTATTAATATTTCCTTAAACTACTAATTTATCATTATTTAAATTTCAATAATTTTGCCGATAATTTATATTAATCGAATTCTTAGTAAAGAGATCATTATATATGGGATTTCAAATTATAGTATTAGCCTTCACTTTTCTAGTATTTCCCGTGATTTACTATAATTATCGAAGAAAATGGAGAAGGAAGAGAGCTAAAGATATTGAATTTTTCTGGGATAGATATTATTGGGAAGAATTTGATACTCACGGGATAAGAGTCATCACTCCATTTATGGAATATGATTTATATAAATGGTCAATCGGATCAAACAATGTAAAAAATATGGGCCAGATTTTTGGTGAGATATTCAATAACCACAATCTGGCTCAGATTGTGGTTGAAGGACAACATTTTCCAACCAAAGAATTTATATATAATGATGGAATTAGAATTTTTCAAAATCGCATTCAATATAATGGCGGAATACTCATAAATACGCCAGAGACAATAAGAAATGATTCAATCAATAAAACAACTACTAATGATCTGGATGTATTTTTAATTTTAGACGGTAATAAAACTTTAAGTCAAAATGAAATTGAAAGCCTTAAAGCCAATTTAGATATTATTGAACATGGTCTTGGTTTTAAAGAAGGGTTTGA
>JBDRRI010000157.1:0-2161 GCA_043825815.1 Candidatus Zixiibacteriota bacterium
TGACCGGATATTTCGGTTTGTTGGATTTTGGAATCAGGTCTTCCTTCGTTAAATATATCTCAGAATATTACGGCCGGAAAGAAAATGATAAAATTAATCAGGTAGTAAACACCGGTTTTATCTTTTACTTTATATTCGGTATAGTCATCGTCGGCTTGGGATTCTTGCTCCTTAACTCGTTACTCGGCATTTTTAAAATCCCGCCTGAATTATTTGATGAATCACGATTGGTATTACTCCTTGGAATAATCGCTATGACTTTAATGAATGTCTCCACGGTTTTTGAGAGTATTCCCATGGGTTTACAGCGAATGGATGTTTCAAATAAAATAATGATCGCGGTTTCTTTCCCTAATATTATCGGGACCATATTATTTTTAGAAATGGGTTATGGGTTGGTCGGATTAATGCTTAGTCGGATAATAATTATTTTATTGAGCGGCGTGATAAATTTTATCATTAGTTTTAAGGTTTTGCCGTCATTTCGATTCGGTTTTTTAATGCCTAAAGGTGATATGTTTAAACGCCTTTTTACGTTTGGTTATAAGATTCAGCTTGCTTCCATCTACTCAATGATAACGCTCAGTATAGATAAATTATTAATAGGCTATTTTTTATCCATCGGGTCGGTAACTTTTTATCAATTAGGAAATGTTATCACCGGGACAATCAAAGGAATGGTTGCTTTGCCGGCATCGGTTTTATTGCCGGCCTTTTCGGAAATAGACGGGCGGGGAGAACGGGAGAAGTTAATTGAGGGCTATCAACGTACTAGTAAATACCTTGCATTAATTGCCTTGCCGCTTTTTAGTTTTATAATTATGTCTGCTTCTCAAATAATGACGGTCTGGATGGGAGAGGGGTATGAATATTCCGCCCGGATTATCCAGATATTAGCTATTGGCCACCTGGCTTCTATTCTGGCCGGTGGCATCGGCAATCAATTATTGCGTGGGATGGGCCGGCCGGAAGTGGAAATGCATGCCGGATTAATTAATGTTATGGTCAATCTTCCTTTGAGCATTTTCTTTATTATCCATTTTGGATTACTGGGCGCGGCGATTGGTACCATGATTTCCTGGACACTGGCTTCTTTTTATTATTTTAGGAGATTACATCAGATAATTCAATTACCGATGGGTTCTTTTATCCGAACCACGTTCTTAAAAATAATGGGGATCTGTCTTTGTTTGGGTTTGCCTCTATGGGGGGGGGCTCTTTTGTCTCAGCACTTATTATTTGAATCAAATCGCCTAACCGCTTTGGTGATTTTAATTATTCAAGTATTATTATTCTGGAGCGGGTATTTTGTTATGCTTTATTATCTTAAGCCATTAGATAAAATTGATAGTATGGTTTTACTCCAAAGTCGCTTTCCCCGGTTAAAAAAAATAATAGCAAAATTTAGTATATAAAAAGGAGAAAAACTCATGAAACGAATTTTAGTTACCGGAGCCGGTGGGTCAGCCGGAATTAACTTCATCGAATCCCTCCGCATGGTTAAAGAATCATTTTATATCGTGGGAGGCGATATTAATCGCTGGCATTTAGAACTTCCCCGAATTGATAAAGCTTATCTTATGCCTTATTATAACGATCCTGATTATATCAGCAAACTTAATAAATTAATTGAGAAAGAGAAAATTGAATTAGTCCATGTCCAGCCTGATATCGAATTAGATGTTATTTTAGAGCATCGTGAAGAAATTGGTGCCCGGGTGTTTTTGCCGGCCAAAGATACGCTTCAGACTTGCCGTAGCAAAATAGCGACTAATCTGATTTTAAAGCGTAACAAAATTCCCATTCCTTTTTCTTGTCAAATCAAAAGAGTTGAAGATATTCCTAATATTATGAAAACACTTCAGAAGAAAAACAAGTTAGTTTGGTTAAGAGCTATTAAGGGAGCCGGTTCTAAAGCGGCGTTACCTGTTTGGTCGTTCCGTCAGGCAAAAGAATGGATTCATTACTGGCGGGCGACAAAAAGACTGGAATCAAAAGATTTTATGCTGGCTGAATATTTACCCGGTCAGGAATTCGCTTTTCAGAGCCTTTGGAAAAATGGAAAACTGATTACTTCCCAAGCCCGGTCAAGGCTGGAATATTATATGGGAAATCTTTTTCCCAGCGGGCAGTCATCCAGCCCTTCCGTGGCAGCGACCGT
>JBDRRI010000158.1:0-2174 GCA_043825815.1 Candidatus Zixiibacteriota bacterium
AATAATGACTTTTATTATAAAAGTAAATCATAGGTATTGCCAAGATTGATGTAACGATAATATAATTAACACATAATCTAAGATACGACTGATAACTTGAACTTAATATTATCAGCATTACTATCCCAATAGGAGTAAATAACAACGGTTTCCAGATCAAATCCCATAGTTTAATCAAATATTAGTCCTCCTGTAATTGTAAATTATATTTTTACTGTTTTAGGTAATCAGTTGCACTTTTTCCGTGGGCGGCAGACGCCTTCGTCTGCCCCAGAATCCTTTTCAAATATTATATCCCATTCCATCTAATATTGCAATTATAATTTGTCGAAACCTCGCTCTACGTCCTTCGTTCTTCCCTTCCTTTGTCAGGGTCTACGACAGGATCTTCGAAGCGACCCTTCGGGCAGGGCCATAAATGGCGTTGGTTTCGACCCTGACTTATATGGTTTATCTAAGAGCGATATTAGCTATTAGCTCATGATATTTAACCGATGGGTAGTAATCATCTTCGTAACTGTTTTTGGCATAGCTGTATTTTATTTCCAATTTATCCTGCATAAAACTGATAAATGACCGGCGGTTTCCTTTGGCGACCGAATACGATGATTTGAATAATCGGAATATCCCTTTGGTACTTAAAGAAAAACCCAAAGTCTCGGTGTCAATGTCATAATAAATCTTGCCGGCTCTGAGCGAAACCATTTCGCCCAATGATAATTCCCAGCCGATCTTTCGGGCATCTTCGGTTAGTGCGTCCGATTTCTCCCAGTCGTGCGATAGGATCAGGTTTAATAGTTTCCGTTTATAGCCGTTATCATAATTTTTCTGCAATCCGATTTCAGTTGAAAAGCCGTAACGGGTTGTGGTCGGAATATCGCCCTGTAAATCCCCATCCTCCGGATCGGTTTCATATCCTGAATTATTGATATCGTAAGAATCACCAAAATTACTCAGTGAGAAGCCGACCGCCGGGATGGTTATCAGTGATAATCCGCCGGAGTTAAATTTTGATACAATCGGAACGCGGGCGACCACGCCCCAGTCAAAGGCGACAGCAGAGGCGCTAACTGAAAAATTATTCTCATCGACATATTTGATTGTCAAACCGCTTCCGATTTCGAAATTATCGCAGTACGCCCCGGATAAAACCAGATTGTAATTTTTATATGATATTTTGTAAAAATTTCCGGTTCCATCGGGGAAATAGGGATTTGTTTCCTCGACAAAATAATAGGCATTGGAATAGTAAAATCCTATCCCATATATCAGCGATGATTCCTCGGGAACATATTTTTTGACGGGCAACGATAATGAAGCATTGAAAAAATTTATATAGAATATTTCGTTATTACCCGGATAGCCGGAAAGGGACAAATTATTTTCTTTAAAATATAGTCCCAGGCATCCGGGATTTAAATACATCGACTTTTCATTGGCCAGCGATACGCCGACCTCGCCCATCCCCAGCGATGAGACCGAGGGCGATAAGGAGAGGGTGTTTCCGGTGGAGTTCCCCACTTTCGACTGTGAGAATATGGACGAGTTAATAAAGAAAACGAAAACAATAGCCAACACAATTTTTGTATACATATATCCCCCATCTGTATCAGTTTAATCCCGTTTTGGTTTTAACACTCTTATAATGATGTCTTGATAATATAAACCAATAGTACCCTTAAGACAAGTCAGCAAGCAATCTTTTTATTTTTCAATTTTTTGCGATTTTCAGCGTCAATTTTGCTGCCAATTCAATAGTAATTTATTACATCCCATTAATATAGATAAATATATATTGGCTGATTTTTTATGATGTCGGAGAAAATGCAAGGATGGATTCCCGATCAGGTCGGGAATGACGGAAGATTGAATATATAAAATCACCACAAAAACAAAAAAATATACTTATTGGGGGGAGCAAATCTATTTTGCCGTAAACGATTGATCAATAATATATTACGCTGAATTTTTACATGTTTGCGGTTTTAATTTTTCTATAAAATATCTGCATCCGTTTGGGGCAGAATCTTCGCCGGGCGACCTTTTCCCTTGACTTTCAAAGATTTATAGGTTTATTGCTGACACGGTTTATTACCCCACCCTTAACTTATTACCAAAAAGAGGATTATTTGAACTTGAACCAACGACTGAATAATATTGATTTGAAAACCCGC
>JBDRRI010000159.1:0-3647 GCA_043825815.1 Candidatus Zixiibacteriota bacterium
GGCGACGATGGTGATAATATTAACGCCATTGATAATCAACCCTATGATGTCGTTCCCGAATATTACTCAAATAATGGCAAGGGATGGGGATTCGGATATAAAATTGGGTTCCTATATGAAGCATCGGAAAAACTAAATTTAGCCCTGGTGCTTAACGGACCATCATCTATCGATCTTAGTGGGACTACTGATTTTATATTTTATCTTGGCGAAAATTTAGAAACGACTCTGCCGCTGGGCTCCGAAGAACGTTATTTTCTGGATGGACACATAGATGAATTATCCGCTGATTTTGACGCCACTCTTAAACTCCCCGCCTCAGTGGGAGTCGGATTAGCGTATGAGTTAAATGATAAGCTGACCTTGGCTTTGGATGCCGAATATACTTTCTGGTCAGCCTTCGAAGGATTCGAATTTAAATTCAGTAATTTTGACGGTTTTGTCGACTCGACTTTTACTACCTTGAATAATATGTATACTACCAATATGTCGGCTCCGGTTAATTGGGATGATGGTGGTCGGGTAATGTTTGGAGCCAATTATAAATTAAACAACTTTACTGAACTGCGCGGTGGATTCGGGGTCGATCAAACGATTGTCAGCGCCGAAACGATTATTCCGCAGTTTATTGATTTGGCAACTAAATATAGTTATAGTTTCGGTGTTGGTTTTGATGTTGACTACTGGACTTTGGGCCTTGCCGTTACTTACACTCATCAGGCCGACCTGACGTCTGCCAACTACAGTTCCGATTATGACGGTGACGGATTGCTTGACAATATTGCCGGCGATTACCAGGCTGATAACTATCACACCGTTTTGGGTATTTCATACCGGTTTTAGGAGGACCTGATTATGATGAAGAAATTTATATTAGTTTTTACGGTCCTGGCTTTAATAAGCATCAACAGTTGTACCGAACGAGTCGATAACGTTGTCGAGCCGAATTACAATGGCCGAACCAGCACCGACATGATTGTTTTAGACGGTGGTCATATATATGCCGTCTATTTGGCTTTTTCTATGTTTTCAGATATTGCCAGTCTTCCTCAAATGGATACTAAGATATATTATCCTGAAGAATATGCATTTGACGGCTCCGGATTGATTAATCTGCCGGTCTTGTACTTACTTTCTCCATTCAGGGCCAATGCCGATTATTATTATGGGCACGGTCTTATCGAAATAGCCGATAAAATGATTGCCGACGGTGAAATTGATCCGATGTTTATCGTTTGCATCGACGGTGCCCATGGCTATGGCGCCACTTTTTATGGTGATAGTTGGGCCGGCGGCCGGTATACTTCCTTGATTGGTGAAAAAACCGGCAGAAGTCCCGAAAATGAGGGAGCCATCATCGATTATATTTCCTATGCCCTCAGTACTGATACGTCCCGGGCGATGCGCGGCATTTCCGGATTCGATCTGGGCGGTTACGGCGCCATGCGCGTTGCTATTGAATATAGCGAAAATTTTGGCTCAGTATCCGCTGTTTCGGCTCCGCTTGATTTTGACGGCGCCACCGGTAGTGGCGGCTTCATACCGCTCTTCCAGGAAGTGGCTTCCGGTTTTACCAGCAACACCGCTTTCAGAGAAATGAATATTACCTTAACCGACCCGCTTCGGACTATGATGATCGGCGCCGCCTGCTCCTTCTCGCCGCATCTGTTTGGCGTTTACGACCCGTTTTATAATGGCATCATCCCTAATTATGGCGCCTATGCCGCCGATACTTTCTTTATCGATGATTCTTTAACACTGTTTTCTTTGGGCGGACCAACCTCGAATATCAAATTTCATCTGCCCTTCAATATCAATGGCGATATCCCGGATACATTAACTTATCTTACATATTATGACACGACCTTTGCTTATGATACAACCAAAATGGCAGATTCGGTTTTTCAATATGTTAATCATCTTCAAATCGATACCAACCAGGTTGGATTTGAACTGATTGTGGAAACCACTCTCGTTTCGACCGATACCAATTTTATCAGGGTTGACTCGATTGTCGATTATATCGATACTCTGGTCGATTATGTGACGCTCTCCTACGATACGGTCGGATATTATGATGGCATCTGGGAACTCTGGCTGGATAACAATCTGGAGAATATTCTGGCAAATAATCCCGGGGCTCTCAATGCAGAATCTACCGAGGTACAGCTTTATACCGTAAATGATGATTATTACCAATTCGGCCAGCAAACCCGTGATTTTGCGGCTACCCTGTCTTCGATTCGCGGTCAGGATATGACTCCAATTAATTACACCGGAACTGCAAATTACGAAGCCTCGGTCGGGCATTATGTGAATGAAATCCTGCCCGCCATCCTGAAATTCCATTCCGATGCTTTCCGCGCCGCCGCGGCCGGCAAGTAGCAGATTTGTTATAAAGATAGATATGCCGGAGGATTTAAAAATCCTCCGGTTTTTTATTTTTAAAAACCTGTTCAATTTTGAAAAACTTTCGTTTATATTGCATTATGGAATATGATCTCATTTCAATCGGCGCCCATCCCGATGATGTCGAGGTTGGCACCGGCGGTGTGCTGATCGGGCTGAATAAGGCCGGTTATAAAACCGCTATTGTTTATCTGACCAAGGGCGAGATGGGGACCGGAGGAACGCCGGAACTTCGCCATCGCGAGGCTCAGGATGCCGCCAACCTTATCGGCTCCGACCTTCTTCAGACATTCGACTGGGGCGACTGCCGCCTGGTCGATAATTACGACCATCGGCTCAATATCGCCACCCTGATTCGGCAGTACAAACCGAAAATTATTCTGGCGCCGTATCCCCATCTCGGGCATGGACGAAGACAGTCGCACCCGGATCACATTGCCGCGGGAGAGATTGTAATCAATGCCGCCAATTATGCGACCCTTAAAAAACTGCCGATTGAGGGCGAACCGCATCTGGTGAGCAAGGTGTTCCATTATTTCCTGCCGCCCAAGGTCGCACCCGATTTTGTGGTTGATATCACCGAGCATTTTGATAAATGGATCGAATGCCTTAAATGCCATCAATCGCAGTTTATGAATCCGGAGAAATCGAAAGATTATATCTGGACGCTCGAAAACTATGCCCGTTCGTTCGGTTCTCAGGCGGGATGCAAATACGGCCAGGGGTTTAAGGCGGTCGAGCCGATCAAGGTAGCCGATATTTTTGACCTGATCAAATAACAATATCTCTTGAATATGTGATTGACGAATTTTGTCAGTAGCTTTAATTTTCGAATGAATCATTATTAACATATTCGAAAGGATTAAATTATGTATCACAAAATTGCTGAATTTTCCACCGCCTGGAAATCGATGACCGACGGCACCCGCAAGATTATGGCGGCCCTGACCGATGAGTCGCTCGCGCAGGCGGTCGCCAAGGATCATCGGACGCTTGGAAGAATGGCCTGGCACATCACCCTGACCATTCCCGAGATGATGGAGCAGACCGGTTTGAAAATCGAAGGTCTGAAAAAGGATGCGCCGCTCCCGAAAACCGCCGCCGAGATTCAGAAAAGTTATGATATGGTGGCCAAAGCGCTCGGCGAACAGGTGGTGAAAAACTGGGATGACGCCACGCTTGATAAGGAGGATAACCTGTACGGCGAATCCTGGAAACGGGGATTGACCCTCAAGATA
>JBDRRI010000160.1:0-24563 GCA_043825815.1 Candidatus Zixiibacteriota bacterium
GGTCGCGGATTATTACCGCCACAGCCAACCAGACCGGGAATGATCGAGTAAATACTAATTCAATAATTAAAATTATTGCCATGAATTTATCGGCCAATGGATCGAGATAAAGACCAAGTAATGATTTTTGATTTAATACACGAGCTGTCAAGCCGTCCAGAAAATCGGTCAGTCCGGCGGCAATTAAAAGTATGGCGCAGATGAGAATGCTTTCATTATTATTTATAGCTAAGTAATAACCCAGCGGAATAGTTATTAAAATGCGGACAAATGAAAGTAGGTTGGGAATCAGGAAAAAATCAGAAATATTTATTTTAGCCAATCTGTCCATAAAGCGCCGATTCTATTTAATTTTCAATAAAGAATAGTCCTTTATAATTTTTCAGTCAATAAAAGATTTATACTATTATCCAAACCGACCGGTCGGAAATATTTCTATCAAGTGCATCCGGCTCCGTTTCCGAAACCGCAAACGGGACATTTAATAATATTCCCCGGCTCTCTAATCAATTTGGCGAATTGGCAATTGGGGCAAAGATCGCCCTCTTTAATCAGATTAACCGCCTCATTTTTCGGTCCCGACTCGATTTTGGTTCCGTTCTTTTTGTCTTTTTTGCATACACCCATAACTTATACTAAAATAATGGTTTAAGTCCTGTTTTACAATTTTTTGTTGACGCTTTGGGAAGAATTGTTCATTGTCTTGGTATATAATAAAAAAGGAGATGATAATGGCAGGTAAATTATTAATCGGATTAATGCTTTGGCTGACATTGACAGGTATTATTTTCGCCAATGATATATCGGTTACTGTCTATAATAACAACCTTGGTGTCGTTCATGAAACGCGTTCTCTTGAATTTACTAAGGGATTGGGAAAACTTTCCTTTAAAGATGTCCCCTCAAGTATTGATGCCACCTCGGTTGGATTCAAAATTGCCGATCCCAAAAAATCGGCGGTAATTCTTGAACAGAATTATGCTTATGATTTGGTTTCGTCATCAAAAATATATGCAAAATATATTGATAAGAATATTGATCTGTTTGATAAAGATGGAAATGCCTTTATCGGTCAATTGCTTTCTTACGGAGACAACTCATTTGTCATAAAGGATAATATCGGCGGCATCAAGGTCATCCGAGCGGATCAGATCGTCAATGCCAATTTCCCTGATTTGCCGGATGGACTGATAACTCGGCCCACTTTATTCTGGCTGTATAATTCCGATTTCACCGGATCCGCGAAATGCGAAGTGAGCTATCAAACATCGGGAATTGACTGGAGCGCTGAATATGTTGGAATTTTATCCGAAGATGAAAAGACGTTAAATTTAACCGGTTGGTCATCGATAAACAATCGCTCCGGGGCAACTTATACCGACGCCAAATTGAAATTAGTGGCCGGCGATATTAATCGTGCTCAGAAACCAATTGCCCGCCGAGGTGTTTATGAAATGGATTTGATGGCGGCCAAGGCGCCGGCTCAGACATTTGAAGAAAAAGAGTTTTTTGAATATCATTTATATACTCTTCCAAGAAAAACAACTTTGGCTGACAATGAAATCAAACAAATAGCGTTGTTTGATCCATCGACGGCCGGAGTTGAAAAGAAATATTATTATCAACCAAATATTAATAATGAAAAGGTTAAGGTTGCTATCGAATTTAAAAATTCAAAAACAAACGGATTAGGAATGCCTTTGCCGGCTGGCCGGACCCGCTTATTTAAGGCCGATTCGGATGGTTCGATGATTCTTCTCGGAGAGGACCGAATAGAGCATACGCCTAAAGACGAAGATGTGAAAATTACTGTCGGGTATGCTTTTGATATTGCTTCCAAAGAGACAGCGACAGATTATCAGAAGATATCAAACAGGATCGATGAACAGACTTTTGAAATAGAATTGCGCAATCACAAGAGTGAAGACGTCAACATTATTGTTGAGAAAAATCTATATGGAGACTGGGAAATTGCAAAGGCCAATCACGACTATAATAAGAAGGATGTCAATACTCTTGAATTTAAAGTCGCGGTTGGGGCTAATGAAACTAAGACAATTAATTTTACTGTGAGAACAACAAGATAATGATAACTGTTGACAGCAATAGAAAAAGACATTAAATTCGACAACTGAAATGTTAACGGGTGTAAGGAATTGACTTACTTTAGGAGGAAACATGAAAATTTATAAATACTCATTAATCTTCGCCCTCGTTATAATAATGGCGATGCCGGCCTTTGCTCAGAAGCGAGGAGCCAAAAAGGAGCCAAATGCCCTAATGTCGTCGGCTAGAATAGCCCTCTTGGCAAATCCGCCACGTTATGATGAAGCGATGGGGCTCTGCAATGAAGTTCTTGCCGACAATGGTCCTATCCCTGAAGCATATTTCAGAAGGGCTATTATTTATGGTGAATATGCCTCTGAGGAATATGATCCTAATAAAAAACTTGATTTCATAAAATTGATGGCAGCCGACTTCGATTCGTTGCATTACAGTTGCGATAATAAGGATCTTAATATAAAGAAGAAATATCTCAAAGACTGTAAGGATTTTGTAGATCAAATTGACTCTCTTAAAGTTTATTTTTGGCGAGATAATTATAATGATGCTTTGGAAATGTTGACCAAGATTGATGATATCTATCTTCCCGGTTTTAAAAATGCAGCTGACTCGTCGGAGAAGGAAATTGCCAGAGGGAAATTGATGCTGGCCTGTGATAGCACCAAGAATTATTTCAATTGCGCCTATGCTTCGGATCCGATTGACTATCGACCGATTGAGGGTATTGGCGTTGTCTACGACCGATTGAAGCAGTATGATACTTCGGCAATATGGTTTGAAAAGGCTCATCAGATGGTTCCCGATTCGACGAATATTATTCAGAATATAGCCTATGCCTATATAAGGTTGAAAGACTGGGATAATTCCATAGTGTGGTTCCAAAAACTTCTTGAGAAGATCCCTGATGAGGTTAATATCATTGCCAATATTGCCATCTGTTATAACAACAAGGGAATGTATGATTCGGCCTATGCTTACAATATGAAAGCGATCGCGATCGATACAACTTCGGCTGATACCTATGTGGATATTGGCCAGTATTTTCTTTTGATGTCCCAGCAGTATTCCGATTCCGCTAAGATGGGCCAGGAAGCCAACGATATAAAGGCTTCCGATAAATATGAGGCTCTTCGGGATCAAAACCTTGATTCCTCCGCGTATTATTATGGCAAAGCGATTCAATTTGATGACTCCAATATTCTGGCCCTATCACAATATGGCGTGGTAGTGATGATCCGGAGCATGTTTGATGAGGCTATTAGCGCTTTTACTAAATTAACGGAATTGGAGCCGTATAAGAAAGGCCATTGGCTTAATCTGGGTGATGCGCTGATTAAAGTAGGCAAATTCAGCGAGGCGATTCCGCCGTTTGAAAAAGCGTCCGAACTGGATCCGGGTGATATTCGAATATTGCAGACTTTAAGTGATTTGTATGCATCCAATAAAATGCCGGAAAAAGCCAAGCAGGCCAAAGCCAAAATGGAAGAACTGCAGAAAATGTAGTTTAGCCGGGATTTAAATGTTATATTGAAGGCAGGCAGTTGACGCCTGCCTTTTTTAATATGAATAAACAATTGGTCCATATCGCAATTCCTCAGACGGTTAACCGGCATTTTACCTATTCGGTTTCGCCAGAGCTGGCCGAGCAGTTAATTGCGGGTCATCGCTGTCTGGTGCCGTTCGGAAAACGAACCGTGGCCGGTTATTTTGTCAAATTTGCCGACGATATTCCTGATTTTAAAATCAAACCGGTGGCCGGTCTAATTGAACCGGAATCTTTATTTAACACTGAATTGTATGGTTTTTTGAAATGGATGTCGGAATATTATTTTTGCAATATCGCAGATGTTCTGAGCGCCGCACTACCGCCCAGACTTCGGGGTAAAAATAAAATTCCCAAGGTTGACTCCTCCGTTTTAGATAAAGGTATTCTTCTGGGCTACAGCCGGAACAAAGATGTGAGCCAGCCGGAGCTTGGCGAGATTTACAAAGATTCCGAATGGCTGACACGAGCGGAACTTCTTCGGAGCGGCCTTTCACCTTACAAATTTGCCAAATACAAAAATGATGAAAATATTTTGCCAATATTCGGTTTACCCCGTTTTTTTGATTATATCCGTCCCCGGCAGGGGATATTGGAATTGAAACCAAGCGGGGAACAGGTCGAGGCGATAGCGGCCATTTGCGATGGTTTATCACAGTTTAATCCTTTCCTTCTTTACGGTATTACCGGATCGGGGAAGACGCTGGTTTATTGCCGGATCTGCCAGGAAATTTTGAAGCAGAATAAAACGGCTTTGATTCTGGTTCCCGAAATTGCCCTGGCCGGAACGCTTCTGGCCTATTTCAAGTCTTTCTTTCCGGACAATATTGCCCTGCTTCATTCCGGATTGAATCCAAAGGAGAGACTTCTTATCTGGCAGAATATCAGGAACGGCAAGTACAAGATTGTTATCGGCGCCCGTTCGGCGATATTCGCGCCGCTTAAAAATCTGGGGTTGATTATAGTCGATGAGGAACATGACGAATCGTACAAGCAGGATGATCCGGCGCCTCGGTTTCAGGGGCGCGATGCGGCGGTTATGCGGGCCAAGATGGCTCGGATTCCAATAATACTCGGTTCGGCAACGCCCTCGGTTGAGTCTTTTTATAATGCCGAGCAGGGGCGGTATAAACTCCTGAAACTGACTCATCGGCCGGAATCGTTCGAAATCCCATTGGTCATTCTGGTTGACCTTAAAGAGGAGCATTCGTCGAGCGAGGAGGGGATATTTTTCACCCGGACGATTATCTCGAAAATAAAAAAATCGCTGAACCGAAACGAACAGGTGATCTTGTACCTTAATCGGCGCGGGTTCTCTCCCAAAATTAAATGCGGCGATTGCGGCCATACGCCGGATTGCCCGCACTGCAAAATCGGGATGACGTATCATAAGGTCGGCAATAAACTGATGTGCCACTTTTGCGGGCATACCGATATTCATCATAATGTGTGTACCCAGTGCAACGGAACGCGGTTTATTTTTATCGGGGCGGGGACGCAGAAGATCGAGGATATTCTGGCGGAAAATCTGAAAGAGGCCAGAATTGTCCGGCTCGATTCGGACAGTACCTCGGGAAAACTTAAGGCGCATCAGATACTTTCCGATTTTGCCGCCGAGAAGTACAATATATTGCTGGGGACGCAAATGGTGACGAAGGGAATTGATTTCCCGAAAGTCTCGCTGGTCGGGGTGATGACGGCGGATATCGGTCTGGATATGCCCGATTTCCGGGCCTCGGAAAAACTGTTCGCCAAGCTGATTCAGGTGGCGGGGCGATCGGGGCGGGGGATCATACCGGGGGAGGTTGTGATTCAAACTTTTCGCCCGCAGTTGGATCTGATAGATGATGCGGCGCGGCAGGATTATGATACCTTTTATGGCCGCGAGGTTATGTCGCGGGAGATGCTGGTTTATCCGCCGTTTTCTCATCTGATAAATTTCCGTCTGAGCGGGAAAAAGGAAGAGGCGGTCGTGAAAGCATCGAATGAATTCCGGCCGGTGCTGGAGGAGCGGTTGAAAAAGCAGGGAGTCAGCGCGATGATAATCGGCCCGGCGCCGTGTCCGTTGTACCAGTTGCGGGGGGCGTACCGGCGGCAGATGTTTGTTAAAACGAAACAGATTTTGAAATTCATCAAGTTTTTAAATATCTGGAACAATGAAACGCCTAATTTTGGGGTGAGTTCCTCTATTAAATTAACGGTTGATATTGATCCGTACGATATGATGTAGATTTTTTCGCATTTTTCAAAAATTCCGGGTAATGCCATATCATTCATTTGATTACAGCGAATTGGTATTGTTTTCTCATATTTAAGTTTTTTCGTTGTAGTCATTTTGTAGTAAAAGTGTAATAAAATTGGCTTTGTTTTGCATATTTCAGATTTTTTCATTGTACCTCTTTTGTGGTAATTTTGTAATTTCAGACAGGATATTTTTCATAAAATTTAAATTGTACATACTATCTCCTACATAAAGGGCAGGATCGTAATTTTATAGCATATTGATAGTAATTTTGGGGTAGTGGCGTATTGAAACGGGCCCGGTTTTTATTTACACACCCTGTCTTCTACGCATCCACTTCTCTCTAGAGGGGAATCCGCACTACCCTTCCCCGGGCGTATGCCATACGCCCCTACCGCAAAAACAAAACTATTTGACTTTATCTACATTTGTGCTATTATGAAATGAGGTTGATTATGTATAGAGTTGTTTTGTTGTCAATTTTGTGTCTCATTCTTTTGCCGATTCACCAGATCCATTGCGAGGACTTACATCAGATATTTCATTTTCATGGTGAGACAAGCGAATCTGGGATTGGTTTCGCACTTAAAGCTTTAGGAGACATTAACAGTGATGGCTTCGATGATATTGCTTTTAGTTCCGCCACTCCAGAGGGAAGTTATATATTTCTGGGAGGAAATCCAGTCGACAGCTTCCCGGATTATTTTCTCAATAGGGTTAAATTTTTGGGTAAGTGTTTGGATTACGATGGCGATGGTGAGCCCGAACTAGTAGCTTCATGGGACTCGGCTCTTTACCTTTATGAGATCAATAATGGTATCTTGGATGTAAATCCTTCTGATTCGCTTGGAATTACACTAGGACGTGTTCAATTTAGGCTTATGGAATCAGGTAGCTTCGATAGTGATTCAATAGGAGATATTATAATGAGGGCACAGGATCCTTATAACGGACCTTGTATATATTTATACAAAAATCTGTTTTATGAGGATTTTGTGGCAGATTGGTCATATTGCGTAGATTCTTATCAATACGAAGTAAATAAAGTTGGCTTTATTGATTTTAATGGTGATTCGATTCAAGATATATTTCTTCCTTTAACAGGTGATATCGACACTCTTGGATATATCCATATCTATTTGGGTCCTACTTTTGCAGAAAATCCTGACCTGATTATCGGACACCCTTTTCAATTTGATGCCTATGATAAGGAATGGTTTGGACAAATGACCGATAATGTAGGCGATATTAATGGAGATGGTTTTGAAGATTTAGGTGTGGCTTCCTATTACGCCGGTCGCCATTCTCTAGTATATTTGGGTGGGCCGACATATGATACAGTATATGATTATTGGCTCGATGGTAAATGCTTTATGATGTCAAAGGCCGGCGACGTAAATGGTGATAATTATAATGACTTAATAATTGGCGGTTCTGATTATACCGACGGTAGCGTAATATTATATTTCGGTGGCGCTGTTTTTGATTCCATAAGAGATGATTATATCATTAGAGGGGATCTTCCTCCTCTATTTTTAGATAAAATTGGTTGGAATCTAACTGGTGCCGGGGATTTTAATAGAGACGGTTTCGATGATATTTTGTTTAAGTGTAGTAACTTTGCTGGGAACCCCGGAGATATATTTATTTTCTCGGCTGGCGATGATATTTTAGGTATAGATGATGAATTCAATGAAAGTATCTTACCTGACAATCTCTATTTAAAACAAAATTACCCTAATCCATTTAATCCAACTACAACAATTGAGTTTGAATTGACACGGAAATCGAATGTCGAATTGACTGTTTATGATATTTTGGGACGGAGAGTGTCGAGTTTGATCAATCAACAAATGCCGGTCGGTTCGCATTCGATTAAATGGGATGGGCGAAATCAAAACGGCGATAATGTCGCGTCGGGGATTTATTTCTATAAAATCAAAACCGATCAATTTTCCGATACGAAGAAGATGGTGCTGGTGAGGTAGGGGGATATTAGACAAAATTATTGTAAGGGCGACCCTCAAGGTCGCCCGCATAAGGGCAGGGTCAAGCCCCGCCCCTACCGCAATTACAAAACTATTTGACTTTATCTACATTTGTGCTATTATGAATTGAGGTTGATTATGTATCGGATCATTTTATCAATTGTAATCTTAGTCCTTTGCATAAATGTTTGCTCCGCTGATTATTTGGAGAGGATAGCCACGTTATGTATAGGTGATACCCTTGATTATTTAGGAAATACTATTGAATCCGCAGGAGATATGAATAATGATGGGTATAATGATGTTTGGATAAGAAGTAACCCTAAAGGAATCGATGCGGCATTTGGATATAGCTGGTTATACCTATTCTATGGTGGCGATCCTATGGATTCAATACCCGATATGGCATTCAATGATACAATATATTCAATTGTAAACATTGGTGACATGAATGCTGACAATTATGACGACTTCATTATAAAACGAGGTGGCCCTACGAAATATCTAAGTCTACATTTTGGCGGCCCGACATTCTCACTAACTCCTAATATGATTTTTCCTATACATGAACAGGATATAAGCAGTTTCGGACTACAAGAGCATATTATTGGTGGCCAAGATATAGACGGAGACGGCTTCCCTGATCTAATAGTTGCCGAACCTGTTGCAAGTTTAGATTATTGTGGGAATGTATATATCTATAGCAGTTATCCTTCGCTTGATACTATATATGATAAAATTCTTACCGTAGATGGTGAATATCCAGATTTTTACAATTTTGGCGCACGGGTCGAATATATTGATAGCCTTAATGGTCAAAACTATATTGCGGTATCAAGAACTGGCAATCCCAGTAATAACACATATGGCAGTGTTTTCCTATATGAATGTGAGACGCAACCGTATACGGTTTCAGTCGATTCGATGCCTAATGATACCCTATATTCGCCCTATAATAGCCTTCTATCATCGTATGGCACACTTTTGAAGAATACTGGAGACCTAAACAATGACAGTTATAACGATTTAGTTATTGGAACAGCATCATCAAGTGATGCTTGGTTTTATTCCGGTGGACCTAATTTTGATTCTATTCCTGATGAAATAATAGTCCCTCAATTTGAAAATTTAGACTTGATAGGAGATGTTAATAATGACACATTTCCTGATTTCATTGCTTCGGAAGATAATCAAAATGGTCGTGCCTGGATTTACTATGGTGGTCCTGATTTTGATGGTATTAATGATATGAAAGTTAATTATTTTATAGCCGAAACAGAAAATTTTGGAAGAAATGTAAAGGGTCTTGGTGATGTGAATGGCGATGGAATAGATGACTTTGCTATTGCGGCGATTGTAGACGATCAATCAGTTAATTCTGGAATTGTTTTTATATATGCGGGCTATAATGGAACGCCTACGGACATAAATGAATCTGATGACAATATTATACTTGAAAACTACTACTTAAAACAAAATTATCCAAATCCATTTAATCCGACTACAACAATCGAATTTGAATTGACGCGGAAATCGAACGTCGAATTGACTGTTTATGATATTTTGGGACGGAAGGTGGCAAATTTAATAAACCAACAAATGCCGGTTGGTTCACATACAATTAATTGGTATGGACGGAATCAAAACGGCGATAATGTCGCTTCGGGGATATATTTCTACAAAATCAAAACCGATCAATTTTCTGATACGAAAAAGATGGTGCTGGTGCGGTAGGGGGATTTTCGACAAAATTATTGTAGGGGCAACCCTTGAGGTTGCCCGGATGAGGGCAGGGTCAAGCCCTGCCCCTACAGTTAATATGTGATTTCCTATTTATCATAATAATATATTTTAAATTATGCTCAATTCACCAAAACACAATCGTCGTTCGATTCGATTGAAAGATTACGATTATTCAAATGGGGGGGCATATTTCATCACGATATGCGCGTATCGCAAACAATGTATCTTCGGTGAAATTATAGATAGTGAAATGGAATTGAATGAGGTGGGGAAGATGGTGAAGATGGAGTTGTTGGATACCCAAAAAAGATTTAATGTGATGGAATTGGATCATTATACAATAATGCCAAACCATATCCATTGTATTGTATTTATTGTAGGGGCGACCCTCGAGGTCGCCCGGATGAGGGCAGGGTCAAGCCCTGCCCCTACAATCGGAAATATCGTTGGTGCATTTAAATCAATTACAACAAATAATTATTTTAAGTATATCAATAAACAAAAATTGCTATCACCACCAAAACTCTGGCAACGGAATTATTATGAGCGCGTTATTCGGAACGAAAACGAATTGTATGATATTCGACAATATATTCAAAACAATCCAATCCAATGGAATATTGACGAATATTATTCGAAATAACCAAAACCATCAAATTCTATTTATTAAATTCCTATATCTTCAATCTGACGCCGACTTCGATTACCTGTTCCTGAGGGATTTCGTAGTACGATGAGGCATCATAGGCGTTACGAGATAAAAAGGCAAACAGATGCGCGCGCCAGCGGCTAAAATAGTGATCCTTATCCCAAATCAATTTTTCCCGTCCCAGGAAGAAACTGGTTTCATCGATCGGAAATTCGACTCCCTGACCGTGCATCAACGCAATAATTTTAGGGACACTCGGACTTTCCATATAGCCATACGAAGCAACAATATTATAAAACCCGGAACCGAGTTTTTCGGTTTTGACCTTTTCGATATTCGGGACGCGAGGATCCTCGGTACTAAGGAAATGCAAGAAACCAACCTGATTATGAATGACTTTGTTATGTTTCAGATTATGCGCCAGTGCAACCGGGACCGAATCGACCTGCCCCGACATAAATATCGCATTACCTTTGACTCGTACCGCCTCATCAATCGCCAGCTCCGATTTGAAATTGGCCAGTTTGACCGACATCTGCTGGAATTGTCCGTACAGTATCTCCCGCCCCCGTTTCCAGGTCAACATAATAAACATGATCGAAAAGCCGATAGCCAGCGGGAACCAGGCCCCGTGCAGGATTTTGCTCAGGTTAGCCGAGAAGAACGACAAATCGACCATTAGGAATATCGCCACCGGGATACCAGCGGATAAGCGGCTCCAGTTCCATTTTTCGCGAGCGACTACATAGAAGAGAATAGTTGATATCAACATTGTCGAGGTCACCGCGACACCGTAGGCAGCGGCCAGTTTACTCGATGACTGAAAACCGAGAACGAGCGAAAGGGTGGCAATCATCATCAGCCAGTTGACCTGTGGGACATAAATTTGCCCAAGGTGTTTCGAGGAGGTATGGGTTATTTTCAAACGGGGAAGATAACCGAGTTGCACCGCCTGCCGGGTGAGGGAGAAAACTCCGGTAATAACCGCCTGCGAGGCTATAATTGTTGCCATCGTCGCCAGAATAACAACCGGAATAACGGCCCACTGCGGAACAGTGGCATAGAACGGGTGGTGCGCCATCTCCGGTTTGGCAAGCAAAAGAGCACCTTGTCCAAAATAATTGATTACCAAAGCAGGCAGGACCAGAACAAACCAGACCAATCTTATTGGTTTTTTCCCAAAATGTCCCATATCGGCATAGAGCGCTTCGGCTCCGGTTACGACCAGAAAGACAGCCCCAAGGACGGTAAAGCCGTGAAAACCGTTATTCAGTATAAATTTTAAACCGTACCAGGGGGAGAGGGCGGCGAATATCTGCGGATGGCCCAATATTTGACGAAAACCAAGTATGGCCAGAACGGTAAACCAGATAAAAATTACCGGGCCGAAAAGGGCACCGACCCGGGCGGTTCCTCGATGCTGGAGCAGAAATAATCCGGCTAAAATAATCAGGGTGGCCGGAATGACGTATGGTTCGAATTCGGGCGTGATAATTCTTAATCCCTCGGCGGCGGATAAGACCGAAATCGCCGGCGTAATTATACCATCGCCATACAGGAGCGAAGCGCCAAAAACACCGGCAATAATAAGAATATAGCGGGAGCGCTTGAATTTGTTATGTTCGCCGCGGATAAGCGCGGTCAGAGCAATAACGCCGCCCTCGCCGCGATTGTCCGCCCGAAGAACAAAGGTTAGATATTTCAGCGAAACGATGAAGGTCAGCGCCCAGAACATAAGCGAGAGAATACCGAGAATATTATCATGGGTGACGGCAATCGCATATTCCCCAAAAAAACATTCGCGGATTGCATAGAGCGGAGAGGTGCCGATATCGCCGAAAACGACGCCGAGCGTGGCCAGCGCCAGAACGCGAAGCGACTGTTCCGTTTTGGTAGTATTGCCGTTATTATTTGAATTATTCATATAACCATTGTTTTCAATTTTATATTTTTGGTAACAATATTGAATTATACTCACAATGCCAATAAAAAAACGGTCTTTTTATGCAGTCTATCCCCAAGCGGGGTAGAATAATTGAAAAGTCAAACCGGAGCCAATGGTGAATATCAGCCACCAACCGACATAGATCAAAAGCGGAATTTTGCCGATTATCTTATGCGCCATGATGAAAGTCGGGATGCAGGTTCCAACCGATCCGAGGAGAAATGCAAACGACGGCCCGACACCCATGCCCAGTTTCAACAATGCCAGCGTAATCGGAACCTCCTCGCCCTCACAGACATAAAGCGGAATCCCAACCAAAACCGATGAAATATAAGCCAACGGGCCCGAGGGACTGATATAATCGCTGATGGCATTTTCCGGGATAAGCGTGGTCAATAAACTGGCGATGACCATTCCGAGGATGAAATATTTCGAGAGACTTTTCAGGATACTCCACAGGTTGGTCAAAAATCCATTTTTCTTGCGGGGTGGACATCCGCAATTATCGGTTCCGCAACTATCGACGGCGATCGGCAAAATTGTCCGTTCGGCCGCAAATCCGTTGATATGCCGGGCCTCAAGATAATTATAAACAACTCCAATAATTATGGCGCTGAGAAGCGAGAAAACAATTCGGGCGATAGTAAATTGCCATCCGAGCAGTCCATAATTAAGCACCAAAGTATGCGGGCTTAAAAGTGGAGAAACGAGAATAAAGGCGGTGACCGTGCCGAGCCGCGCTCCGCTCGCCTTAATACCGCTGGCAACCGGGATAGTGGCGCAGGAACATCCGGGAAGAATCGCGCCGAGAAGAGTGGCATTAATAACCGAGCTGTTACCCTGTCCCAAATATTTGAGGGCGGTCTCTTTTTTGAGATAAGTTTGGAGAATAACCCCGGTCAGGACGCCAATCAGGAAATAGGGTAGAACCAGAATTGTCAGCGAGACGAATTCCCTAATAAATTGTGATAAGAAACCTAAAACATCCATAAATATTACTCAATCAATAAAGACCGGTTCCTAAATATACAATAGTCAAATATAACTACGATAAAAGTTTACGGAATGAAAACAAATATAGGCAATATTTTTATGTCGATTCAGGGAAGAAAAATTTGCTTTATCGGTATAAATATTAAATCGACAGAAAACTATCAATTAAAGTCAGGAGGATTGACTATGAGGTCAAAACTAATTTTCAGAACTCTACTAATCGCGGTGCTGGCAATTATGCCGCTAAGCCTGATTGCTAAAGCAATCACCGCTCCAATTGCAGAGGTGACGGTTTATCCTGATCGGGCACAGATTGTCCGACTGGCCCGGGTAGAACTTCCGGCGGGCGATCATACTCTGATAATCGAGAATCTTCCGGCCAAAGCATTCGATGAGACCTTTCGGGTTTCGGTTTCCGATACCAGGGGATTAACGCTTCTCGGATTCAATCACAGACTGGAGCGGCATGTGACCTCGACTTTGAAAGAGGTGGCCGATCTTGAGGCCAAAATTGACAATATTACCAAAAATGATCTGGCACTTTTGAAGGGAAGAAAGGATACCTTTGAGGAGCAAAAGAATCTGATAAATACGCTGGCGCGTTCCAGCGGAACGAGCGGAACCGGCGATGAAAAGGCGGCGCTCGATGTTTCCCAGTGGCAGACTGCTTTTGATTTTGTCGGACGCTCGCTGGCCAAAATCAATGATTCAATCCGAATCGTAAATAATCAGATCGACGAGGTTAATAAACAACTGGTCAAACTTCAGGACGACCTTCGGGCGATTAATAGTTCCAGAAACAAAGTTACCAAAACGGTTGAAATTGATGTTGTGTGCGAGGAGGCCTGCTCGTTCGATCTGGCCCTCAAATATGTGGCGGCCGATGCTTACTGGAGTCCTATTTATGACGCCCGTTTCAAAAACGATTCCTCGATCCAGATGCTTTGCCACGCCAATATCAATCAGCAGACCGGTGAGGATTGGAACGAAGTGAAACTAATCGTCTCAACCGCAAGACCTTCGGCCAATCTCGGACCGGGAAAGATAATGACCTGGTATCTGTCGGCGATTGAGCAGTATTATGGACGAACCAGTTCCGCTCCGCAACCGGGGGTGGTGGCGGAAATGGAAAGCAATGTTTATGCTCTTGAAAAGAAAGCAAAAGGGGTGGCCGATTATGAAGCAGATGCGCTGGATGAGGCGATGGCCAATGTCGGAATGGCGGCGATGGTTGGCGGGGATAATTTTGCCGTGACATTCAATCCGTCGGGAAAGAAGACTATCAAATCAAGCGAGCAGGCGGAGCGGTTTTTGGTGGCCGATTGGAATTTAAAGGGGAAGGTAACTTATGTTTGCCGTCCGCAGAATTATCAGCAAGTCTACCGTCAAGCGGAAATATTCAATCAAAAGAACGCTCCGATTATGCCGGGTGAGATTTCAGTTTATGCGGGATCTGATTTTCTTGGGAAAACCAGATTTGACAATTTTATTGCCCCCGGTGAAAAATTCGAACTCGCTTTTGGAGCCGAAAATAATATCAAGGTTGAAAGAACACTGGTTGATATAAACAAAGAGCATAACGACGGCATCTTTTCCGGCAATAGTATCAAAGATGAACGAACGGTTAAAATCACGCTCAAGAATAATGGGCCCGACGAGAAGAAAATTCAACTTGAGGAAGCTCTTCCGATAAGCCAGGATGAACGCATCAAAGTGAAATTCGGCAAAATAGTGCCGGAATATAGTTTCCAGAATGAAAAGGGCAGAACGGTTTGGGATATTACGTTAAAGCCGGGCGAGGAAAAGATTGTTACGATTCCGATTAAAATTGAATATCCAAACAATATGACAATCAGTGGATTGTAACTTAAAACTGCAAAAATCTAACGGCGGGAATTTTCCGCCGTTTTTTTTACTGCTAATTTTGGATGACAGGGCTTTTCCCGCTTATAAAAGAATCATAATTGGTATTTTATTATTGATACCGTATTAAATGATGACTTATTTTTACTAACAATCTTAAAAGAGGGTACCCCTATGCAAAAATTAATTTTAATTTCGATTTTGGCTCTACTGATGGCAACGGGAATATCATTCGGAGCTGAAAATGAAGCTGAACCGATCCGTCCGGTTCATACCTATTCGATTGTCTGCTTTGATACGCTAACCGGTCAATTCGGGGCGGCGGTGCAGTCGCACTATTTTAAGGTGGCCGATGTTATCTGGCTGGAACCGGGTGTCGGAGCGGTAGCAACTCAATCATTGGTAGATTTTGCCTATGGCCCGCTGGGACTTGAGATGATGAAAAAAGGCAAGACAGCTAAACAGGCGCTTGATGGACTTCTGGCCTCCGATCCTAATAACAATGTCCGCCAGGTGGCGATGATCGACAGGAATGGAGTGATTGCCACTCATACCGGAAATCTTTGCATTGCCGAGGCGGGACATTATATCGGTCCTAATTATTCGGTTCAGGCTAATCTGATGCGAAACAATACCGTTTGGCGGGCGATGTCCGAGGCATTTGAGGCAACCGAAGGCGATCTGGCTGAAAAAATGATGGCGGCGTTGGAGTCGGCTCAGGCCGAGGGCGGTGATATTCGGGGCAGCCAATCGGCGGCAATGGTGGTTGTCACCGGCCAACCAACCGGAAAAAGCTGGGTTGATCGTCAGATTGATATCCGGGTTGATGATTCGCCGGAACCGCTTAAGGAATTGCGAAGACTGCTTGATATTACCAGAGCGTATAAACATCTGGATCTCGGAGATGAGTATATTACGGCCGGTGATTTCGATAAAGCCAATATAGAATATGCCATGGCGGCGGAATTATCGCCGGACAATCTGGAGATTAAATACTGGCATGCCGTCACATTGGCGACTATTAATCGTCTGGATGAGGCGCTTCCGATATTCAAAGAGATATTTGCAAAAGATAATTCCTGGCGGGAGTTGATACCGAGATTGGTGAAATCCGAGATTCTTCCCGATGACAAAGAGATAATTGAAAAAATAATGAGTCTTTGAAGTTAATAATTATCCTCAATCGTTCGGCGCCAGGAAATATTAATATTGATATATCAAAATTACGTATAAATATCGACTCGATGTAAGAATCATCTTGAAAAAGGAGATAGAAATGGTAGAAAAAAATGTCCGCGATATAATGGTGCCGATCAGCGAATATGCCGTAGTTGATGAAAATGATTCAGTTCTCGATGCCCTGATAAAACTTAAAGAATCTCAGATAAATATTCCCCCGGATAAATTTAAACATCGCGCCGTCCTGGTGAGAGATAAAAACGGAGATATTGTCGGGAAAATCGGACATTGGGCTTTCTTGAGATCATTGGAGCCAAAATATGATAAGATCGGAGATTTGGGGATTCTTTCACGGGCGGGGCTGACTCCAGAATTTATCTCGTCGCTGGCTGTCAATTGGGAGCTATTTAAAGGCCCGCTTGATGATTATTGTAAAAAATTGAAAGAGATCAAAGTCTCGACCGTCATGCACCCAATCAGTGAACATATCGATATTAATTCCTCGCTCAATGATGCCATTCATTATATTCTGATGTGGCAGACTCTGTCAATTGTTGTCACGGACAAGAATAAAATCGTCGGCATTTTGCGCCTGTCAGATTTATTTCAGGAGGTTTTCGGCCGCGTAGTCGGCGGATGTCAATAGTAAATTAATTATTGAAAAGTTCGCCTAACCAGTTTATTACTATATTTATTTCAGGCGCAAATTCTCCTGTATCCAAATATTGGAAAGAATGACCAACATTCTTGTAAATGACTATTTCATAATCCTTATTATTGGCTATCTTCATTTGCCGTTGCAAATTGGAGATGCTTTCCGGCACACTAATAATAGAATCCAATTCCCCATAAACCGAAAGCCAGGGAGAATTCAATTCCGTTAATTCATCAAAGAAATCATATTGTATTGAATTATATGTCGGTCTTAAAAAAAACAGATTGCTATCCGTATAAAATTCTTCCCGCGTGTTAGGCAGAGCCATTGGATCTATAGATTCTCTCGCCAATAATATTTCATCGGCAACCTCCGCGAATTTTAATGAGTCTTGAAGTTTCCAGGCTTGATGTTGTTTTTTCCAAATCGGCATAACCTGTTCAATGGTCGAATCTTCGTAACCTCGAATTTTAAGAGCATATTCAATATTATAATTACAGTGGTCTATGATAGGTCCTATCGGGCCCGATTGACTAATGACAAATGAAATAAAAGGAAATCTTACGGCCACTACGGGCGCCAATCGCCCTCCCTGACTCCCTCCTATAACTCCGATTCTATTTGGATCGGCTTTTTTGTGATTTTTAAGGAATTCGGCCGCATTACCGGCATCATTTACATAATCATTATAGGTGGATTCGTGGAAAACTCCTCCCGATTTACCCATACCCCGTTTATCATATATTAATGCGACGTATCCGCATTTCGCAAACCTGCGAGCGTCATACATTACAGATGTGTATAACATTTCATAGTTATTTCCACCGCCATGCATAAATACTATTCCGGGAAACGGTCCCGATCCAACGGGAAGATATAGTTCTCCGTTTAACAAAATATCCCCACTTGGAAAAATAACATTCTCTACGGTATATTGTTTAGCCGAATCTGAATTGTTTTTCAAACATGACGGACAGTTTAATAATTCGTCAATCCTATCTTTGCTCGATTTTTCGGATATTAATTGAATAATATCGGTATCGATCTGTTGACAATATATGATCCCGGGAAGAAATATAAGAAAAATGACAATCAGTAATTTTAAGTCGTGTAGCATAAGCTTCCTTCTCCTTATGTAGATTTTTTAATATCCTGTACTTTTTTATTCAAATGGCGTTTTAAACGACTGATTCGGCCTGATAAACAGCTTTCTTCCAAAAGGGTCAATAACCACATTAAATCTTCGGAGAGCATCATTACCCAGAATACCATCAGCGCCTTCCTGCTTCGAGCGTACTTCAGCCGGCGGAAAAGTGGCCGGCAAATCATAGAGAGTATATGGACCCAGACTGAAACTGTGAATGCGAGCAATACCGCCATGAATATCGCCGCTCAAGCCGGTGCCAAGATACTTTTGTTCAAGATTGTCCGGAACTGTGAATTTGGCATGATCTTTCACCAGTAATTCCAGCGGCTCTCCGGCTGAAATATCCATATAAATATCAATGGCGACTTTTTCACCCTTTATTACCTCGACTTCGGCCTTTAAGAAGGGGATTCCTTTTTTGTATTCAAGGTTGATTATAAACCATGACGAATCGGGGATAAATGTCTTTGGCTCAAATAGTGTCATTTTTAAGCTGTCAAAATCTATCTTGATGATATAATGTCCCAGAATTGTCTGCCCAACGACGCCGTCGGTTGGAAAACTCTGAGTTGTTGCGCTCTGGGCAATAATAACCCGCTGGTTGTTAAAATTCATTTCTCCGCACGATACTATCTGGGAGTCGGCCATTATCGCCTCGGATGCTTCACCATCACCTGCGCCGGGCACGTGAACATTAATTGTATTTTCAAGTTTGATTTCGTCGTTAAGCTCCTTATGGAATAGATAGACCCCGTCAAACGGCATACCCGTGTCGAGTATCAGATTCAATTCGCGAGAGCCATTAATGACAGTGGGAATTATTATCCTATTACGGTCCAGTCTGAAATTGATAATCTTGGCGGCATAAGCCCGAGAACTAATCAGAACAGAAATTAATGACAAAATTAGAAATAAAAGGGTCGTTAAGATAATAAATTTTTTCACAAGCATAGCCTTTCATTAAGGATAATATTATCGTTTTAATTAAAAGACACGCCAGACAGGAAATAATTATGATATATTTAAAAAATAATTCAAAGACTTATATTGTCCATTATTCATAGAAATTAATTGTTTTTTGGCGACAAATATATTTATATCATATTGACTATATAATGGAGAACAACGGGTAAATTGACAAGCGAAAAACCTCGATATATAAGAAATTGTAGCGGATGCCTTATCAAAATTTGCGATGAGGATATTCTTAATAATTCTGACTTTATTCCAATCGGTTTGACGTCGGTCAATAATTCCGGCGAGGATATCTATTTTTATTTTGTTCACAACGTAAAAAATTGCCAAACGACATTTGCTATCGCCAAAAAAGATATTGAGCATCTTATTGAAGAAACGATTACAAATGATAATCTATATTTAACGGAAAAATGCAACAACTATTGTTATGATATTAAAAGCCTTGAAGTGTGTAATAATGATTGCGTTAATGCCCCATTCCGAAGATTCCTTCTAAAAATTATTAAGAATCGCAAAAAATAGATCAATCCGACTGCTGATTTAAACTATTTAAAAGATTATCCCGATAATTATATTAACAATCCTATTACTATTGTGTATAATTAAGCGTAGGATTGAAAATCTATTAAAACAGGCGAAAAAAATATAATGGCCGGACCTGATTACAGAAAATACCTCGACCCCGAGATGGTTGGCAAGCTTAAGGGGATGGAGCTAAAGGCGCGAATGGTAGTCGAGGGTTTCATTGCCGGAATGCACAAATCGCCGTACCATGGGTTTTCGGTTGAATTTGCGGAACATCGGCAGTATATGCCGGGGGATAATATTCGCGATATTGACTGGAAAGTCTACGCCAAATCGGACCGTTATTATATCAAGCAGTACGAGGAGGAAACAAATCTTAAGGCGTATCTCCTGCTGGATTGTTCGGCTTCAATGAAATACAGTTCTGGAGAAACGGATAAATTCAATTACGCCGCCACACTGGCCTCGGCTTTGTCTTATCTGATGCTCAAGCAACGCGATGCGGTTGGACTGGTAACCTTTGATACTAAAATCAGAAAATATATCCCCCCACGCTCCAGATCGGGTCATTTACATCAGTTGTTACGTGAATTGGCTAACCAACAGCCATCTGATCAGACCGATATAGCGGTTACACTGCATGAGATGGCGGAACGGATCAATCGACGGGGCCTGATAATTATTTTATCGGATTTGCTTGATGACCCGGATAAAATTATTCCCGGTTTGAAACATTTCAGGCACAAAAAGCATGAGATGATTCTATTTCATATTCTCGATCCGAGAGAACGGGATTTCGCTTTTCCCTCGGAGGCCATTTTCAAAGATATCGAAACCGGGGAGAAGATTACGACTCTTCCCTGGCAGATTAAAAAACATTATGCCAAAGCCACTCAGGAATTTTCAGATAAAATCGCATACGAATGCCGTCAAAGCCAGATTGATTATCATTTGATAGATACCTCGATCCCGTTTGACCGGGCGATCTACGCCTTTTTATCCAAGCGGGAAAAACTGTATTAAAAGAGCAGGTGGAAAACCACCTGCTCCCTCATTTTAATTGTATCATTTAACGACGTCGATATTGCCTGCTACTCGCACCGTAACGACCTAAATTTCGATATCTTGCCATCCTTCGATATCTCTCCATAAATTGGTATTGTTCACGCGGATCAATAAACCTTCCGGGATCGTAGAATCCCGCGCAACCCTGATCAAAAAAGCCGGGACAGGGATCATTAAACCAACTTGCGCACGTATCCCGGATACCGCACTCGGGATCAAAAAACGGTGCGGAACAACCTCCATAATCAATGACTGAACATGCGTCAAAAGGATTGCATGGCTCGCTAAAGCGATACGGTAGACATACATCTTCCTTAGCGCGACAGACATCCAATTTCGAGCAAAAATCGGAAATAAAACGACAATCGGGAAAATCCGGAAGCCAATTACAGATATAATCGGGAACAAATCGACAATCCGGGACATCCGGATACCAGTTGCAGATATAATCGGGCATGAGGCGACAGTTATAATCGGGAATCCATTGGCATCCGATATAGAATGGCTTGCTACACCCGTAGTCGGGTATGCATGGATATTTCTGAGTCAGATCCTGCGGTGCGACACGGCGTGTCTGGCCCGTTTTAATGGCGGCCGTCCGCTCCAGGAGGATATCCTCGCCTAGTTGTTCGGCGGCCAATTTCTGGATATCTACCAGTTTAACCGGGGTCTTTGGCATACTCTTGTGTATCCGATTAACAACCCGTTCTATTTCCGGCCCGGAGAGCGGGAAATGTTTGGCAATTCTTTCGTCGGTACATTCCTCATCCAGTTCAAAGCCAGCCTCTTTGACTTTGTTCTTCCAGAATTGCCCGGTCGTCATACGTTTTGAGGCTACCCGGCCGCCCATTTTTTCGGCGACCTTTTCGGCAATTTTACCGATGACCTCCTCACTGCCCAGAATTTTCTCCAACATCTGAGCCAGAGCATCAAATGACTTATCATCCTGTGCCATTGTCATTACTCCAATCTGTTTTAGTTAGGGGTTTTGGTTGACATTATATTTGTAACGGTTCCTTAACATTATCCAATATTTTCAAAACGGCCTGACTCAAACGGCATTCCTCCGATGAGGGCTTAATGATGCTTCCAGTTGCCTGATAATTAACGGCCGGACACCCGCCAAGGCAAAGTTCCCGGAGGGAACAGACAATGCATTCGGGTCGGCTTTCATAGGAAGTATCCTGAAACAGCTTGATATTTCCATCGGGGTCGATGCCGTCGAAAATATTCCCAAGGGACAAACCATGTTCCGAGTCTATTTCAACGAATCGGGCGCAGGCGAATATCTCTCCCCGCGCATCGATTGAAAATCGACCGCGACCGGCGCCGCATCCCCAATAATGGTACCCTTTGGGAGGCTCATCGGCCGGAATCAGCCTAGGAACCGGTTGCCCGTTGACAATCATTCTATTGTTGGCAAATTCCGACAGTTCCGTAATATATTTTCGAAGCGAATCTTCTGGCCATTTAATCCCGGTGACAGGGCTTACAATAAAATGGTCGAAGCCAAGCCGGTACAGATTTTCGAGATCTTCGCGAAGCCAACTTACATTTACCGGTGTTGTCGTAACTCGCGCCGCAATTCTTTTTTGATATAGTCTAAGTAAATCAAATTTTTTTGTTAACTCATTAAAGGAAGATATCCCCGATTTGGTCGGGCGGGATCGATCATGGCGTTCGCCGAAACCATCAACCGAAATCATATAATGCACATTCAACTCGGCCAATTTTTCGGCCAATTCCAGATTGATGGCGATGGCATTGGTTGTCATCGTATAGCCAAATTTAATCGATTTCCGCTGTTCCCACAATTTTGATCGGACAATAGCTCTTTCGATTAACTCCGGCTCAAGAGTTGGTTCGCCGCCAATAAAAACAAGTGTGGCCATATCTCTGCCATTTTCGGCGACCCAATCAACTGCCCGATCGACAATTTCGGGTGTCATCGACATTTCGGTCCCTCGGTCCCGAACAAAACAATAAGGACAGCGGCTATTACAATTATAGGTCAGAAACAGGTCAACGGTTGACGGATTAATTCCGGGCGTGCCTGTTTTTTCCCGCACTTTAGGATTGGTAAAATATTTCATAATATCCCCGCGCATATTTGGATGATATGTTTATATCCAAAATCAGATAATTGATTTATTTACAAACCTATGATGTTGACCAATACCCGATGGAAAACCGCATTGTCTAAATGATAAATTCGATTTATGAAATTTTACGAACGATTCCATCAGAATCAACGTTAGTAAATTAAATAATCGGACTGAAAATGTCAAGTCTCCAGAAATTCTTTTTTTTAAGTAGGAAAATCTTTGTCGGATTTTTAGCTTTGTTGTCGGGATTTATATTGCCGTTGTCCCTATTCGACTAAATAAATTAGATTATTTTAAATGAATATTAATATATTGTTAGAATATTCTAACTATTCTCTAACTTGTTGCATCTTTTTTGTTTATAAAGATAAATAATACTTGACAAATGTTATCTTTTATCTATATTAGCAACGTAATTAAGACGTTACTGGTTTCATAAGCCGGGTGGATGGCTGGTTTACCAACTCTCCAAATTATCGGTCAACACCGGGTGAGTGAGACTACCATAAAGTTTCGTTATGCATTACTACTCTCTGTATGTGGTTGTAGGGGGTGCCAATTCCTAAACGGCACCCCTTATTTTTATGCCCTAAAAAAAGAAAATTGCACTGGAAATAATCATAATGAATTTGGAATAGCTGTTTATTTGCTTTTTTTCAGCTCTTTATATCGAAAACAGGTTGTGATATGATCATTGACCATCCCGGTCGCCTGCATATGAGCATAGATAATGGTCGGCCCGACAAACCGGAAACCCCGTTTTTTGAGATCCTTGCTGATTTTTTCAGCCAATTCAGTTTTAGGCGGAATCTCTTTCATCGTTTTAAAACTATTCTGAATCGGCTGGCCGTCGACAAACGACCAGATATATTTAGAAAAGGAGCCAAATTCCTTTTGCACTTTGAGAAATGCCTTGGCATTACTTACGGCAGATTCAACTTTAAGACGATTGCGGACAATCGATGGATTTAAAAGCAGTTTTTCGATTTTCGCGGGTGTAAATCGCGCCACTTTAACCGGGTCGAAATCGGCAAACGCTTTCCGGTAACCCTCGCGCTTATTAAGGATAGTCGACCAGGACAGACCCGCCTGAGCGCCCTCGAGTATCAGAAATTCAAATAGTTTTTGGTCGTCAAAAACCGGGACGCCCCACTCTTCATCGTGGTAGGCAACATAGAGCGGATCGCTCCCGGCCCACCCGCATCGTTCTTTTTCTTTCATAAGATTAATATGTGAAATTCAAATGATGATGTAAATCACAAATATACTGTATGGGCGTATTGCAATACGCCCATTATTATTTATTCAGCTACTTCTCGAAATACAATTTCTCGGATTTATCGACCAGCTCCTTCAATTTATCGGTGTTGGTCGTATCGGTCGTCTGGCGGCATTTCATCGCGTAAACCATCATCTCATGATATAATTGAAGATGCATCTGGTATTTCGAAAAACCGGGATCATCGGACGCTACCGGTTTGATCCGCTGAGTCAGAAAATATTGGGTGACGATCTCGACAAATTTGTCAACGTGATCCTCTTTGTTCATCACCCAGCGGACAATCTGATTGTAATCCTCATGATCCTCGCCATTTCCATCCTCGTGGCCTTTAGACAATTGATTAATAGAATTCATCGATTTTTCGATGGTAGTGATATGTTCTTTGAGAAGATTGTACCGCAGTTGATCGTCATAGATGCCACACGGGATTTCGCAGTGGGAATAGGCGAGAGTCGGAATTGCTATTAGGAAGAAAGTTAAAAGAATTTTGGTAAAAATATTACCCATAATAACCTCCAATAGATTTATTAGAATTGAACCATCATTTTAATGAATACGAAATGGTCGGATATAATGAAAGATATTTGTTTGAAAGTT
>JBDRRI010000161.1:0-3112 GCA_043825815.1 Candidatus Zixiibacteriota bacterium
TATCTCATAAAGTTTTTTGAAAATATTGGTGCCCAAGTCGATACCATGATGTTTGTTCATATAGATAAGAGTACCGGGCAAGAAATTAGTATGACAAATATTATTGCCAGATTTAATGGTTTGTCGGGAGAAGAAGGACCCCGATATCTGATCGGGGCTCATTATGATACCCGGCCGCGCGCCGAGTATGATCCCGATCCTTCTAAACGGGAGATGTTTATTGATGGCGCCAATGACGGTGCCTCGGGCGTGGCCGTTTTAATGGAACTGGGAAATATTTTTGCCGAACAAAAACCAAGGGGAAATTTTGACCTGGTTATGTTTGACGGCGAGGATTATGGTCCTCCCGGACATCTTGAAGAGTATTTTCTTGGGGCAAGGGATATTGTTCGGCGGGGGATCAAGGATAAATATAAATTTGCCCTCGTGATTGATATGATTGCCGATAAAAATCTTAATATCTATAGAGAGGCATTTTCGAATAAGTATTCGCGCGAATTGACAGACAAAATCTGGGCGACCGCCGGCGAGCTGAGTGTGGAAAATTTTATAGATTCGGTCGGCCATGAAATACATGATGACCATTTATCTTTTATGACTATTAAACTTCCGGCCGCGGTTATTATTGATTTTGATTATCCCTATTGGCATACCACCTTTGACACTATCGATAAATGTTCGGCAGAATCACTCATGTCAGTTGGTAAAGTGGTTACCACCTTTTTATACCGGTTATAATTGTGAAAAAATTTGTTATTAAAACTAAGCGTGATTTTCCATCGGTCGAAATACTTTCCAATATTAAGGAAATCGTTTCGGCCTCGGGAGATCTTCCGAAACCGTTGGTTATCGAGACTATTCGAGATTCGGTTGAGAAATTAAAAAATGATTTGTCCGAATATTCCGGCGGAATAAAATCAGATTTGCTTATAGATCGAATAATATCTGAAATACAATTATTTAGGCTAAAGAAAGTCGGCCGGGTCATAAATGGAACCGGGATTCTGGTTCATACCAATTTGGGGCGGGCGCCTCTTTCGGAAGAACTGTTCAATAGGATTAAGGGTCAAATAACAGGGTATGGAAATCTTGAATTCGACGTGTCTAGCGGTAAGCGGGGCCGTCGCGGTGAATTGGCCGAAAGATATTTATCAATGATTTCCGGTTCTGAATCGGGTGCCATTGTCAATAATAATGCGGCCGCGCTTTTTTTAATTCTAAACAGTTTTGCCAACCGCAGGAAAGTTGTTATATCCCGAAGCGAACTGGTTCAAATCGGAGGCGGTTTCAGGATTCCGGATATTATTAAACGAGCCGGCGCCAAACTTATTGAAATTGGGACGACCAATATCACCTCGCTGAAAGATTATGAAGAAAGTCTAGAGCAAAAACCGGCCATGATTCTTAAGGTGCACCGGTCTAATTTCGCGCTGACAGGTTTTACCGATGAGCCGGATATTAAGTCTTTGGTCAAACTGGGAATAAAACACGGCATTCCGGTTGTTAATGATTTGGGAAGCGGAGTATTGATTGATACCTTAAAAATTATCGGACTTAAAGAACCTTCAGTACAAATGTCGGTACGCGACGGTGCGCAAATTACCTGTTTCTCCGGCGACAAATTACTTGGCGGGGTTCAGGCCGGATTGATCGTTGGCGAAAAAGACTATATAACTCGCATAAAAATGAACCCGTTATATCGTGCCTTAAGAGTCGATAAAATCGTTTTCTCGGCCTTGGAAGAGCTCTTAGGATATTATTTGAACGGAAGTTGGGTTAATAAAATTAAACTCTGGAGATTGGCTTCCTTAACGGAAAAGGATTTAATTTCCCGAGGTAAAGCTATTATAAAACTTATTGGTAAAACGGATAAGTTGTCTCTGGAAAAATCCGAGGGTGAAATGGGCGGTGGCTCATTACCGGATGTGAAAATTCCCTCTATGGCAATTGTCTTCCATTCCCAACAGAATCCTCAGAAGATAGCTCGGTGTTTTCGGGAAATTAATCCGCCCATTATCGGCCGAATATCGGAGAATCGCTTCCTGATTGATCTTCGCGCGATTGACAACGACGAATTTGAATTATTGGCTTCTCAAATTAAAACCGTAATAGAAAAATTATAGAATGTTTATTCTTGGCACTGCCGGGCATATCGATCATGGCAAATCTGCCATTATTAAAAGATTAACCGGAACCGATCCTGACCGCCTTCCTGAAGAGCAAGAACGAGGTATGACAATCGATATTGGCTTTGCTTTTTATGATATTTCCAATAATCAAAGAGTTGGTATCATTGATGTCCCTGGGCATGAACGCTTTGTTAAGAATATGATTTCCGGAGCCGGCGGTATTGATGCCGTTCTACTGGTGATTGCCGCCGATGATGGGTGGATGCCGCAAAGCCAGGAACATCTTCAGATTATCAAATTGCTTAATGTCCGTTACGGTTTGATTGCTCTTTCAAAAATCGATCTCGCCGATCCGAGCTGGGTGGAATTGGTGACGGCTGATATTGAAGAAAAAGTCAAGGGTTCATTTTTGGAGGGAGCGCCGATTATCCCGCTCTCCTCTATTACCGGCGAAGGATTTGACCGGCTTAAAGAAGAAATCAATAAACTGGCCGAAAAAGTGGTTGTCCGCGATGATATAAAAAAGCCGCGGTTGTATGTTGATCGTTCATTTATTTTGCCCGGTATGGGTGGCGTTGTTGCCGGAACTTTGAGGGGCGGAACCTTCGAGACCGGACAAAATGTGGCTGTCTTTCCGGCTAAGAAAACAGGTAAGGTGAGAATCATTCAATCGCACGGGGAAAAAATTGAAAAAGCCTATCCCGGTCAAAGGACATCACTAAGCCTGACTGGAATAGACAAGGAATTTTTAGGTCGCGGTAATCTTGTTTCAACCTCGGAAATAATTGAGGAGTATCCGAATGAGCCGGTTCTGGCAATATCTGCCGAATTATTGACCGAATCAGCGGTCATTCTGGAAAATCGTCGAAAACTCCTGATGATATTGGGAACGACCGAAGTCGAGGGTGAAATTAGACTTTTCGGAGAAAAACCGATTATTCCTGGCGACAGGGGAATTATATTTTTCAAGCCGTTTCAACCGG
>JBDRRI010000162.1:0-4517 GCA_043825815.1 Candidatus Zixiibacteriota bacterium
CGAATCGGCGACGGGACAATTCCAATGGCCCATATTATGCCGCCAATGGGACCGGCGATTGAGGCCGAGATACCCGAGGTGGAGAGGGTGGTCAGAATTAGAAACGTACGAGATGGCTGGGTTGAGCGGGAAGATAAGAAATTCACTGAAAAAAATATAATGATTGTGGATAGGGACTTTTTCTCCGTTTTTAGTGTCCCTCTGATTCAGGGAGATTCGGTTGAAGTCCTTCGGGCGCCCAATTCGGTTGTAATATCGGAAAGTGCAGCTCGGAAATATTTCGGATCGGTTAATCCGGTTGGTCAGACACTTAATTTTTTAAAAGATTATGATCTGACTATAACCGGTATTATGGCCGATATAAAAGCCAATACCCAATTGAAAACCGATTTTCTGGTTTCGTATTCCAGTCTTGAAAAAACGGCTGTTGAAGACGAATCTCCCTGGATGCAAATAATGACCGATTATACCTATCTTCTTTTAAGACCGGGAGTCTCACCCGAGAGTCTTGAGGGACGATTTATAGAAATAATGGGAAAAAATCTAGATCCGGACCGGACCAAGATGTTTACTTTTTGGCTCCAACCACTGGGAAGCATATATTTGCATTCGCATTTGAGCTCCGAATTTCAACCGCATGGAAATATGACGAGTATTTATCTTTTCTCCTCCATTGCCTTCGTTTTACTCTTTATTGCCTGCATAAACTATATCAATTTAGTTACCTCAAAAACCTCACATCGTACGACTGAGGTTGGTGTACGCAAAGTTCTTGGCGCTGTTCGCAGCCAGTTGGTAAAGCAGTTTATGGCCGAATCGATTATATTATGTTTGATTGCTATGATTCTTGGGGCGGCCATATTTGAACTGCTACGCCCGGCTTTATCAATATATATAGGCAAGGAGATCGAGTACGGCATATTTACCAACCCGATCTTTCTGGTTTCATCCGGCATCCTGGCGATTATAATCGGAATTATTAGTGGTAGTTATCCGGCTTTCTATCTTTCAAAATTCAAACCGGCGGCGGTCTTGAAGAGCGGCTTTAAAAGCGGAGCCAGCAAATCGCTATTGCGTCGAATATTGGTAGTGATTCAGTTTGTTATCGCAATTGGTCTGATATTTTGTACCGTCAATTTATATATGTTAATGAATCACTGGCAGACTAAGGATCGCGGATTCAGTGCGGATAATATTCTGATAGTTACGCTTGATAGGGAATTGTACGGCGACAAGGCGACCATTTTGAAAAATGAGATTTTAAAACAAAACAGAGTTTTATCGGCCTCAGCTATGACTGATCCCCCCGGCGGTTGGTCACTTACTATAGAATCAATGCGCCCCGAATATCTTCCGGAGGATAGCACGACTCTGATGTATTCACTTTGGGGCGACAGGGATATTCTTCAGACATTTGAGTTTGTTTTGTTGCAGGGCAGTAATTTTTCGGAATCGCTCGGCGTTGATATTAATCGACAGGTAATTTTGGATGAACTGGCCGTAAAGAAATTGAACTTGAATAATCCTGTAGGAATGAGATTGATCGGAACGGCAGGCACAGAATATGAAATAGTTGGAGTCGTTAAGGAATTTCAGGGGCGTCCAATGAGTGAAAGTAAACTGGCCTCAATGATTAGAATCATCCCTGATAATTATGAAGATGTCGCCGTAAAATTATATCCGGATAATAAGGCGGCGACCATTGCCGGCATTGAGAAAACCTGGAATCAGGTTTTTCCTGATTATCCATTCGAAGCCAGATTTTTAAGCGAGATCATACAGGAAACTTATGAAGATTATAATAAAATAGGAATTCTTTTTATCGCCTTTTCGGTGCTGGTAATTTTTATTGCTTGCCTCGGAGTTTTTGGTTTGTCGGCTTACTCGGCGGAGCAGAGGTACAAGGAGATTGGCATCAGGAAAGTCCTCGGATCGAGTGAAATAGAGGTTGTTAAATTGCTAACTAAAGAATTTATTATTTTGGTTGGAATCGCTTCATTAATTGCCCTGCCGACAGCCTTTATATTGATGAACCAATGGTTGGAATCAATGGCCAATCGAATCAATCCAGGATGGGTTTCTTTTGTACTGTCAGCGGGTATAGCGACGATTGTTACGATTATAACGGTCAGTTATCAGGCGGTTAAGGCGGCCTATGCCAATCCGGTTACAGCTATAAGACATGAGTAATTATTTTCCACGAGGAGGGAATAATGTTTAAAAATTACTTAAATGTTGCCCTTAGAAATATAACCAAAAATAAGGGTTACTCATTTATAAATATATTTGGTTTATCGGTGGGAATGGCCAGTTGTATACTTATTTTGATCTGGGTGCAATTTCAGTTTAGTTTTGATAAATTCTTTGAAGATTCAAATAGTATTTATAGAGTCATTGTGGAGGAGTTGAGGGCTGGCGAAAAGGAAATTAGTTCCGCAACCTGTGCACCTTTGGGACCGACCCTTAAACAGGAGTACATGGAAATCAAGTATTATTCACGCTATGACGAAATTCCTACGGTTGTTGTCGCGCGGGATTCGAAAAAATTTACGGAATCCGGACTTATATTAGTTGATCCGGATTTTTTTGAATTATTTTCATTTAAATTTTTAAACGGCAATGCGAATCAGGTTTTAAGCAATCCCAATTCCATTGTTATCAGCCGGGATATTGCCGCCAAATATTTCGGCGACGAAAACCCGATGGGAAAGAATTTACAGTTAGGCGACAATCTTGATTTAACTGTTACCGGTATTATAGAAAATGTTCCCGCCAATTCACATATGCAATTTAGTATGGCGGCGTTGTTTGAAAATATTGGCTCTTTGGATAAAAGAGTGGATGGATTTGACGAGTTGATGAATAATTGGAGGCTGAGCGGTTTTTCCACATATATTTTATTGAATGATAACGTTAAAGGTGATTACTTTGAGCAGAAAATTTCAGTGTTTTTAAAAAAATATAATGAGGATAAGGATGAGAAAATATTTCTACAACCTTTGAAAGATATTTATCTTTATTCCACTAATATAACCTATTCACTGGGAATGGCCGGCGATGTAAAATATGTTTATATATATTCTTTTATAGCCATATTTATTTTGTTAATAGCCTGTATTAATTTCATGAATTTGACTACTACCAGAGCATTTGATCGGGCCAAAGAGGTCGGTATAAGAAAGGCAACCGGGGCGAACAGATTTCAATTAATAATTCAATTTTTATGGGAAACTGCGGTTTTAATAAGCATTGTAATGCTTACATCCTTAGTTTTATTAGAAATCGCATTTCCGATTTTCAACAATTTATCGGGTAATGAACTCTCATTAATCAGCGAGGGAATTCTTTCATTATTAATATTAATATTCGTAATTGGCGGCCTCACCTGCCTTATTTGCGGAAGCTATCCGGCTCTATTACTTTCGTCGTTGAATTTGGCCGGAGTTTTAAAGGGCCGGACTAAAATCGGAAATTTCAGCATAAATATTAAAAAAGGGTTGGTGGTTTTTCAATTTGTGCAATCAATCGTACTAATAGTATGTACCATAGTTGTTTCCAATCAACTTAAGTATTTTGAAATAAAAGATTTGGGATACAATAAAGATTATTTGGTTTATTTCGAAATTCAGGGAGACTTAGAGGACAAAATCGAACAAATTAAAAGAGACCTTGTTAATTATCCTGATATTTTATCGGCAACGGCTATATCCAGTCGCCCGACAGCAGGGTCATTTCTTACCTCCAATCGTATGTCATGGGAGGGAAAGGCACCGGATATGGAAATTGATTTTCGTTTTGTCTCTGTGGATTATGATTATCTCAATACGTATGGAATCGAAATGAAAGAGGGGAGATTTTATTCGCGAGATTTCGTTTCCGATACGTCGGCAGGAATCGTTCTAAACGAAACCGCCATTAAAGAAATGGGCATTGATTCTCCAATCGGAAAAAAATTCAATCTGTTTAATAGCGATGAACTTAATATAATCGGGGTGGTCAAGGATTATAATTTTAGTTCTTTGCGGAATTCGATAAAACCGCTGGCGTTAATCATTGCCCCAAGCGTTTATAGATATGTTGTAATTAAGATAGAATCCTTTGACCTACCCAATACTTTGGCAAATATCGAAACGGTATGGAATAAATATGCTACCAATTATCCCTTCGAATGTCGTTTTGTCGATGATGATTATAATAGAATGTACCGGGTGGAAAAAAGAATGAGCGATATTTTAAAATATTTTTCGCTAATTGCAATAATAATCGCCGGATTAGGATTAATGGGTTTGATATCATTGTTTACCAAAAAACGAACTAAGGAAATCGGAATAAGAAAGGTACTGGGGGCATCTGAGATGGGAATTGTCTATTTACTGACGAAGGATTTTATATATCTGGTTGTTTTGGCGAATGTAATTGCATGGCCAATATCCTGGTTGGTGATGAACAGATGGCTCGAAAGTTATGCCTATCGTATTGATATAGGTATTATGACATTCTTTTTGGCAGGGACTGCC
>JBDRRI010000163.1:0-3570 GCA_043825815.1 Candidatus Zixiibacteriota bacterium
ATCTGCCTTACTTTCGATAATCTTCCCGCCGATAGAAACTATGCCGAAGATGAGCGCAATCGAATTAATGAGGAAATTTTATCAGCCTTGAAAAAAAATAACGTTAAGGCGGCCGGTTTTATTGTCGGCAGTAATATTGAGGGTGATTGGAAACTCGTTATCGACTGGCTGGAAGATGGCCACACCATTGGATTTTTAACCTATTCCGGACAGGATGTTGATAATGTCCCAATTGATATGTTCATCGCCGACATTGCCAAAGGCAAACAGACTCTTAATGATATTCTCAATAGTTACAATCAAAAAGGACGGTACTTTCGATTTCCTTATTTGCACTATGGCTCGGAACCGGTCAAAAGAAACCGAATTGAGGGACTACTAAAGGAACAAAAAATAACAATTGCCCATGCATCAATCGTGGTCGAAGATTTTGTCTACAATCTATCTCTGGAAAAAATTATTAACTACCATGACAGTACCAAGATTCTTCAGTTACGCGATGAATATCTGGAGCATATTACCGAGCAGTTGGCCTCGGCGGAAACTCTCGCTATGGAAATTGTCAACCGCCCGGTACGGCAGATTCTACAATTGCGAGCCAATAAGCTCAACGCCGTCTTTTTGGATGATATTATTCAGCTCTTTGCCGAAAAGGGTTACAGTTTTATTTCCCTCGATACCGCTCTCAAAGATAAAGTTTATCAAATCTTCGATAATTATTATGAAAATAAATCACTATCCTATCTGGAGCGATTGAAAGCATCCGAATAACCTAATTGCTAACAATAATCATTTACTTTTTAATCTCAATTTACTGTTCAAATTTTGAACAGATGCCGAATTCATTCCGGTATATTGCTGTAATTTCTTCAATGGCACTTCATTTGCAAAATATGAATATTAGTTTAAATAAAATATGGGTTATCTATTTGAAAAAAAACGGTTTATGGTTGAGATTAAACCTTAATGAAGGGATAAGATATGAAACGAACACTAATGATATTCACATTAACGGCACTGGTTTGCATCATAACGAGTGTGGCTGTGATGGCTCTGCCGTATGCCGGAACGGTTTCTCTGGAAAATAAAACTGTTAGCGCCGGCTCTTCCTTTACCATTCAGATTTTATTATCGGGGGGAGACGTTGATTTGACTTCCCTTCGAGTTCCGCTCAAATTCGACGGGCAGTATATCACCTGTAATTATGTTGATTTCGGAGGCTCGATCAAACCGGCCGGATTGACCGGCAACTACACGGTCGGCGCCGATGAAGTCGAAATCGCCTATATCCCGTCGGTGGTAAATCCATTACCATTGGTCACTGCCGAATCCGGTCTCTTGGCTACCCTCTATTTTACGGTTTCGGCCGACGCCCCAGAGGTTGTTTTCTATCTTGATTCTCTGAACGAATCGGTTGCCTTCAATCAGTTTGGGACCTCTTTCTATAAACACCGCCGAGTGGAAATGACCGGTAATGATGCCAGCGAAACGATGCTTCCCGCTTTCGCGTCAGGAATAATCTCGGTTCAGCGTCCAACCGGTCTGTTGGATGACGATAATAAATTATTGCCGGGCGAATTTAAACTGGCCCAGAATTATCCGAATCCTTTTAACCCGGTTACCTCTATCGAGTTCGCCTTGGCCGAGAAGAGCGAAATTACCCTTGAAGTGTTCAATGTATTGGGGCGCAAAGTCGCGACTATTGCCGAAGGAGAGTATTCTGCCGGCATTCACCGAGTCGATTGGGATGCGTCTAATGATCCCAGTGGTATCTATTTCTATAGAATTTCGGCCAATTCCAAAATGGATACAAAAAAGATGTTATTTTTAAAATAAAACTTTTAACACTATCTGCCGATTATAATGAGGAAAGCCCAGTTAATAGGATTTCCTCATTTTTTTTGGATGGATTGAAATGACAGGAACTGTAAAAGTTATTAATTGCCCGACTATAAAAGATTACGAAATAGTTACAAAAATCGGCGAAGGCGGAATTGCTGAAATTTTTAAGGCCCGCCAGATCTCTTTGAACAGACCGGTCGCCATAAAAATGCTTTTTCCCAATCTATCCGATAACGAGGAAATCGTCAAACGGTTTAACCGGGAATCGACCGTCATCGCCAATTTGAATCACCCCAATATTGTTCATGTGATTGATAAGGGGAAAGTCGAGGGGCGATATTATTTCATAATGGAGTATGTCGACGGAACCTCGTTTGCCGATATTATTTATTCTGAAAAATTTTCTGTCCGACAAAAGCTGGATATAATCGTGATGGTTCTCAAGGGACTTGACTATGCTCATAAGAACGGCGTTATCCACCGTGATATCAAACCGGCCAATATTTTAATAGATAAGCAAGGGAATGCTCTTTTGGCCGATTTCGGCATCGCCCATATTCCTCAAAAAACCGAAAGCGATATGACCTGCTCCGATATTGTTATGGGGACGATGGCTTATATGCCTCCGGAACAAAAAATGTCCGCCGCGCTGGTTGATAATACATCAGATATTTATTCGGTCGGTGTTATGGTCTATGAAATTCTGCTGGGTCGGCGTCCGGGAGGCAGATTTAAACTACCGACCGAAGTGAATCCGAAAATCCCGCAATCGTTTGACGATATTATTTCCAAGTGTCTGGCTCAAGAGCAGATAGACCGTTATCAAAAAGCAGTCGAATTAAAAGATGACCTTCTGGAGGTTATGAATAAAAGTGAAAAGCGGAAAACCAACCCGCAAAGTACCGCCGGAGTAACCTCATTTATCGGTAAGTGCGATTTTCTCGACGCCCTCAAAGAAACGCGGTATTCCAGTACTATGCTTGTTGAAAATAGAGAAAGCCACGAACTTTATGTTATCAAAAAGACCAGTCGGGGAAGTGCCGGACTGAAAGAGGCCAGGCAATTGTGTGGGCTCAATCATGACAATATCATAAAAATTTACGGAGCCGGCGGCGATAATTTACGGCTCATTGTCGTCATGGAATATGCCAATGGCGGTTCGCTGGCCGATCGGATGGTACAAACATATAGTTTTGATGATGCCATGAAAATAACTCTGGCGGTGGCCGAGGCTCTTGACTTCGTTCATAAGAAGGGAATAATCCATGGCAATATTCGCCCGTCGAATATTCTCTTTACCAGCGATGAAGTTGTCAAAGTGACCGATTTTGGGTTGCCGCCCCATTACAACTTGATGGCAAAAAACTGGTATGCCCCGCCGGAAAAACGGGTTTCGGTACAGGCCGATATTTATGGACTGGGAGTAATTCTATTCCGTCTTTTATTCGGTAAAAATCCGGTTTATGATCGCAGTAGTAATCTTTTTTTGGGACATCTCGGGCAAAGTCTTCCGACAGGGATGAGCCAAATATTGGATAAGATGTTGGCGATCAGAGTCGCCAAGAGATACAAAACGATCGATGAATTCCTGGTCGATTGGGATGCCGTTCTTCTTGATATCGAGAGATCGAAAAGGAAAGAAAGGCCTTTACCGGTCAATAAGAATGTCCGGAAGAAAGTTAATTATTTTAAAATAATGGCAATCATTGGCGCTTCATTATTAACCAT
>JBDRRI010000164.1:0-4852 GCA_043825815.1 Candidatus Zixiibacteriota bacterium
GGGCACTGATTCCGGTGATATTTATCTTAATATCACGATGCCGGAAGGAACTGGTCTTGAGCGAACCGAAGGCGCCGTAAAAAATATTGAGTCGATAATCAATGAGAAATATAACTCTCAAATAAAACATATCTTTTCCAAAATTGGCCCAACCGGTAAGGCAACCGATGAAACCGAAGGATTAGCCGATGAAAATAATGCCGATATTCAACTGATTTTAAATGATAAAATGAATTTATCCCGCCAGCAAATCGTCGCCGGCCTAAATCGCGATTTGAACGAATTGCCTGACATTGATATCAGGATAATTCTTGAGCAAACCGCCCTTAAAGCGACTTTGGGTACAACCGCGGCTCCCTTGGTTGTCGAAATTAAGGGAGATGATCTAACTATTCTTGCCGGCTTGGCTGACTCGGTTAAGTTTAGGCTCGAATCAATATCTAATCTGAACAATATTGAGACTAATTTCCAGGACGGTCGTCCCGAAATAAATATTCAAATAGACCGCACAGTCGCCTCCGAACGTTCTCTTAATCCGGAACAAATCGGCAGTGATTTGACTGATCTGCTCTCTGGTCGCGCGGCTGGTGAGATGGAATATCAGGGCGAGTATACCGGGATCACTGTTCGCCGCCCCGATGTTACTTTATCCGGCTTACAAAATATTTTTCTTGAATCTTCTGACGGCAGTCAGGTGCGTTTGGATGAAGTGGCCCGATTGGATTATAATATTGCACCCCGGGAAATAATCCGTAACAATCAAAGCCGCGTGGCTGAAATAACGGCTGATATCTCAGGAGATGAACCGTTTGATAAAATTATAGGCAAGGTTGAAACGGCCATTTCCGATATTTCTCTTCCCGCCGAATATCGCATGAATGTTACAGGCGAAGAGCAATTGCGCAAGGAATCATTCGAAGACCTCAAATTCGCCCTTTTATTAGCCATTATTCTCGTGTATATGGTTATGGCTTCACAATTTGAATCACTTCTGCATCCGTTTGTCATTTTATTAACGATTCCATTGGCTGTGGTTGGGGCCGTGTTTTTACTTCTGATCCTTAATATGCCATTTAATATTATGTCCTATATCGGAATTATTATGCTGGCCGGAATCGCGGTTAATGATTCCATTATCCTCGTTGACCGAATTAATCAAAATCGCCGCGGTGGCCAGGAATTAAATGCGGCTATTGTCGAAGCCGGTCAAACCCGCATTAGACCAATCTTGATAACCAGTATCACCACGATTCTTGCTCTCCTGCCGCTGACAATTGGCATCGGCGAAGGAGCCTCATTACGGGCCCCGATGGCCGTGGCCGTAATCGGCGGTTTGATTAGCTCGACCGCACTAACGTTGATTGTCATCCCCGCCGTTTATCACCTGATTGCCGGGAAATTTAAAATTAGAAATGAGCCGGCCGAATAACCCGCCATGGTAAAATTTATTATTAAAAGACCGGTGATGGTTTCGATGTTCCTCGTAGGATTATTCCTGCTTGGAATTGTATCATACAATAAACTCCCGGTTGAACTGATACCCTATACTGAACTCCCAATGTTAATAGTACAGGTCGGAACGGCGCGCGATGCTGACCCCAATTATGTTGAATCGCAGGCGGTTGTTGAACTGGAATCAGCCATAGCCGGGTTAGAAAATATCGAAGAGATAGAATCGTATATTGACCGAAGGCGCGCCGTTATTTATGTGTACTATCGTCCTAATACGAATCTTAAATATGCCTATCTTAGATTGCAGGAATCTGTTACTGCCGCCAAAAGTAAACTCGGTAATGATTTCTTTGTTACCGTTTGGAAAATAGACACCGAGCAACTGGCCAATATGTTTATGACTCTTCAGGCGAGAGGGGAAGGCGACTTGGATCAAATTCGCTCGGTCGTTGATGAAAAAGTCATCCCCAAATTCGAGAATATCGATGGTATTGCCAATGTTGCTGTCTATGGTGGTCGACAGCATTCCATTGAAGTTCTTCTGGATGAGGACGCCCTTCAAGCGCATGAACTGACTCCGTCGCAAATTGCCTCCCGCATTTCCTCCGGCGGTGTCCAAAGAAAATATTTAGGGCAGGCATTCGATGGGAAAAAAGAGTATTTCGTTAATCTGGAAACAACCTATGAATCAACCTCCAATCTTGAAGATGTCGTTGTTAAAGACGAAGGTCCGGTTCTGCTTAAGGATATTGCTCAAATTATTGATGGCGGCGCCGAACCGGAATCGATTTCCCGCATCAATGGATTGGAATCTATCAGCATTTCTCTGGTTCGAGATCAGCAGGCCAATCTGCTTGAACTGTCCTCCAATACAAAAGAATTAATCGACGAATTAAATCGGCAACTTGCATCGGATGGAATCCAGCTGGCCATTCAATACAATTCCGCCGAGACTATTGAAGACAATATTAACATTATAAAGAGTTTGGCGCTTATCGGCGGTCTTTTAGCCATCATTATACTCTGGATCTTTCTCCGCAATCTGTTTCTGGTTTTAATTGTAGCTACCTCTATTCCGCTTTCGATTATGATTGCCATGAATTTCTTCTACGCTTTTGACATCTCCATTAATACCCTGACTCTGGTCGGATTGGCCATTGCTATTGGAATGTTAATAGATAATAGCATCGTTGTGCTCGAAAATATTCATCGTCTTTTAGCTCGTGGCAAATCAGTTTATGAAGCCGTCGTGACCGGCACCGGTGAAGTGGGAAGAGCCATTACTGCCGCAACTCTAACTACCGTTTGTGTTTTTGTACCTTTTATATTTTCTGATAATTTTCTTATTCAGGTCCTCGGGTGGCAAATTGGCGTATCCGTAATATCAACTCTTCTGGTTTCACTGATCGTAGCGTTTGTCTTAATCCCGGTATTCACCTATTATTTTCTGTCGCATAATAAGCAGGCACATTTTAATTCTTTTGAAACCGTTTCCCAGAATAACCGCCTGATGCAAATATATACTCTTCTGTTAAAGTCCTGTTTCCGATTTCCGGCCCGGACAATAATAATTGGAGTTACCTTATTCTTTGCCAGCGTTGTTATCTGTCTGGCGCTAAGTATTAATGTTTCCGATGAAGTCCAGACCGATTCATTCAATCTGTATGTAACCATGCCCTCCGGTACGACCCTTCAAACCGCCGATGAACAGGTTATTGAAATGGATAAGCGTCTGGAAGACATTGCCGAGATTCAGGATCGATTAGCAACTATAGAAGAGGATAATGTCACTATCAATTTCAAGTTGAAGGAAGATTTTAAAGGTATTGATCGCCGCGATATTCCGGAAATTAAAGATGATATTTTGGAAAAATTAGAAAGTTCCTTTCCGCGAGTGACCTTTTCATATCAGCAACCGACCTCAAGCTCCCGATACCGGAGCGGCGGGGGAGGTGGCGGCGGTATGGGAGGTGGTCGCGGCGGACAAATGTTTGAGCGGCTCCTTGGTATTGGAACTGGTGAGGAAAAAGTCGTTATCCGAGGTAATAATATCGAAATCCTGAAAATAATTGCGGATAATATTCAGTACAATCTGGAAAGTCTCGAAACGATTACCAATACTTCGCTTAACATTTCTGAGCAACAGCCCGCGATTGAGCTGTTGTTTGACAAAAAGGCGATGAGCTATTTTAATATTACTGTTAATACTCTAATGTCGGAACTATCGTCATTTCAGGGAGAAACATCAGCCAATGCCACTATAAAGCGAGGCAATGATTTAATCTCTGTGATTCTTAAAAGTGATACTGAAATAGATAAAACCACTGATGATCTTCGTCAGTTGAGAATTCCCTCCTCGTCCGGTGGTACGGTTCCACTGATGCAGATGGCCGATCTTTTATACAACACCGGAACTTCAAATATTTATCGCTCGAATCAGCAAAAGCAGATAGAAGTCAGCTATCGTTTTGCCGATGAGGTTACTGGCTCGAACGATTATCTGAAAAGCGCCCGCCAGTCGGTTGATCAAATCGTAGAATCTATTCAGATTCCATCCGGTGTCGCCGTAGAAACGGTTCATGATGAAACCGACTATTCCGATTTTTACTTTATTATTTTAGCCTCTATTATTCTAATATATATGATACTGGCCTCCGTTTTCGAATCGCTTTTAACGCCCCTGGCCATGATGTTTACCCTGCCGATTGCCACGATTGGAGCCTTTTGGGGACTTATCCTGACAGGGAATTCGGTTCTTAATTCCAACGCCCTGATAGGTTTTCTAATTCTGCTTGGGGTTGTGGTGAATAATGGCATTATTCTAATTGATTATTCACGGGTTTTGCGAAAACGCAATTTCCGTCTGGGGCGAGCCCTGATGGCCGCCGGACAGGCGCGGGTGCGGCCGATTTTGATTACCGCCATTACCACCATTTTAGCCATGTTCCCGTTGGCGATGGGTAAGGCTGAATATGTGGCGCAGATCGGAGCCCCCTTTGCCATTACCGTTATTGGTGGTTTGACCGCCGGAACGATGTTCACGCTCATCTTGGTTCCAACCGTCTCCTTTGGACTACAAAATGCCATTCAATGGTGGCGCGATCTTAGCGGCAAGATAAGATTCTTTCAGTTGCTGGCCTTTGTCCTCGGTTTGATTTTAATTTACTATAATGTCGATTCTTATCTATGGAGAATCGCAAATGTAACCGCAATGTTGATTGTAATTCCTGCATTTACTTATTTCACCATGACCAGTCTCAGGCGAAGTCGGAAAAATATTATTCCGGAAGATGAAGCAATCCATATCAAGATTCGAAATGTTGTCAAAATTTATGATGATTTTTCGCGCTTCATTCGCGAATGGAGAAAGGCCGAGCGCCAGGATGAACGGCTAACCAGG
>JBDRRI010000165.1:0-3359 GCA_043825815.1 Candidatus Zixiibacteriota bacterium
TAACTGGTTGAGAACTGAGCTTTTATTTCAAATATAAAGATAATCAGGATAAAAATTGTCCTGTGTTATGGCATATATCTCATTATCTCTTATCTCAAGTATATCCATTTAAATAACTTATGTTTGCAGAAAGTGAATAAATTCACTTGACATTTTAAACATTATCAATTTACTATACTTTAAAACCGATAAAGGTTATTAGAATACTAAGATTATGAAATTATCAACCAAAGCAAGATACGGACTGCGTATGATGGTCGAACTGGCCCGCGAACTTAAAGATTCAAAATTGGTTCAGTTGGGTCAAATCGCCAATATCACCGGCTTGTCGGAAAACTATCTGGCTCAACTGGCTATCCCGCTCAAAAAAGAGGGCTTGCTGGTCGGCGTATCGGGGAAAAACGGGGGTTATCATCTGTCTCGTCCGGCGAATAAAATTTCTGTCTTTGAAATAGTTAAATCCGTCCTGGGGCATACAAATTTGGTCGAGTGCGTCGGTAATCCCGCAATCTGCCTCAACAGTTCTTTCTGCGAAGCAAGATTGATCTGGGTTATAATGGGTGAAAGTATCGCCAAGACTTTAAAGAAATTTACAATCGCCGATATGATTGAGAAAAATTTCGGCAGCGATTTGAGAGAATCGAATCCAGAATTGGCGCTTCTCCGGCCGGACGAGGTAATGGCCGAAATGGATGAGGAAACTATTTTGGGCTGTCCGGTTAAGATTAAAAAGCGCCGAAAAAAAACGAAAAGAAACAAGAATCAACAATAGAAAGAAGGTAAGAGGAGATGGCATTATCAATTATTGCCTATCTGGCAATTGCAACTTTTATCATCGCGGTTCTATACCGTGTTATCCGGGTCGCCAACACACCGGCTCATCTGAGATGGGATCTTTATCCGGTTCCACATGAGGGTTTTGCAAAAGCGAAATATGGCGGATCGTATTATGAAGATCTGGACTGGTGGACCAAACCGCGGCATGTCAACAAATTCAGTGAAATTTCAGCAATGATACCGGAAATTATATTCCTGAAAGGCGTCTGGGAAGCCAATCGAGGTTTATGGTTCTGGTCATGGGCCTTTCATTTCGGCCTTTATCTGGCCATCGGTCTGGCGGCTCTGGCTATAATATCCATTTTCACCGGAACTGCCGAGGGAATTGGCGCTTTAATAGTATCCGTGGCCGGTCCGATTGGAATTATTGGCTATGCCTTGGGAACTCTCGGCTGTCTGGGAATGTTATTTAAGAGGACGGCGGATGAGAAGTTGAAGAATTTTACTACAGGCGGCGCTATATTTAATCTCTTGTTTATTCTGGCCATATCGGTTACCGGTCTACTGGCCATGATTAATATGGGCATGAACGAATATGTCACAACTCTGGGACAATTTCTCTCCAGCCTGATTGGATTGGGCGGTAACGCCAATGTGACATCACTTTTCGCGGCCAATCTAATCATTACTCTTCTTTTTATGGCCTATATGCCATTTACCCACATGGCCCATTTTGTTTTAAAATATTTTACATACCATAGTATCCGCTGGAACGATGAGCCCAATACGACCGGCTCCAAGCTGGAAAAGAAAATCACCGAGGCGCTCGGTTATAAACCAACCTGGTCGGCCAAGCATGTGCAGGCTGACGGCAAAAAGACCTGGGTAGATATTGCAACTGATGAGGTTTACAAAGATGAAAAATAAAAATTTAAAAGTTTCCGATATCGGTAAGAATCCGGGTCAACAGTTGGCCCATGTTGATCTTAAGGATATGGAACCTCTTCCTCCGCCCTATGAAAATTTTGAAGAACCAAAATGGAAAACGCTTTCGGACGATTTTAAAAAAGAGAGAGTGTGCACGCTTGATGACACCTCAGTTCTAAGTTTCCCCAAACCTAAGACACTCGAAGAGGAAAAAGAGCTCGTCGACAAATTTGTGGCCGGACTTCAAAAGCTGTTCGAGAAAGAAAACAACTGGCCTTTTTTACAAATGCTGATGCTCAGCCTCGAAAACTGCGCCAAATGCCAGACTTGTGTCGATGCCTGTCCGATTTATGTAGAATCCGGTAGAAATGAAATCTATCGTCCCACCTATCGCTCCGAAGTCTTCCGGAGGCTGGTAAAAAAATATGTCCAAAAAAAACCATTTGCCAAATTCACCGATGGCGATATCGACCTCAACTGGACGACTATTTCGCGCTTGATGGAGCTATCCTATCGGTGTACTATCTGCCGCCGCTGTGCGCAAACCTGCCCGATCGGGGTCGATAATGCCCTGATAACCCATGAACTTCGGAAAGTTTTCTCGCAGGAGATGGGAATTGCGGCCAAAGAAATTCATGAAAAAGGTTCAATGCTTCAATTACAGGTTGGATCTTCAACCGGTATGAATGATGAAGTGGTCAAAGATAATATAGATTTTATCGATGAGGACATGGAAGATTTAACCGGCGTGCCGGTTAGGACGCCGTGGGATGTCAAGGGCGCCGATGTTCTTCTAATTCACAACGCTGGAGAAATTATCGCCTGGCCGGAAAATCCGGGCGCGTTTGCTCTGATCTTGAATGCGGCCGGAATATCATGGACATTGTCGAGTGAATCCTGCGCCTTTGACGGCATCAATTACGGCTTATGGTACGATGATACGCAATTGGCCAAAGTGGCGATCAAGCATGCTCAGGCGGCTAAGAATCTCGGTGTTAAAAAGATCGTGGTCGGCGAATGCGGCCATGCTCACAAGGCCCTGACAGTTATTGCCGACCGTGTTTTAGTCGGCGATCTGAATGTTCCGAGGGAAAGTGCCATGACCATTCTCGAAGATATCGTTATGAATGATAAAATCAAACTGGATCCATCGCGGAATAATTTCCCGGTCACTCTTCATGATCCGTGTAATATGGTTCGCTTGATGGGCATCGTCGAGCCGCAAAGAAGAATCCTTCGAAAAATCTGTCCGCAATTCCGCGAAATGACCCCGCACGGAGTAGAAAACTACTGTTGCGGTGGAGGTTCCGGATTCGCCATTATGTCCCAAAATAATTTCACTGATTGGCGTGTATCTCTATCCGGGCGCAAAAAATTCCGGCAGATTCTTAATGCCTTCCAGGACTGCCCCGGACCGGAAACACCCAAATATCTATGCGCCCCCTGCTCCAATTGTAAGGGTCAGATTAGAGATATTTTCCAATATTACGACGCCAAAACGCATTCTAATCTTATCTATGGTGGCTTGGTTGAACTGATTGTCAATGCGATGGTTGATGTCAAACCGGGCTTTATCAAGTGGGAAGATGAGTTTTAGCAAATAATATCGCTAATTACTTTAATTTTCGAGGGTAGAAGATAAAATCTTCTACCCT
>JBDRRI010000166.1:0-7976 GCA_043825815.1 Candidatus Zixiibacteriota bacterium
CCGGAGAGGGACCATCTTTATAAAGATATGCAATTATAAAAGTGATATCCAACAGATTGACTACGCCATTATTATTTACATCACCGCAGATAAACGCCGGCGCAATATTTATATTTAATGATTTAATATCGCCGCTTCCAATCTGATCTGTGGCCTCAGCCAAAAAAGTGATTACTCCGACAACCGTTGGTGTTCCCGATAGAAGTCCGGCTTCGGATAAAGTCAAACCGGTTCCGGACAAATCATTATTAAGATTAGTCCACGATTTCACTCCGGTTCCTCCGGTGGCCTCAAGCTGAGCAGAATATAGCTCGTCTTCCTTGCCGTCGGAGACAGCTTCAGTCGTTATAACGACTCCCGGATTAATCATTATTGAAAGCGTCTGCTCGTCATAACTTCCGCACGCGTCAGTTAATGATACGGTAAAGGCCACCTCACCATCAATTGCGGGAGTGCCCGAAACTATTCCGTTTTGGTCGATTGCTAATCCGGTACTTTCTAATCCAACCTCATCCCAAGTCATAGCCCCGGTGCCGCCTTGATAAACGACTTGATATGAGTAAGGATAATCAACGGTCCATTCCGGCATACTCAAAGAGGTTATATTAACCGCCGGATTAACAGTTATTGATATATTTATTTCTTTCGAAGCCCCAATTTCATCAGCCGCCCGGGCTATAAAATTAATCTGGCCTGATACGGTTGGGGTGCCCTCAAGAAGTCCTTCGGTGGATAAGGTCAATCCTGAACCGGCTAGGCTCCCGTTTTTGTCATTCCAGAGTAAAATACCAGTTCCCCCGGTTCCAATCAATTGCGAAGAGTAAACTGCATTTACAGTCACTTCAGTAATCTGGGGAGCGGCTAATTGAATAGGCGGATTGAAGAAGAAGTCAAACTGCTTTTCAATTGAATCGCCGCCCTGATCAGAGGCTTCAGCAATAAAACTGATGGCTTCGCCATCCATACATGATCCGGAAATAATGCCGCTGGTTGACAAAGTCAATCCGAAACCAAATAGACCGTTATTTTTATCAATCCAGCTAACCTCCCCGGTTCCGCCCGAAGATGTCAACTGATGAAGATATGGAAAGCCCGCCGTCCAATTAGGAAGAGTTTCCGTGTCAATTTGTAGCGATGGATTAATAGTAAAAGTAAATTCTTTCTCATTGGTCATTTTTGACTCATCAGAAACCATGGCAATGAAAGTAATATCACCGGCATTTATTGGTGTTCCGGAAATTAAACCATCCGATGATACCGTGAGTCCGGTTCCTGCAAGGTCGCCATTCTTATCGCCCCATGTTTTTACTCCAAGCCCGCCATTAGATTCCAACTGGAAGGAATAAGGATTGCCAACCGTCCAATTGCTAATCTGTTCGGTCGAAATTATCAGGCCCTCATTGACAACAAAAGCCAACAACTGTTCATCACTATATCCGATTGCGTCAACCGCGCGTGCCGTCAAAGTAATCGTTGTTGGTGCTTGAGGCGTTCCAGACAATAATCCCGTCGATGACAATGTAAAATCGGTTCCATTGAGATCATTATTTTTGTCCGACCAAATAATAGTTCCCGTTCCACCGTCTGAATTCAGTTGCTCGGAATAGAGATTATATGTCAATCCGTCAGGCAGGGATGTCGTCGTAATATCAAGAATGGGATTAATTAATACAGATAATGGTCTTTCGTCAAAAGCGCCGACATTATCGGTTGCCATGGCCGTAAAGGAAATTGTCCCGGCAGTGGCGGGAGTTCCCGTTAAAAGTCCGGTCGTGCTGAGAACCAGACCGGTCCCGGCTAATTCGCCATTCTTGTCCGACCAGACAATTGTTCCTGTTCCACCGGTAGTAGCAAGTTGTTGGGTAAAGAGATATCCAGCCGTCCAATCGGGCAGAGTGGATGTTGTTATGGTGGGAGCTGGATTAACAGTAAAGTTAAATAATTTCTCACCGGATTCTGGAGTTTCATCCGTTACCTCGGCGGTAAACGAAATAACTCCAGCTGATGTAGGTGTACCTTCCAATAAGCCAGACGAAGACAACATTAATCCGGTTCCGGCTAAATCACCATTTTTATCAGCCCAGGTGTAAACGCCGGTTCCACTCACTGCCTCAAGCTGTTGAGAATAAACGATACCAACCGTCCAATTGGGCACTGATTCCGTGGTAATTATGGGAGCGGTTGAGGCGCAGGAAAAGCCGGTTACAATGACATCATCGATATTCCATCCGCAGTACTGCCAGGAACCATCGGTTGTTCCCATCGTCCATCGAAGGTAAACCGTCGGTTGACCGTCGGCATACTGAGAAATATCGAATTCCATTTCAATCCAACTGCCGTCGGTAGTTTCTTCTTCATTCTGCCATAATGTCGTCCAGCTGGTTCCGTTATTGCTGATTCTGATATAAGCATGGTCATATAACGGCTGTTCCACGCCAAGCCAGCGGAAAAAGCTGAATTTGACATTGACCAGTTCGGAGCAATCTATGGCCGGTGTGGTTAAATGCCTTTCCGGCATACTGTTTTCATAATCACCATTAAGATTATAGCCGAATACATTAGAACCGGAATGACCGCTCGAAGGATCCGGCCCGCCATACTGGCCGCCGCCGCCTGTTGGAGTGCCGCGCGACCAAGAGCCGCCGGAAACAGTCCAACCCATATCAGATTCGAAATCATCAGCAAAAACATTGATACTCTCGGTGGCCACAAATGATGAATAATAATTGGAGGGGGCGTATTGGGGATTGGTAACCTCGCCGAATCCATTGGTTTCAACCGAAAGATACCATCTGACCGTACTATTGCATTCACCGCCCGGTAAAGTTACATCATATGTGTTTAATGAAGTCTCAACCATCGTACCTTCAGTCCAGGCGCCGCCGTCAACCGAATAATATACTTTACCCGTTCCTGAAATGGGGTCAACCGCGCTAGGGTGAATGACAACCTCAAATGTTGTCGAAGTTCCCGGATAAAGAATTTCTGGACGACCCGACGTATACTCAAACCAGACCGGGGAAAGATCGGGGCAATCCATATTATGCTCGCCAAAACCGACGCAAATTTCGGCATAGTGCGGTGTGCCATTGTCAAGATTGGCGTCATCATCATCAAGTGTCAAAAAGTCAATAGTAATGGATGGGTCAATACTGGTGCCGGTATGAAGAAGAATCGAATGAAAAACAAGATTGCGAAGAGTGTCCAGATAATCATTGGGCATGGTAATCGCCATTTCATTTCTGGTTTCCCAAACGCAACCCGACAATAACTGTCCGCAATAGTGAATTGTTCCGCTACAAGGATATTGCATAGTATTATCGGCGTTACGCAACGCTTCATCACAGGATCCATAAAATCCAACGCCAAGTTCGGATTCATCGGACCACATCATCGCTATACAGTCCCCCATTCCCTCACCGTATTCACCCTGTCCTGAACCCGCCATATTTATCAGATGGTGTCCGTATTCATGATGAATCACCGATTGCCAGGCAGTATTGGGATAACCGCTTCCGGAACTGCAGAAATTGATTGATTCATCTCCGGGATCATACCAGGCATTGCCGGGGCAGTAACCATCCGTTCGGTTATTATAAATCGGGAAATTTGTTTGCGTTGAAACAGCCGGATAATTGGGGACATAAGCCAGGACATTATCCCGCACAACATTGGCATGGTAATACGAGTTTACCTGGGATCTGACCGATTCCAGATTATTGGCTGCATTATGCATAAAATTGGCCGGTCCGGGAGGAAGAATAGTATCCTTGAGAAGAACTTCGGAACCAGTATAATTGTAACAGTCAAAATAAATGCCATCCAGATTGGATTGAATAATAACAGAGTCGCTACCCATATTGGAAACCGTATAAGAGCCTTTAGAAGTGGTGTAGCTGAAATTACTTCCAATACTTACTTTGGAATAGGGGATATTGGTTGGAATTTCAAATTCGCACTGTTCCGAGGCAGAACCCTCGGTCGCCAAACCCTGGACCTTACCGGTTACATCCTCGAAAACAATAAGATCTTCTTTATATAAAATTTCGCTGGTTTCGATATCAACGACATATTGCCAAACCTGAGGGAAATCGTTTCTGGCCACAAACGAATAAGCCAGCCTTGGCTTTTCCTTTTGATCTTCAATTCCGGCATATATTACCATTTGCGGTTCGGAAAATTCCGTCAAATCGGAATTGTCCTGATTAACAGCATTCCGGGCCAGATTAAAATCGGCCATTCCCGCTTTATCAGTCGTAAAATCACCCAGATTGCGAAGAGTGGATACGGCCAGCACAACCGGATAATTAGCCTCATGGCGAACCAACAGCCTCAGTTCGGAACGAAAAACCGGTATATTATCGCGATATTGAGAATAGTAGACAATCGTAAATTTTGGCTCGCCCGTTGCCGGATTAATCATAATCGGTAATGTATTATTACTTTTATCACGAAAAGGTGAGATCGGTTTGAGTTCATCAGCTTTGGCAGATAAAACCTCGGCATAATTAAGTCGAAAATTTTCGGCCGATGATTCCGCGTTATAGCCGGAAGAAAAGCCCTGTCCATAAAGACGCTTGGTGTGTCCATTAACCTCGAATTTCTGGACATTGGAGAAGTTGGCTTTCATTTCATTGAAAACCGATTGAGCGCGAGAATCAACGGCGGCGTAAGCATCGTCGCCGAAATCTTTTGCCATGGCTCCGGAAAATAAAAATAGCAGTACAAGGAGTAGCGGTAAAGATGTCCTCATACATCCTCCTTTATGTGGTATGTTTTAATCTCGGCAAGACAACTGAGACTTTTGTAATGTCCTCAGCAAATTCTTACAAGTTCTTAAAATATAAGAGGAATTGAAAGATTGTCAATAAAATAGTCGGGCGTATTTAAGGATAAAGGCAACCTAAATTGAATCAATCCGTCTTCTACTTTTCAACAATCACCAACAGCCCAAACCGGTATTATAGATAAATCAATATTGAAAACCATTACTACGATTAAATTCACAATTATCCCGGCGCATCATATTCACTTTTCACAATTTTAAATTTTTCCATTCTCAATTATTTCTTATATTATTAACTCACTTTAAGATGGAGAAAATTGGTGGAACTTCTTAATAATAAATTAAAGAAACTGACCGGCGGGAAAATTCTCGATATCGGGACTGGCTGGGGCGCATCGGCGCAGTTTCTGGTCGAATCGTTTCAATCGTTCTCAGGTCTGACCGGGATTGACCTTTCCAAAGACAACATCGCCAAAGCGTATGAAACTTTTGCAAATTCGCAGGATAAAGAAAAAATAAAATTCAAACAGATGGATGCCTGTAATATCGAATTCAATGATAGCAGTTTCGATACTGTGTCGATCAGTAATACCTTTCATCATCTTAATAATATTCCGACCGTTTTATCCGAAATGAAACGAGTTCTCAAACCGGGCGGCCTCTTTATCTTTTACGAGATGTTTTTAGATAAAGGCTCTGAGGTTGAAAACTCGTACCATCATATACACCATTGGTTTGCCGATGTCGATCAGGTCGTCGGAGTGCCCCATTTTCATACTCTGACTAAAAGCGAGATAATCGAGTTAATCGCAAATCTTGATCTTAAAGAAGTCGAATATATGGTGCATCAAAATCCCCCAATTAAACCGAATGACAATCCCGATTCCATCGAGGAACTGATAAAAAGATGTAATATGTTTGCTGATAAAATAAGAAACGATCCGAATGCCGGCGGCCTCATTGCGAAAAGCGAAGAATATATTCAAATGATAAAAAAAGTCGGCATAACTCCGGATCCAATCATCAGCGCTATCGGTTATAAATAACCGTTATTATAGTTTTAGGCGTATTTTAATGTAGACGACCACGTCCGTATTATTATTAATCACAGAAATATTTTGGATTGAATCGAAATTAAAGTGTTATTACCGGACTATTCGCCCAGCTCCGTTTCCAATGTCGGAATGATTGAATCAAGTTTATAATAGTCAGGAGCTTGTTCGCGGTACTTCTTATATATATCAAGCGCCTCTTTTTTGCTTGCTATATTATCACCAATTGTCAGAACATTGGCCAGATTTATCCAGACCGGAGCGTTGTCCGGATTAAGAGTCAATGATGAACGCAAATTAGATTCAGCCTCATCAAACTTTTTCTGTGCTATATTATTGATAGCCAGATTGGCATATGCCTCGGGCGACGGTTTAAACTTCTGAAGCATCGTTTTAAGAGTAGCCGTCGATTCATCATGCCGGTTCTCTTCGGTTAACAATCCGGCCAGTCTCAGATATAATTTTTCGTCGTCGGGATTTTGATCAATAAGTAGTCTCAGATATTTAATCGCCATACCGTTTTCGCCTTTGCGAAAATAATATTCGGCCAGAAGAGGATAATACATCTGCTCATTGTCGCCTGTAGCGACTAAAACCGCAATGGCATTGATCGCTCCCTCAAAATCGCCGTAAATGGGGCAAAGATTAAGAAGCTCTTTATTAATCTCCCTATCCCGTACATTTAGAACCCTGGCCCTTTGCAAATAAACCAAAGCTGAGTCAAACATATCGAGCCTTTTAAAAGCTATTCCAATATTATAAAGAATATCCCGGTCATTGGGTCGGTTGTGCATCTCTTTTTTAAAATAATCAATCGCCTTAAAAAACTGATTGTTATTGAGCGACTCCATCGCCAGCGCATAATTATCAACCTTTTTATCTGAACCACCGCAACCGGCCATATTTAGAGCTATTGCCAGAAATACCAAATTCAATAAGACCATTAGTTTACGCATAGGCCAATAATAAAGAATTTTGAATGATAATTCAAGTGGGGAATATACTTTACATCATTCGCCAAGAAAAAGATTGACTTTGGTAATACAAAGTAATAATTTTATTATAAGGCTAATATTTTAACCCCGTATAGGTAATATGAAAAAAAATAAAAATGAAATAATTACGTTTAAGGCGGATGAAAGTCTGATGGAGGCCATGAAGGGTATTCCCAATCGCTCGGAATTTATCCGTTCGGCGGTTCTGCAGGCACTCGACTCGGTTTGTCCGCTCTGTTCCGGTACCGGCATAATGACGACCGCTCAAAGAGAACATTGGGAAAGGTTTGAAAAAGATCATAAGCTGGAAGAATGTCGGGATTGCCACGAATTGCATTTGGTATGTAAGAAGGCAAACAAATGAAACAGCTACAATATTCCTTATATAAGATAAGTAAGACACTATTTTTATTTCTGTCACTGACTTTAATAATTAACTCTGCACTTCATGCCGAGAAAAAAATTAATGCCGTCGTCTCAATTCCTCCACAGAAAATATTCCTGTCCGAGATAAGCTCAGGTTTTGTCGATATTACCGTCTTGGTCGGGGCCGGGCAGTCTCCGGCAACGTATGAGCCAACCCCGGGTCAGATGGCCGCCTTATCCTCAGCCGATATATATTTCAGAATAGGGGTTCCGTTTGAAAACCGTCTTATTTCCAAAATAACGGCAATGTTTCCCGAATTGAAAATTGTCGATCTCCGTGATGGCATCGAATTGCATGATATTTCCGGTCACGAGCATGGTGATCAGATTCATGAGGGAGCCAAAGACCCCCATATCTGGATGGATCCTATTCTGGTGAAAAAGCAGGCAGGAACTATATTAGAAACAATTTCTATAATAATGCCGGAGAATAAACCAATCTTTGAAAAATATTACTATAATTTTATCGCGCAGTTGGACACCTTAGATAATACTGTCAAACAGATAATCGATAGCTGTAATAAAAAGGAATTTTTAATTTTCCATCCGACATTGGGATACTTTGCCAATAGATACGGACTAAATCAGATTCCAATTGAGTACGATGGCAAGGAGCCGGGGGCCAAGTATATTACCGAGCTGATTAAAATGGCCGAGAAAAATAATATCACAACCATCTTTGCTCAACCCCAATTTTCTGATAAAAGCGCCCGTGTA
>JBDRRI010000167.1:0-2589 GCA_043825815.1 Candidatus Zixiibacteriota bacterium
GCTCCTACTATTTTATTCGTTTCATTTTGTTTTTCGATTCTCACCATATTGTGAAAATATTCACACATTGAATATAGTCACAAGATTTTCAATATATCCTTTTTTTTATAAATGTCAATGAGTTTGCAAGCTTTTAAGTGATTGGGAGATTTTATCTAAAGAGGTTTTGCCGGCAATCCTTGAGCCCTCGTAATTTTTTGAATTTGTCTATGGCTTGCATTCTTGTTTATATATAATCTGCTCTGAAAATCGGCGTAGTATGTAATCAATTTCACAAAAAAACCGGCGAATCCACGAATCCACCGGTTATTTAGATATTGGAAATCACTTAAATTTCCATTATTTCGGCCTCTTTGGCCTCCATCAATTCATCGACTTTGTTAATATATTCGTCGGTTATAGTCTGGATATTGTCAAGAGCCTTTTTTTGGTCATCTTCTGATATATCCTTATTTTTCAAAGCTTTTTTGAGATTGTCATTGGCATCGCGACGAACATTCCTGATTGCTATTTTGCCCTCTTCAGCCGTCTTTTTACACCGCTTTACCAGATCTTTCCGGCGCTCCTCTGTTAAAGCGGGAATCGGCAGACGGATAATATTACCTTCCGCCATAGGATTAAGACCCAAATCGGCGTGCTGGATTCCTTTGACAATCTCACCGACAACCGACTTGTCCCAGGCCTGAACGACAAGTAAGCGAGGTTCCGGCGCGGAAACCGAGGCGACCTGGTTAAGTTGCATCACCGTGCCATGATAATCGACTTTAACATTATCCAATAGAGCGGCTGAGGCTTTTCCGGTTCTCAGTGATCCAAAATCCCTTTGAATGGATTTATAGCTTTTTTCCATTTTATCACTGGTCTCTGAGATAATCTTGTTTGGCATAAAACATCTCCCCTGACCTAGATTAATTTGTTTATTTACTTATGATATTATAGTCCCAATCGGCTTCCCGGCAACAACTTTTTTTAAATTTCCGGGAGTATGCATATTAAAAACGCAAATTGGAATATTATTTTCGCGGCACATCGTTATCGATGTCAGATCCATAACCTTTAGATTTTTAGCAACGACATCCATATGTGAAAGCGATTTAAACAGCTCGGCCTTCGGATTTTTAACCGGATCATCAGAATAAACTCCGTCAACCTTGGTCGCCTTTATAATTATATCGGCCTTCAGTTCAGCGGCTCTCAGGGAAGCGGCCGTATCAGTTGAGAAAAAGGGTCGGCCAGTCCCCGCGCAAAGAATAACAACCCGGCCTTTTTGCAAATGGCGAATCGCCTTATCCCTTACATAGTTTTCAACAAAAGCATCGATTCTGATTCCCGACATGACCCGGGCCGGAACACCTATATCTTCAAGGCGATCCTTAAGGGCAAGAGCATTAATCACGGTCGCCAACATACCCATGTTGTCGGCATTTACCCGATCCATACCGTTTTGGGAGGCGTTCAGTCCCCGAAATATATTACCGCCGCCGATAACTATCGCGGTTTCAATATTTATTTGATTAATCTCTTTGATTTCGCCGCAGACGAAATTAAAAGCCTGAGGATCAATTCCAAAAGTTTGGGATCCGGCGAGAATCTCGCCGGATAATTTTAAAAGAATCCGACCATATTTTTTATCCGAGTCGGAGTTCATATTTATTCGCCTAACTGAAGTCTGACAAACCGGCGAATCGACATATTTTCGCCGAGAGTGCCGATTGTCTCATTAAGATAATCCTTAATCGTTTTATCGCTGTCTTTGACAAACGGCTGTTCCAGCAAACAGACTTCGGAATAATATTTATCAAGCTTACCTTCGACAATCTTATCGATTATTTTTTCCGGCTTGCCTTCATTGATACATTGCTGACGATATATCTCTTTTTCATTCGCAATAAGAGCTGCGTCAATATCTTCGCGGGCCACTGCGATTGGGTTGGAAGCCGCAATATGCATGGCAACATCTTTGGCGAAAGTCTGAAAATCATCGGTGCGGGCGACAAAGTCGGTTTCGCAATTGATTTCAACCAAAACACCGAGCTTGCTCCCGGCATGGATATATGAAGAAATAATGCCTTCTTTGGTAGCCCGACCGGCTTTCCCGGCAGCTTTGGCAATACCTTTTTCCCTTAAATAATTAATAGCCTTTTCGAAATCAGCATCGGTTTCGGTCAGGGCCTTTTTACAGTCCATCATACCTGCGCCGGTTTTTTCGCGAAGTTCTTTAACCATTTGGGCGCTAATTTGAGCCATTCTATAAACTCCTAACTAATTATCTTTTGAATCTTCGGTATCTTCAGAAACATAAGCATGCAAATTTTCTTTTTCCGGAACCTGGAAATCTTCCATTTCGCCGGAAGAAACCTTATTTTTCGCATCCAAAATAGCATCGACAATCGTCTTGGTTATGATGCGTATTGACTTAATGGCGTCATCATTGGCGGCAATCGGAAAATCTATAGGGTCGGGATCGGCATTGGTATCAATAATCCCGATAATTGGAATACCCTGCTTTAGGGCCTCGGAAACAGCGATTTTCTCTTTCTTGGCATCAACGACAAAAACTAATCCGGGAAGATAAGTCATATCTTTTAT
>JBDRRI010000168.1:0-8056 GCA_043825815.1 Candidatus Zixiibacteriota bacterium
CTATGAAATAGAAGGAAGATATTCGGGCTATTATCAGGTTGATGATTATACAACTACATTCTCACGGTCCGTGAAATGGGATATGAATGGCATTGGGTTTGAGTGAAATAACAAATACTATCTTCCTAGTTAGAGACACCATTTGACGTTTAAATTGGTTAAAAATAAAAATAGACAGTGAGGATATTTAGAATGAGAAATGTTTCCCATCATGTAAAAGCGTTATCAATTGTGATAGTCATTATTCTGGCAATTCTTTATAATTTTCAATGCGTTGAGGAAAACAGTTTTCCACAGCCGGTAAATGAGTTGGTCGGTAATTATTCCGGCAATTATCGGGTCGATATTGAAAATGACACTACCATAACAATTTTACAACCAATAAAATGGATATTTCTAACGAACAGCACATTCTCCATGATTGTTGATTCTACAATTGATGCTGGAATAGCCTGTGACATAACCGGTGAATTTGAATTCAGAAATTGTTTCTATCTTAAAAATATTTCTATGCTCTCGATGGACTGTTCAATGCCTTATTTCTTGGCTGGCTGTTATTCCCTTGAAGTGGACTCCACCGATACCATCATTCTGACACAATATTATCTTACCGGCTTGAGCAAGATAACAAATACGATTTCTTTCGCAAGAGATAGCATTTAACAGTTAAATAAATATTTCCATTTATCCCGATTTCATCTTATATTTACCTCATGCAAGAAATAAAAAAAACAAACAAGTTTGTTCCTCCCGCTATATTTCTCTTTGTGTCGTTTATATTCGCGCTTCCTTTTCTTCTAAAATGGAATTCAATTGGTGTCGGTGATTGGGAACTGTTTGTTACCATGGCCGCGATTCCGCAAAAAACGATCTTCTATTTCGGCCAGTTCCCGTTCTGGAATCCATATCTCGGAGGAGGGAATATCCTCTTTGCGCATCCCGAGGTCGGTATCCTCTCGCCATTCTTTATCCTGATAACGATTTTCGGGCCGATTGTTGGGATCAAGCTTCAAATGATGATCGCTTATTTCCTCGGCTTCTATGGCACCTATCTATTTGCTCGTAAAATCGGAATTTCGAATATATCGTCATACCTTGTCGCCTTAGTCTATTTCGGCTCATCATATTTTGCATTACATTTTTCGATCGGCCACGTCCCCTTTACTCATTTCTGTTTTCTTCCCTGGTTTATTTATTGCATACTTAAAATCGAAGAAAATTGGAAATATATTTTCGGCGCCTCGGTTTCAATAGCCTTGATAATTCTGGGGAATGGGGCGGCGGTACCGTTTTTGTATACAGTATTTTTCGCTGGTCTGTTTTTGTTGCTCTATTCGATTGAGAAGAAGCAGTATCATTTTCTGAAGAACTATATTTTCTCCATAATCATTGGCTTGTTTTTGGCCTCGGTGAAATTTATTCCTATGTTTATCTATCTGATACAAAACAAATGGGAGGGAATGGCCGCCGACGCAACTCCTCCCGGATTTTTATTCGATGCCTTTTTCTCATTTAATCAGGCAATATTTAAAACAATGAAAACCGCCGAACACTGGGGCTGGCATGAGTACAGCGCCTATATTTCGCCTCTGGTAGTAATTCTGGCCGTCATCGCCTTGATATATTCTTTCAAAAAAACCAGGATATATCTGATACTGACTCTTTTCTTTTTTATTCTTGGACTGGGTCATTTCTCATCAATTTCGCTCTGGGGGATTGTAACCGGCCTGCCCGGATTTTCCTCGCTTCGCTCCCCGGCTCGAGCCTTTCAGTTTGTAATTCTGTCTGTCGGAATAATTTCTGCCTTCGGGCTTGATTATATTCTTTATAAATGTTCGTCCATCATAAAAAATATAAAATTGTACGCATTCATATTCATTGCCATTATTATAATGTCATACTTTTGGATAAATCTTCCGGCCTTTAAAAGTATTGATTATAAAACTCCCGCATCCGTTCGCTTCTCAACCGAGTTTCATAATATTGTCGGCGACAAATTCAATATCTATAATGCTTTTCAAAAAAATGAAGGTTCCCTAACCGCCCCCTGGCTGTCAGCTTATAAGGAAAGCCGGGGGATAGTCACTCCCAATAATCAGGTTATGATGGAGTATCCGATACAGGGACAGCTTCGGGTTAAAAGCCGGCATTATACTCCCAACCGCGTCGATTACGAAATTATTCCGTCCTCGCCGGGCGAACTTTTATTAGGGATTGGATATGACGAAGGATGGTCAGCCGATGATGGCCGTCTACTATATGAAAGCAACGGTCTGATAGCTCTTCATTTCAATCAGAATGACCGTTTGATAACGCTCAGATACCGAACACCATATTTTTATTTGGGATTAATAATTAGTCTTCTGACTTTGGCCGTAATTTTACTCGTCTATTTCAATCCTAATTTTGGAAAGCGGTGTCAGTCGATATTTAAATAACGTCCAGATCGCCTCCAACCCGTCGATCCAGCGAATCTTTTTGCCCTCGTCGAATTTCCGGGGATTATATTTAATCGGTAGTTCATAAATCTTGATTTTATTGCGCCCCAATTTGGCGACAACCTCCGGGCAAAATTCAAATCTTCGACTGGTCAGGTTCATTGCTTTCAAAATATCAGTTCTAACCATTTTATAGCAGGTTGATTCATCGGTTATATTTGAACCATAGAGAATATTGGTCAGAAATGTTAAAAATTCACCGCCCCAGAGATAACGATTATATGAAATTCCTGACTCGGGATTCATCCTCCGTGATCCGAATACAGCCAGAGCCTTCTCTTTCTTTGCAAGTTCTATCATTGGAATAATATCATGGGGATCATATTCCAGATCGCCGTCCTGGATAATCGTATATTTACCGGCCACTTCTTTTAATCCGGCAATGATACCATCGCCCTTGCCAATATTGCGCGGGTTGTTGATTATTTTAATATTGGGATAGTTTTTATATTTATCAATTACCGCCCCGGTTTTATCGGTGGAACCATTATTGATAATAATCAACTCTTTATCAAGATTTAACGCCAAGACCCTCTCGATAATTTCTACGGCGGTACGCTCTTCGTTATAAAGCGGCATTAAAATAGAAAGTAACATATTACAATATACATGGCAATGTTTGAAAGTCAATATAAGATAAGATGTTACGACATTCTATTCGTATCTTGACATTTTTCTTTGTTTTTAGTATACAGTAGACAGCTTGGAATATGCATATGGGGTGGGACTTAGGAATTTAATCTAGGAAAAGGATTCGATTAAATTGAAAGAGGAAGAAAATAATATTTTTAAGATTCTTGAAATATTAGGCAAATATTTCAAATTTATCGTGACGTTTGTATTAATTATAACCGTTTTGATTACGGCCGCGTCATTTTTACTTGAAAATAATTATATGGCCAAATCGGTAATTTTACCATCAGGAAACAAATGGATAAAAATGGGCTGGGGCGGTGGCTTTGATAAGAGTTTCTCGGTTGTTTCCGGCGTTAGTGTTCCCATGCGTTCCACACCGACCGATATTTATATTCAATTTTTAATAAGCAAACCGATGCTTGATAAGGTAATCTCCGACTGCAATCTTGATACATATTATAAATATACGCACCCCTATGATCTCTATGAAATAGTAAAAAATGGCGTCAGGCTATTTGCCATGCCGACCGGAACAATGGAGATTGCGTATGTCGATACTAATCCTCAGAAAGCGGCCGATATCGTCAATTCTATGGTTGATAATTTGATCGAAATGGATCGCCGTTACGCCGCCGAGCAGGCCGGAAACGTGACCCAATTTTTGGAAAAGCGTCTGGACGAAGTAAAAATCAGTCTTGATACCTCTTTGGCGAAATTTCAGGCCTTTCAAACCCTGCATAAAACATTTGATCTCGACCAACAGGCCGAAATAGCCGTGGAAGCTGCTGTTAAACTGAAAATTGCTTTTGATAGCAGTACCATTGAATTGAACATTCTCAAAAGAACCCTGCCTGCCTCCGACAGCCGGGTGGCTTCCGCTCAACGTCGGGTCGAGGAAATTCAAAAGCAGATTAAATTGCTTGAAAATGGTGGCGAGAATGGCTCCTATCTGAACCTGCCCCTGGCCAAAATGCCGACTTTGAAGGCAGAATATACATTATTGGCCACCAAGGTAAAAATAGATGAGACACTGTACGGGATGATTTCGGAACAATTAGAGCAGTCTCGGATACAAGAGAGTATGGATACGCCGACTATTACCATTATTGACCGGGCCATTCCTCCGCGGTTGAAAACCAGTCCCAAGCGGAGCATGATCGCCATTGTATCTTTTGTCGTTTCGCTATTATTTGCGCTTTTCTGGTCGTTTATGTTGAATTATTTAAGGACCCTGAAAATAAAATCTCCTGATAATTATCAACGATTAGGATTTTTCATTACATCGGTATTTGGCTGGCTTCCGGGTGTCAAAAAAGTCGCACCGCCGTCTGAAAATTAGGAACCTCAACGAATATTCAGGATTGAGAGACAATTATGAGCGAATCGTTTATAGATAAATCAGCCGTCATCGGCGCCGAAACCGAAATCGGTCGTTTTTGCGTTATCTCGGCGGACGTACATATTGGCCATGGTTGCAAAATCGGTCACAATGTTATTATCCACATTGGCAGTAAGATTGGAGATAATGTTCGTATCGATGATAACACGGTGATTGGGAAAAATCCGATGAGAGCGGCTAATTCTGCGGTAACCAAAGATCAGCAATTATCGCCGATTAAAATTGGATCCGATTGTATTATCGGCACCGGAGCGGTCCTTTACTGCGGAGCCGAAATAGGTCGCAAAGTCCTGATTGCCGACCTTTCCACGGTGCGTGAAAATGTAACGATCGGCGATTATACCATCGTCGGACGCGGTGTGGCGATAGAGAATTTCTGCAAAATTGGCCGTTATTGCAAATTGGAAACCAATGTTTATATAACCGCCTATTCGGAGCTTGAGGATAGAGTTTTTGTCGCTCCCTGCGTGGCGACCTCAAATGATAATTTTGTCGGCCGCACCGAAGAGCGTTTCAAGCACTTTAAAGGTGTGACGGTCAAAAAAGGCGGCCGGATCGGTGTTAATGCTACTATTCTGCCCGGCGTGACCATTGGAGCCGATGCACTGGTCGCGGCTGGAGCGGTGGTTACTGCTGATTGTCCCGATAGTAAAATCGTTGCCGGTGTACCGGCCAAAATATTCCGGGGTGTTCCCGAGGAACAGTTATTAAAAAATCAAGGCTGGAAAGATTAAAGGAGTTAAATCATGGCAGTTCCTTTGCTTGATCTTAAACGTCAATATATAAAAATTAAAGATAGAATGGATAAAGCGGTCCTGAGTGTTTTTGAACACAGCATGTTTATTCTGGGACCCGAAGTAACAGAACTTGAAAAGAAAGTCGCCGCTTATTGCGGTGTCAATTATGGTGTTGGTGTCGCCTCTGGAACCGACGCACTTTTGCTTTCTTTGAAATCCGCTGGTATCCAAACGGACGATGAAGTGATTACCTCGGATTATTCCTTTTTTGCCTCGACTAGCGTCATCTCGCGGGCGGGAGCCAAACCAGTTTTTGTTGATATAAATATTGATGACTATAATATCGATACGTCCAAAATTGAAGCGGCCATAACCGGGAAAACAAAAGCAATTATCCCCGTGCATTTGTTTGGTCAGTTGGCCGATATGGACTCGATTATGGAGATTGCCCGGAAACATAATCTGATAGTTATTGAAGATGCCGCGCAGGCGATTGGCGCCAAATATAATAGCAAACCGGCCGGATCATTTGGCGATTACGGTTGTTTTTCATTCTTCCCGTCCAAGAATCTTGGTGCCGCGGGCGATGGTGGTATGGTTATAACCAATGAGGCGGCCAATGAGGAGGCCCTTAGAATGTGGCGCCTGCACGGTTGGAAAAAGAAATATCGCCCCGAAAAAATCGGATATAATTCACGACTGGCGACCATTCAAGCGGCAGTACTCTTAGTCAAGATTGATTATCTCGATGAGTGGCACGAAGGCCGGCGGGCTCATGCCAAAATATATGATAAAGCCTTTGCCGGAACAAAAATTAAGGCTCCGGTCGTGCGCGATTATGCCTATCATATTTATAATCAGTACACTATTGCGGTGGAAAATCGCGATGAACTGATGAAGGTTTTGGCTGAGAAGAAAATCGGACATGATATTTATTATCCGGTTCCGTTCCATCTTCTGGAATGCTATAAAGAAATGGGATTTAAAGAAGGCGATTTCCCGATTTCAGAAAAAGTCGCCAATTCCGTGATATCAATTCCGGTCTTTCCCGAAATGACCGATGAGGAACAGGCCGAAGTTATTCAAGTGGTTAAATCGGTTTCGGCATAGTCGTCACGGGAAGCAGGCAAAATGAAAAATTCATTCAATTGTTAAGACATCAATGACTATGAGTAAGCCGGTAATAGTATCGTTGATTGGGGCTCGTCCTCAGTTTATAAAAATAGCATCCTTGGCTAAAAAATTATCATCGTCATTTAGTCATATAATTATCCATTCCGGACAGCATTATGACTACCGGATGTCGGAGATATTTTTCGAGCAATTGGATATCCCCAGAGTTAAGTATAATCTGTCGGTCGGAAGCGGAAGTCACGGTGAAATGACCGCCGAAATAATGAAGAAATTTGAAAAGCAGTTAATTAAAATTAAACCGGATTTCGTTCTCGTTTATGGCGATACTAATAGTACTCTGGCGGGAGCCCTGACCGCCTCGAAAATGCGCCTTCCGATTGGTCATGTTGAAGCGGGCTTGAGATCCTTTGATATGAATATGCCCGAAGAGATTAACCGAAAAATGACCGATCATGTGTCATCATTACTTTTCTGTCCCACCCTGCAGGCGGTTAAGAATCTCAAGACTGAAGGCATCAAAAAGGGGATTGTTCGTTCCGGTGATCTTATGTATGAGTTGATTGACAATTGTCGGGACAAGATTAATGGCAACAGTAAAATATTGGCCCAGCATAATCTAACCCCCAATAATTATGTCCTGTTTACTCTACACCGGGCGGGAACGGTTGATATTAAACTCAATTTGAGAAAAGCTCTTCGGATTCTGGAAGAACTCGACATAGAAATATTTTTCCCGATTCATCCTCGGACCCTGAAGAATTTTAAAAATTTCCAGTTGGTCGGCCGCCTAAAAGCCATAAAGAATTTACATCTGAGCAAGCCGGTTTCATATCTTGACAATTTGACACTTATAGCTAACGCGCGCGCAGTCTTAACCGATTCGGGCGGACTGCAAAAAGAGGCCGTTTTTCTTAAAACACCGTGCCTGACCATGCGGCAGGAAACCGAATGGGTGGAAACAATCGGTAAAGGAAATCAACTGGTCGGACTCTCCCTGCCTCAAATAGAAAAGGCACTTGAATCCTCTCTGAGACAGAAAAAGAAATATTTCATTCCGTCCCAAAAAGAAGCTCCATCAGATATCATTGTTTCCGCTTTAAAAGCATTTCTGAAATAGAAGATTAATATAAATATGACCTATTTCTCTCTTCCTAATTTAAAAGGAATTTTCTATATTGACTATCCGGGAAATTGATTAATAAGAGATAATTATTATGAATCAGGCCGCAAATATTCAGGATAATATTGTAGAAAAATCACTGGTGATTTTTGGAGCGATTATTGTAATCACCGGTCTTTCATTTTTTGCGGCGGAATATTATCAGGTTTCCCTGCCAATACTTGTTTTCCCGGCTTTAATGTTTTTTTTATTCTATCCCAAACTGGCCATCTATGCTTTGATTTTTTCCATTTATATCAATTTCCGAATTCTATCCAGCCCCCCGCTTCTTCTTGTCGATTTATTCGCTCTGCTGCTGTTGGCCTCATTTATACTCGGCTTCCTCGCCAGAACCAAAATATCGATTGGATTGCCGTTTATATCTCTAAACTATTTTTTTCTGTTTTTTGCATTGATTATTACCAGTATTTATGCTGAGATTCCCGGTCTGGTTTATACTCCGATGGCCAGAATTGTCTTTCAGTTGATTCTA
>JBDRRI010000169.1:0-5902 GCA_043825815.1 Candidatus Zixiibacteriota bacterium
CATTTATGTTGAGGGTATCGTATATAACAAAAGATACTATGATAGATTTATCTAGTTTATATTCGATTGATAGTATAAAAGCATCTATAAAGAAAAAAGATGATTGTTTTAATTTAGAGAAATACTCAGATACTGTTAAGATATATGCCGGTTGGTCGAAGGTGGTTTCGTAAGAAGATTGATGTGTACGCAAAGTTTTGGTCCTTTTAGAATTAAAGGATTTATGCCAAAATCAGTATTGGTTAGCTTTAATTTTAATATTTTGAATGGAAATAATGGAACTTTTATAAAAACTAAGCATATTGAGGTGGAAGCAACTTTGTATAAGCAATTAGTTCTAATCGCAGCATTTGAAGTGTAATTATGTTTACGTATTTATGTGGCGTCTAAATCTGCAATTAAAGAGAAAAAGGCCAAACTGCATCAGGATTTCGTCCCTAAAGTGTTCTGCCCTACTTTAATAAATCGTATATCTTTTCATAATCTTTTAAGCGCTTCTTGCGTAAAAGTATAAATAGCTTACTATAGGAATATTATTATTAACCGATTTGGAACTATATGAACAAACTCGTTTCTGTTTTATTAGTATTGATTGTTTTGCCGTTAGTGGCAAGCGCCCAGCTGACTCTTATCCCCATGGATAACGCCCAGACCGATCATCTTAAAGCGTACGGTATTGCCTTCAAGGCGCTCGAATCGAGCAAAACGGTTGAGTGGCTCTTAAATTACCGGGCCGGCTCGTTTGTACTGGATGCCGATGACGCTCTCGCTACCCTCTGCTTGATAAACGGCGTCTATACCGAGCCGCTCAGTTCCTCGCAATTGGCCGATATTTACAGGACAATCGACGTCGAGAACATGGAACGGGTGACGCTTGAAAAACCGCCGACTATTGCCGTCTATTCGCCCGACAATGTTGAGCCGTGGGATGATGCCGTGACGCTGGCGCTGACCTACGCCGATATCAAATACGACCTGATTTGGGATGAGGATGTTCTCTCCGGCGCGCTGGAGGAGTATGACTGGCTGCATCTGCATCACGAGGATTTCACCGGGCAGTATGGAAAATTTTACGCTTCGTTCAATAATCAACTCTGGTATCGCCAGGAGGTTGAAACCAATGAGGCTCTGGCGCGTAAACTGGGGTATCATAAGGTGTCCGATATGAAGCTTGATGTCGCTTTGGCGGTCAAAGATTATATCCGCCGGGGAGGATTTGTGTTCGCCATGTGTTCTGCCTGCGAGACGATGGATATCGCCCTCGCCGCCGAGGGCGTCGATATCTGCCCGTCGCAATTCGATAACGATCCGGTTGATCCCGATGCGCTCTCCCGGCTCGATTATGACAAATGTCTCGCCTTTGAAAATTTCACGCCGGTTTTCGATCCGCTTCTCTATCGGCATTCCGATATCGATACCTACCCGGAACGGCTGGCCATATTTCCGACCGAGCAAAACGACTATTTTTATCTCTTTGAATTCTCAGCCAAATTTGACCCGGTTCCGACTATGCTGGTGCAAAATCATGTCGGGATGGTCAAGGGTTTCATGGGGCAGAATACCGCTTTCCGCAAATCGCTTCTTAAAAAATATGTGACTGTTCTCGGCGAGGTCGAGGGTTACGATGAGGTCCGCTATATTCACGGCAATTTCGGGCGGGGGACGTTTACATTTTTATCGGGGCATGATCCTGAGGATTATCGGCACATGGTTGGTGACCCAAAAACCGAGTTGAATTTGCATAAAAACTCTCCTGGCTATAGATTGATTCTGAACAATGTTCTTTTCCCCGCCGCCAAGAAAAAAGAGCGAAAAACATAGAGTAAAAAATTACCCCAAAAAAAGGCGGGAGAACCCGCCTATTTTTTTATAGATAAGTGAGATTACACCATATACGAAATTGGTTTGCGGGGGCGATGGCGGAAAGCATAATCGACCGCGCCGATTATCGCCAGGGCCAGAATCGTATAGACAATATATGAAAAATCAAAATTGAAATATTTCTCCATCGGAGCGAAAAACGATTCCATATATTCCCCGACCGACAGCGATGGTACCTGGAATTGGAAAATACTCAAAAGTCTTTCAAATCCGATAAAGTAAAATGTGACAACGAGACTGATCAAGGAAACCCCCAAATATAGGGCGAACGATAAATCCCGTTTCTTGACCGGTACCACATTCGGCGCTACTCGCTCCATCACCGCTTTGGCAAAATTGGGCGCCAGAACCGGTGTGAAATCGGCATTGAGCTGATTGAAAATTATCTGGTATTCCCGGGCAGTTTTCCGGCAGTCGGCGCATTCATGAAGATGCTCCTCTATCTTTTCAGTCATCCCCGGAAGGTTGCCGTCGATATAATCCTGAATTTCTATGTCGGTTAAATGTCTCATTGCCAGAATTCCTCTATATTATATTTCGACAGCAGGCGCTCTTTCAGTAGTTTCCGCCCCCGAAAAAGATAACTTTTTACAGTACCGTCGGGCATATCCAAGATTTTGCCGATCTCCGCATAACTCATCTCCTGCAGGTGGTAGAGGACGACAATCACGCCCAGTTGCGGCGGAAGGCTGTCGACCTCCTGTTGTATCAGGGCCGAAACCTGCCCCTTTTCCATATTGTCATTCGGAGTCGATTTGTCATCGGGCAAATAAGTCAGGCTGTTCTCAAAATCATCATCCGATACCGGAATCTGCTTGCGGTTCAGGTGGTCAACGCACCGGTTATAAGTGATTCGCCCGATCCAGGTCGAAAACTTGGCGTCGCCTCTATATTTTTCCAAATTCTGATACACCTTAACAAACACTTCCTGACATAAATCTTCCAATTCATCTTTTTCCGGTATCATCTTATACACAATATGAGCGACCAGTCTTTGATATTTTTTGACCAGTTGCTCAAACGCCCTGCTGTTGCCGGATAATATATCGTCAATAAGTTCTTTAGCTTCATCCACATTTTATTTCCTATAACAATTTGACTATAAAATCAATAAGAATGTTGCAGATAAATGGATTTAAAAGATGCAACATTTGTCTGATTTTAGAAGTCTATTTTCTATGAAGGTTGAAAAAAGTGAAATTTAACTATATGAAAAGGAGGAAGTTATGACACCACTGGAAAGATTCATAGATATGTCACCTGTGTTTGTTATATTTCCGGTGTTCTATTTGGCTTTTAAGGCCTATTTGGAATACAAAACACGCTTGCGATTGGTCGAAAAAGATCTGGTCGACAAAGATGTGGCTAATCTATTTAAGACTATGCCCGAAAGGCACTTACCAAACTCTCTTAAATGGGGCTTAGTCCTGACCTTGGTTGGGATTGCGGCCGTCGTTATTAGGGCTTTTGAATATGTTTCGGCTGAAACGGCTTTTGGCGTGATGCTCATTGCGGCTGGAGTCGGACTTTTGACATATTATGTTATCGGCTCGAATAAACTCAAGGAAATTAATAAATAACATTAATTTCTGTCCACACCACATTGAAAGGCTTCGGTTTTACCGAAGCCTTTTTTATTCTCAAACTCAAGATTATCCTTAATATGCCGAATTTAATTTTAGGATATGGTATAAACGACAACTTTGTTAAGGATTGTGCGAACCCTGCTATTCGCACTTATATTTGTATGAATAAGGATATCCATTCCCCGCAAACGGTTTATTCGGATTTCGGCCCGTCTGCAATGAAAGATCGCTTTCACTACCTAAATGAATCATCTATGGTTGGCTATTGGCGTAGTCGAATCAGCGACGGATTGATTCTGGATGTCAATAAATCAATCCTTTATCATCTGGGGTACAATAATACCGATGATGTTATTGGCAAACTATCCATAGCAGATTTTTACTCAAAAGATGATAGAAAAAAAATTATTAGCTTGCTTCGTACACAAGGCGAGATAACCAATTATGAAGTGAAGATGAACCTGCCCCAAAGTAGCGTTGAATATGTTTTAATCTCAGCTCAAATATTCCCGGAACAAGGTTATATTGAAGGAATCTCGGTTGATATCACAGACTGGAAGAAGGCCGAAAAAAGGCTGAAAAAATCAGAAAGAAAATATCGTAATTTGGTTGAAGATATTTCCGATGGATTGATCATTGTTGATCTTGGGAAAAATGTTATTTTTGCCAATGCCGCCGCCTGTGAAATACTCAGTTATCCCCGGGAAAGTTTAATCGGCATGAATTTAAATGATCTTGTTGCCGATGACGATTGGAATCCGGTCGTTAATTCCATACAAAAATTGCTCGAAAATAAAGGCAATAAATATAATCTTTCTATACGCTCTGGGAATGATAAAATTAAACAGATTCAATTTTCTGTATCTCCCTACCTCGGCGAAAATGACAACATCTCCGGAGGAATCATAATCTTTTCCGATACCACCAATGCCAATAAAATAAATGAAGAACGAAAACAGCTTCAGATTCAACTCGAGAAAGCTCGCCGTATGGAATCAATCGGTATCCTCGCTGGAGGAGTGGCGCACGATCTTAATAATATTCTGGGGCCGTTGGTTGCCTACCCCGAAATGATCCTAATGAAACTGGAACAGGATTCGCCGGTCCGCAAAAAAATCGAAATGATGGGCAATTGCGCTCGCGATGCCGCCGATGTGATTCAGGACCTTTTAACGCTGGCGCGAAGAGGCCGTTATGAAATGGTTCCGACAGATCTGAACGAGGTTATCGAATCATACCTGGCTTCAGCCAGCATGGCCGATCTCCAGATGAAGAATCCAAATATTGAAGTTAAAATTAATTTAGATCGTTCGGTAAATACTATTACCGGTTCGACCCCGCATCTGTTAAAAATGATTATGAATCTTATCGTTAATGCCTTTGATGCCATGTCGGATAACGGTACATTATCAATTGAAACTTCCGAACAGTACATGGAAAATCTACCCGGTGACGGAGAACGTATGGATAAAGGCGATTATCTGATATTGAAAATAACTGATACCGGAACAGGAATCGATAAGAAATATATTAAGCGGATTTTTGAGCCATATTTTTCTAAAAAGGAAATGGGAGTATCCGGAAGCGGCTTGGGTCTATCGGTTGTCTATGGAATTTTAAAAGATCATCAGGGTTACTATGATATCATTTCAAAGCCGGGCGAGGGAACTCAATTTCTTCTATATTTCCCGGTTACTCGCGAACTGGTTGAAATTGAACCGAATGATACCAATGAATATCGCGGAACTGAAAAGATATTAATTGTTGACGATTCCCATAATCAGCGCCAGATTGCCCACGATCTTCTGAAAGAAAAAGGTTATCTGGCCGAATCAGTCTCAAACGGCCACGAGGCGATTGAGCTTTTAAAGAAAAACGAATATGATCTTATTCTTCTTGATATGATTATGGAAAAAGATTTTGACGGATTGGATACATACAAAGAGATCAAAAAGATTCGTGAGGATCAGAAGGTTATTATTATCAGCGGCTATTCGGCAACTTCACGAGTCAATAAAGTTCTGAAACTTGGGGCCGGCCAATATCTGAAGAAACCGTACACCTGTATTGAACTGACACGAATGATTCGTAAAGAATTGGATGAAGTACCGATAGGAGCCTCAACCTGAGACTATTTTAATAAAATCATTTTGCGTGTTTTGGCGCCATTCCCGATTATAATTCGATAAAAATAGATACCGCTGGCGGCATCGTGATGGCTGTCGTCGGTTCCATCCCATACAATTTCGTACTGCCCGGCTGACTCAATCCTATCAACCAGCGTTTTGACTTTGCGCCCCAGAATATTATAGATATTTAGCTGAACCCTCTCTTTATGAGTCAAACTATACTTTATAATTGTCGCCGGATTAAAAGGATTAGGATAGTTTTGATATAATTTGAAATCCGATGGCAAGACATTGTCACCGTCAACA
>JBDRRI010000170.1:0-3317 GCA_043825815.1 Candidatus Zixiibacteriota bacterium
ATTTAGAGGTGGAATTAGAATGATATTGGTTGTGAATTTATGTAGTTCTGAATTAAGTTATGATGAGATTGTGCAGCCTATAGTAAATTTAGTTGGTAAATGTGATGTTAAACATTTTAAGAATATTAAGTATCCTAATAAATATGATATTATTATATTATGTGGAGTTCCAATGAGAGATGATGGTTATTTACAAGGAGAGTTTTTTGGTTGGTTGAATGATTTTAAAGGTAAAGTAATACTGATAGTCAATGTTGCTTCTCAATGCGGTTTTACGCCCCAATATGCTGATCTGGAAAAACTGTATCTGAATTACAAAGACAGCGGTCTGGTTGTTGTCGGTTTTCCGGCCAATAATTTCGGAGGTCAGGAGCCGGGTACCAATGAGGAGATTTTAAGCTTTTGTACAACCAAATTTGATGTCACCTTTCCGATGATGGCCAAGGTCAGTGTCAAGGGTGAGGACAAACATCCGCTGTTTATCGCAATGACCGAGAAATCGGAATTTCCGGGCGAAATCAAATGGAATTTCTCAAAATTTTTGATTGGCCGCAACGGTAAGCTGGTGGCGCGGTTTGATTCTCAGGTTGGACCGATGTCTGCTGAGATGACCTCGGCAATTGAAAAATTGCTATAATTTTAACCGATTATTTCCTGGCCTGCGTATCGTTTTATTAAAATGACTCGGAAGGAATATTAATGATGAAGCCAGTTATTGATCAATATACGCCAATGAGAACCGATGAAATCGGAAAACGCCGCCGGCTACCTAATTGGCTGAAAGTGACAGCTAATTTTAACCCGAATTATTTCAAGATAAAAGAAATTCTCGCTAGTAATAATCTTCACTCAGTCTGCCAGGAGGCTTCATGTCCCAATATTCGGGAATGCTTCGGTGAAGGAACCGCCACTTTTTTGATTCTGGGTGATAAATGTACCCGCGGATGCCGATTTTGCGATATTGCTACCGCCCGTCCGGTCGGATTAGATAGAGAGGAACCGAAACGTCTTGCTAATGTGGTCGGTCAATTGGGGTTGAAACAGGTCGTGGTAACCTCGGTGACGAGAGATGATTTGAGTGATGGCGGCGCGGAGATTTTTGCCGAGACGATTCGGGAACTTCGAAAACGTGATGGCGATGTGAAAATCGAAGTGTTGATTCCCGATATGCGTGGCAATGAAGCGGCTGTGCAAACGGTTCTTGAAGCGCAACCGGATGTTTTTGCACATAATGTTGAGACTGTCGCACGGTTGTATCGAAAAGTCCGTCCCGGTGCTCGATTAGAACGCTCGCTTGAGGTTCTAAAGGTGGGTGATAGATTCTTACCCCGTCCGGTAATTAAAACCGGGTTTATGGTTGGTTTGGGGGAGACAATTGATGAAATCCAAGGATTATTTGAGCAGATTTATTCGACTGGTTGTCAGATTGTAACGGTCGGACAGTACCTTTCGCCATCCGGTAAACATCTTCCCGAAGAGATGTTTTATTCTCCGGGGCAATTCAAAGAAATTGAAAAGATTGGATATAAAATCGGTTTTGCACATATTGAGGCCGGTCCACTAGTACGCTCATCGTATAAAGCATTTAGCCAATCCCAAAAATTAATAAATCTATAATTATTAGCATCTCATTTTTATATCTTTTTATTTGTTGCAAATTCATGTTTAAATCGCAATAAATGAGTGATTGGCTCAATGTTTTGATTTTAAAAGGAGGTCATAATGAAATACGGAGCACGGAATCAGATTAGGGGGAAAGTACTGGCGATTAAAAAAGGCGATGTCATGGCTCAATTAACGCTGGAAATCAAATCGCCGGCATCTATGGGATCGGTTATAACAATGGATTCATTGGCGGAGTTGGGTATAAAAGAGGGCGATGAAGTTAAAATTATCGTTAAGGCAGTCAATGTCTTAGTCGTTAAAGAATAATTTTCTAATCGGCCATTGACTTAAGTCAAAGCTTTTTTCGGTAAGATCAGTTTTAATGGATAAATGTTAATTCATGAGCGAAGGAGGAATTATGAAGTCAGTATTGGCTAAACTGTTGTTTGCAATTTTTATTATTATTGCCACTGGAAATCTTATGGCCAGTAACTGTGTTGATTGTCATACCGAGATAACCCCCAATATTGTTAAAGATTGGCAATTGAGCAAGCATTTTACCAATGAAATTGACTGCGCAACCTGCCATGGTGAGGGACATCAAACAGCCGATGATGTCTCCAATGTATCGTTACCAACGCCAGCCACTTGTAACGAATGTCATGATACTCAAGTAGAGCAGTTTTCCAATGGTAAACATGCCGCCTCGTGGGCAGCAATGAATGCCATGCCGACGACTCATCAACTTCCGATGGCTCTTCGCGAGGGCATGAAAGGTTGCGGCGGATGCCATAAGGTTGGGTTGAAGTCTGATGAAGAGATTGCGGCGCTTAATGCTGAAGGTTCCGGTCATGGCAATGCCTCATGCGATGCCTGCCACACCCGGCATACTTTTTCGGTGAAAGAGGCGTCTCAACCGCAGGCTTGCCAAACCTGTCATATGGGTTTTGACCACCCGCAATGGGAGATGTATTCGGCCTCGAAACATGGCGTGAGATACCTCTTGAAACAGAACGGAACGCTTCCGGAAGACACTCCGGCTCCAACCTGTCAAACCTGCCATATGCCGGACGGTAATCACGAAGTCAGAACACCATGGGGATTTTTGGCGGTTAGATTGCCGTTATCGGAAGATCCGCAATGGAAAGCCGATCAAATTACGATACTTCAAGCCTTAGGGGTTTTGGATTTAGAGGGGAATCCAACCGGACGGCTAGATGTAGTCAAAGCGGCCGATGTGGCTCGACTCGATGTGGAATCTTTCGAAGCAGAAAGGGCCAAGCTTCTGGCTGTTTGTTCCGATTGTCATTCAGAAAAATTTGCAATGGGCGAAATGGAAAAGGGCGATGATATGATAAAAGAGGCCGACCATTTACTGGCCCAGGCAATCCTGATAATTGCCGATTTATACAAAGACGGTATAATTCCTAAGCCAGCCGGCTACGTCGCTCCGTTTCCCGACCTTTTGACTTTCCACGATGCCCCGACTGTGATTGAGCAAACGCTGTTCGAAATGCATTTGAAACATAGAATGCGGGCTTTTCAGGGTGTTTTTCATGCCAATCCCGATTACGCTCTTTGGTATGGCTGGAGCGAAATGATTCGCGATTTGGCTGATATCAAGGAAATGGCAATGGATCTTCGAGAAAAGAATAAATAATTATTATAAATGATTTAATAAGGTCTATCTAAATGAGATAGGCCTTATTTTT
>JBDRRI010000171.1:0-9653 GCA_043825815.1 Candidatus Zixiibacteriota bacterium
CAATCTGCAAATATACCGAACCGCCAAGACTGACCTGGCTGGATGACAGGGTCATCTCGATTGAAACATCGTTCTGCGCTATTGTTAAAGCGGGTAAGATCAATAAGCAGAATATGGCCAAACCGAATTTGTTCATTACCAATCGTTTCCTCTATAATCGCCCTGGGCCTGAAATCTTTTCTGTTCTTCCTGATTTTCCTTTTCGTCGTCTTTCAAAGCATTTAAAATCCGCTCGGCATCTTCTTTTGACATTTCATCTTCATTCATCTGCTGTTGCTGTTGTTGCTGCTGTTGTTGTTGATCTTCCTGTTTCTGCTCGTCTTCCTGAGGTTGTTGCTGCTCCTGTTGTTGTTCCTGGTCTTTTTGATCCTGAGGCTGTTGTTGCTGTTGCTGGTCTTGCTGTTGTTGATCCGGCTTAATTTGTTCTTTGAGCATTTTGCGGGCCAGTTCCAGATTATACTTGGCGTCTAAATCTTCGGAATTCAATTCGAGCGAATTCTGGTAGGCGGTTATTGCATTTTGATAATCGCCCATTTGATAATAGACATTTCCCTGATTATAATAAGCGTTGGCTTCATACTGAATATTATTCGTATTCATCGAGCTTTGCAGTTTATCTACGGCCTCTTCGTATTTCCCCTCTTTATATAAAGCCGAACCGATATTGTAATCGAGCTCCGGCATTTCGGGACGTTCCACTTCGGCCTGATGATAATAATCCAGCGCCGTTTTATAATCGCCGTCAACGAAGGCTTCATTCCCGTTTTTGACAAGATTATTAAATTCATCGGCTAGCAATATCGAATTGCCCATAAATATTAATACTGCCGATATAAAGACAAATATTTTCATCATTTGTTCACCGTTTGCTTTTTTCTTTTCTCAGAGATAAAAAATTCAACGACAATAAGCAAGATCGCAATGAACAAGGGATACTGGAATCGATCCTCATACTGCATCATCAGTTTGCCCTCAAGTTCCTTCTTTTCCATTTTGCTTATTTCATCATACACTTTATCAAGTTCCATTTCGCCAGCAGTGGCATGATAATATTTTCCGCCGGTTTCCATAGCGATTTTCTGGAGCGTGATTTCATCCAATTTGGTAACGATAACTTCGCCGCTCCGGTCCTTTTTAAATCCGGATCGATTGCCCTGCCGGTCATAAAACGGTATCGGTTCACCGACCGGTGAGCCTATTCCTATCGGATAAATTTTAATGCCCTCTTTCCGGGCTTCCTCGGCGGCGGATAGGGCGCTTTGATTTTGATCCTCGCCGTCTGTCAGTAAAATCATTACCTTATGTTTTTTCTCTTTGGATTCAAAGGCGTCCTGCGCTTTTTCAATGGCCGCGCCGATAGCCGTACCCTGCTGAGGAATAAGACCAACATCGATAACATCAAGGAATATTTCCGCGGCGGAATAATCCAAAGTAAGCGGACACTGGACGAAAGCTTCGCCGGCAAAAGCGATCAACCCAATCCTATCCCCTTCCAGCCTATCCAGAATACCCCGCACTTCCTGCCGGGCCTTGGCGATGCGCGATGGTTTCATATCCTCCGCCAGCATCGAATTGGAAACATCAATGGCGACAATCAGATCAATGCCCTGTCGTTTCATCATTTCCATGTGCGTGCCGCATTGGAATTGCGACAAGGTTAAAACCGAAAAAACAATGCCAAATAGAAGCAGGGCCGCTTTGCCGCCCTGGCGCGCGAAGGATATATATGGCGAAGTTTTAAGCAATAGGAAAAGATCGCCAAATCTGGCCAATATTTTTTTCTTTCTCCGGATTGACCAGATATAAAATATCGCCAGAATTACGACTGATATTAAAAGTATAAAATATTGTGGTTCGGCAAATCTCATTTTTCCAATCCAACGTTATGGAATCTTCCTGAACACGGTTTGGCTCAGTAAGATTTCCAAGATTAACAGAATCAATCCCGCCAAAACAAAATCGGGAAAGAGTTCTTTGTACTGTATATACTCGCTAACCTTTATTTCGGTTTTCTCTAATTTGTCAATTTCATCATAAATCTGTTCCAGTTCTACTTCGGAGCGGGCCCGGAAATATTTGCCGTCGGTTTTGGCGGCAATCTGTTGCAGAGTTTCTTCATCGATTTCGTTGGGAAGATACTGGTATCGCCGCCCGAAAATCGGGTCATCGATCGGATACATGGCGTTACCAGGTTTGCCAACGCCAATCGTATAAATCTTGACGCCCATCGCCTTGGCCATCGAGGCGGCAGTCAAGGGGTCAATCTGACCGGCGTTATTAACGCCATCGGTCAGGAGAACGATAATTTTTGTTTTGGACAGAGACTCTCTCAAGCGGTTAATACTGTTGGCCAGCGCCATTCCAATGGCAGTACCGTCTTTAATCATACCAAATTTAACCTGATCGAGGAAATTAAGCAGGACGCCATAATCAAGAGTCAGCGGACATTGGGTAAATGATGATTGTGAAAAGACAACCAAACCGATTCTATCCGAAACTCTTTTTTCAATGAATTTTTTTATCTCCTCCTTGGCGACATAAAGACGGTTATTCGGTTTAAAATCCTCGGCTTTCATTGATCCGGATACATCCAGAGCAAGCATAATATCGATCCCCTCGGCAGAAACTTCCCGATTCTCCATTCCGGCTTGGGGTCGGGCGAAGGCGATAATCAGCATGGTTATGGCGGTAATTCGCAGGATAGTTAAGATAAACCGGAATTTCTGGCGACCGGTTTTAGCCGAGCGTTTGACTATTTTTAAATCGCTGTACTTAATGGAAACCGATTGTGATGATCCTTTTTTTAATTTGAAATAGACAATCAACCCGATGATGACCAGTCCAATCGCGAAAATAGCCAAAGCGGGAAGATACAAATCATTATCAAATAGAGTAATATGGAAACCGGCCAGTCTAAACATGTTCGCCCTCCTTATTACTCGATTCTTCTTTGATTGGTTCGGGCATTACCGGTTTCTTATTTAATTCAACCTGACGGACGACATCTATCAAATTGTATCCTTCGGAATAATCATTTTCCATCTGTTCGGGACCCGGAATCATTTTGGCGAATTTGACCAAATCGGCATATTCCAGAAATTTTTTGAACCTCCCGAAGAGATCTTCATCTACTCCGGCGTCTTTAATAGTCGACAAAAATTCCCAAGTGGTCATATCCATAACCGGTATTTTATAAATCCGCTCCAGATAGCTTCTGATAATTTCAGTTAACTCAACATAGTACAGCTTAAACTCACCCTTGGCCGGATAGCTCCTTTCCTTAAGAAAGGCCATTGCCTCAAACGCTATCTCCCATGGCTCGCGGGGATCGATAAATTCCTTCGCCTCTTCCGGCCGGTGCCTCCGCCACCACCAATATATCAGACCGGCGATAAGTAAAAGAATGGCTATCCCGATCAGATAAACATAGGTCGGTATGGGTGATTTAAATTCGATAGGGCCCTTTATATCCCGAATATCAGCCGTATCGGCGGATTCGGCGAGAAGCGATTTGACTTTTATCGGCATCGGTTCCGAAATTAATATTTTCCGAACCGAATCGGCGGTGTAAAATTCAATCGGGATCGGCGGAATAATGTAATCGCCGGTAGTGAATGTGGTCAAGACGAAACTGCTTTTTAATTGTATACGGCCATCGTCGAGTTTAACCTCATCATCCATTTCGTAATCTTTAACATCGAACGCTCCCAAGTTGGCGCCGATCGGAGGCGGTGTAAGATTAATAGCCGAATCATAGGTAACCGACAATGTGTATTTGATCAGATCGCCGATATAGATTTCGGCGCGATCGACCGAACTTTCAATTGAAATACCGGGTGCCGATTGAACCGTATCAGGAATATCGGATTGTCCAGCCGCCATTGCAAATGGTACCATTAGTAGTAAAGCAATATGTAATATCAATTTTTTCATTTTCTCTTATACACGCTCACAACATCGGATTTAAAAGATTGTTCATAGTTTTGTTCCAGCAGGTCGGCATAACTCGACGAGGGATTATTTTGAAAAACAATCAATTTCGGGGTCGCTTTGCCGATTTCATCCCTAAAGTACTCACCATCACCAAGATTATATTTTAAATATTCCTCATGACTCATTGGCAAATCAAATTCAGTTCCGATAATTTCGGAATAACGCAAAGGCGTCTGCTCGGTAATAAAGGCGTATCCCGGCCATTCTGACAGAACCGTATCGGATTCGGTTGCGACCTTAAGCATATGTTCGGTTACGGCGCGAACTTCGGAAAGATTATATCGCCGGTCATAATCGCGGCTCCCGAATATAAAAATGGTACAATATGGCACGAGCGATAGAATATAAATTCCGGCTATGCCGTACGAAATTATCCTGACAACCGAAAGGCTGAATTTTGAAATAAACCAATCATAAATAAATTTAAAATTAAATGAAATTATAATCAAAGCAAAAGCCATGAATTGATTGATATACTGCCTCGAGATCGGATTGGGGATTAGATGCACCCCGGCAATCAACAATAGATTCATAAGGGCGGCGCCCTCCGGTTTAACAAAAATATCTTTGATACCAGAGAAGGCCTTTTGTCTGATTAAAAGTAAAATTGAAATAACCGTCAGTACAAAAATAATCAATAAATGCGGGTCGGCCAGCGCGCGCAGGAAAAATTCCATTCGATTGCTTAATACATGTCCCAGACTGTTATCGCCCTCACGGTACAACTGAAAAACCCAGTTGCCATATTTGAAATTCTGCGGTGATTCGATTATTTTCATCAGGGTGGGAATAGTCAGGGGAATGAGGGATACCATAAAAACTATCAGATTCCGAAGTTTTTTATTTTCAGACATCAGTCCGATTGATATGAGATAAAACGGCAGCAGGACTGCAAAAACAGAGCGAAAATTTATCAACGCCGAAAGAAACAGCCCGGTCATAATCAAACTGGAAAGATTTTTCTTTTCATAAAACCGTAACCAGAAGAAAAATACGGCCAATGACATAAAATGACAAAAAGGCAAAGCTTTAAAAGTGGCGTTCCAGGCGATGATAATCCCGGAGAAAAGATAGGCGATCATTATTATTGTCGTCGTCTTATTATCTTGGCTAAGCTTCCAGATAATTACCAAAAACAACAAGGCGGAAAATAAACCCGCCAGAACGGCAAAACCACGGAGGATATAAAACGATTCCCAGCCTCCCTGAGCAAACGGAGCAAAAATGGTCGGCATCATTGATAACTGGGTATAGAAGAAATCGGTATAAACCGACATACCCTCGGAAACCATCCTCGCCGCACTGAAATAAACACCCTCATCGGCATCTATCAGGCGATAGGCCGCAAAAATTGCCAGCAATGCCAGATGAATAGCGATTAATATTACATATGTCGATTTATGTTTTAACATTGCCTTTTACTTTATATTTTCCTCAAAAACCTGGACTTTCTCAACGGCGGAGAGCTTGCCGATATAATCAGTAAAAGCCTGTTGGGATTTTTCCTGCTGATAGTCCATGGCAACCTGATTTTTCACCTCATCATAAGCCTTGTCATCGTATTTACTCGTTTTATTGGCGAGATAGAAATTTCTGATATCGGTCGTATCGATATTAATTTCAGGAAGAACCTTTTCATAAGCATATTTTTCGATCAAGAGTTGTTTCGCCAATTCTTCTTTCCGTTTAAGAATATCAGCATCTCTATCAAAACCTTCTCTCAAAGCGGCGCGGTACATCAATTCGAATCCGATATATTGGCTCAGGAATTTACGTTTACCCTCCACACCCATAAATTCTTTCTGAACATCCTTGGGGAGTTTTTGAATTTCATTTACAACCTGTGAAAGGAAAACCGGCTCTTCCCCTATTTTGGCCACCAGCGTTTCACCTTCATTAGCGGCGTAAACCGAATCGATATTAACCGATTTATCCAGTTCGCGTTTGGCATCGATCATCCGCCCCATTTTTTCGAGCGAGGCAATCAAATTCTTGCCGGCCTCGTGATAGAAGGAACCGTCGGGATTGAGCGAACGGGCAATAATATAGTGCGAAGCGGCCTTTTCGAAATCGAATAGATTTTCAAAATAAACTTTACCGATTAAGTAATTAATATTAGCCCTCATTTCGGTATCAAGATCGGGCTGGGCCAGAATCGCATTGTACTTATCAACCGCGGCTCGGTACAGATTATTATCGATTAATTCGCCCGCCAGATTTTTCTCAATTGTATAGTCATTTTTATTATTATTGCGGTCGATATAGAAAAATATTAAACCGACAATTATCAGTGTCACAATCGAAACGACCAGAGATATGGTCGACAAGGTTGAGTTGGAACCGCTCATGATACTCTCTTATCTCCGTTTTTCTCTCTTCTTAAAAAAATTTATCAGGGGAATAATAAACGATTGATTGGTTATAATCTGGATAAAATCAAGATTAATAAGCCTTAAAGCTCGATTCAGTTGGAAATTATCTTCTTCCGCTTTTTGGGCGAAATCAACTCTGAATGCGGCTGAACCGGTATCTATTACCATCGTTTCACCGGTTTCAGAATCTTCCAGCTCAATCAAACCGACATCATCGAATTTCAATTCTCTTGGATCGGATATCTTAATCGCAATCAGATCGTGCTTTCTATTGGCAATTTGTAGCGGCTTCATGAATTCTTCCGATAGAAAATCAGAAATCAAAAAAACAACGGACTTTCTTTTAATGACCCGGTTAAAATATTCGAGCGCATTGGAGATATCGGTTCCGGTTCCCTCCGGTTTGAAATATAATATCTCGCGAATCAGTCGAAGAACGTGCGCCTGGCCTTTTTTGGGAGGAATAAATTTTTCGATTTTATCGGTAAAAATTATCATTCCAACCTTGTCGTTGTTCTTAATGGCTGAAAAGGCAAGGACGGCGCAGAGTTCGGCGGCGGCATCCTCTTTGAAACGCTCTTTGGTACCGAAGGCTCCCGATGAAGAAGCGTCAACGAGAAAAATAACTGAAAGCTCGCGTTCCTCGCGGAATTTCTTAACATGTGGAAATCCGGTTCGAGCGGTAACGTTCCAGTCAATCAGGCGAATATCATCGCCCGGCTGATACTGGCGCACTTCTTCGAATTCCATGCCCTGACCCTTGAAGGTTGAGTGGTACTCGCCCGAGAAAAGGTCATTAACCAGTTTTCGGGTCCGGATTTCAATCCGCCGAATTTTTTTAAACAGTTCTTTATGATCCATGGCAATTATATAATGTTTATGGAACCTCAATCGTATCGAATACTTTGGCAACCAGATCATCAGAAGTCATTTCTTCCGCTTCGGCCTCATAGGTTACTAAAATTCTATGCCTCAGAACTTCGGGACCAATCGCTTTAATATCTTCGGGGGTGATATAACCTCTCCCCCGCAGGAAAGCATGCGCCCGAGCCGCTTGATTAAGATATATGGTAGCGCGAGGAGATGCTCCATAGGAGATAAAATCTTTGATTTCGCCCAAACCGTATTTTTCCGGCTCGCGCGTGGCAAAGACAATATTCAAAATGTACTCTTTGACCTTGTCATCCACATAAATACTGTTAATTACTTTCCTCGCCCGAAGAATCTCTTCCGGCGTAATCACTTTGTCGACTTTTATCTCTTCTCCGGTGGTCATCCTATCAAGGATTAACCGTTCTTCAGAGGGCGACGGATAGGTGATTTTCAGTTTCAGCATAAACCGGTCAACCTGGGCCTCGGGAAGAGGGTATGTTCCTTCCTGTTCAATTGGGTTCTGCGTTGCCAAAACCAAAAACGGTTCATCGAGTTTGAAGGTCTGGTCGCCGATGGTTACCTGGCGCTCCTGCATTGCCTCAAGCAAAGCCGATTGAACCTTGGCGGGGGCGCGGTTAATTTCATCGGCTAAAATAATATTGGAAAAGATAGGGCCTTTTTTAACCGAGAAATCAGCTTTTTGCGGGTTATAAATCATGGTCCCGATCAGATCGGCAGGGAGAAGATCGGGTGTAAACTGGATACGTTGAAATTTGGTATTAATACAATCTGAGAGCGTCTTGACCGATAATGTTTTGGCAAGACCGGGGACGCCTTCAAGTAGAACATGACCATTGGCCAAAATACCTATCAACAGCGATTCAAGCATATATTTTTGACCGACAATCACGGTACTAATTTGGGAAATCAGTCTTTCCACAAAAACAGACTCTTTTTCAACCAATGCCTGTAATTGTTCAATATCCTGATTCATACTACCTCCGAATCTATTTTCATTTTTTTATTTCATTAAAATATTGTTCCAGCTCTGTACAAAGCTTAATAATTTCACCAGGCTCACCTTTGGTAGGTGCATATTTTTCTTTTTCCGCGCGGGATATATATCCGGATAGTTGCTCTTTATAATCAAGCGGGATTTCCAGTTTGTTAAATTCATCCAGAATAACCTGGTTTGTTTTTCCGGAAATGGATAGACCATGTTTCGCTTCCAGAAATAATACCAGTTGTCGGTGCAGGCGGGTGAAGAATAATTTGCGATCCGACTGTGATTCTTTTTTAATAGCGGAAAGCTCTTCCAGAAAGGTATCTTCAGGATTCTTCCGAGGTTCAACCGGCTTCGTATTTTTGCGACGCATGACAAATAAACCACCAATTATCAAAATAACAAGCGCGCCGGTTATGACTAATAAATAAGTCGGGAATTCCGACGGTTTCTCAACCGGAATCGGATCGGCAATCAGTATTTTGTAATCCTGAGTTGATAACTCGCCTGGAATCGAATCCGGCATCGCCATATATCTAATAATGACCGGATGAATTATCCCGGTTCCGGACATGGTCGGCTTAAGAGTATATTTGAAGGTTCTTGTGGTTATTTCCTGACCTTTGTCTTCGGCGCTTGAGATAGCGCGATTAGAGCCAACCACAATAAGATTCTCGGTTTCAACAAGCGGCTGCAGTTCGAAAAGATAATTGTTTAGGGAGCCGTCCCAGCGTAGCTCTACGGTTAAATCTATATTATCCTCGAAGGCGATATCGGTTTTATTGATTTTAGATGAAAGGCTGATTTCACCGGAAAAAACCGGCATTACCGTTAGAAATAGTATTGCCGATACAGTGGCAATAAACCATCCGATATTTTTGTTTTCTGTCTTCATATTCGCAGGCTGTTGAAGATAATAAATGTTACTCCCGTTATCAAACGAATATCCGTTAACTTTCCGTAATGAGTGTTATACTTTGCAAAAAAATGATGGTTTCAAAAAAAATTAATATTTTCCCATAATAAATGCAGCCAAGCCGATAGCCATTAACAATTTGAGAATACTGCCCAGAATCTTAAGTCTATTATTATCTTTGGAAAACCAGGAATAGATTATCGCTATTATTAGGGGAATATCGACCAAAAAAACGGCCGTGATAAAAAATTTGGTATTATACCACTCCAAATAAATAGGGATTAAAGTTGTCGATATTAAAATCGAGTATAAAATGGTTATTATGGCGAGCATCGCTCGTCTCGATAGAATCATCGGCAGAGTTCTATATCCGGCTGACTTGTCGCCATCTAAATCAGCCATATCCTTGACCCATTCGCGCCCCAAATGAAAGAGAAAGGCGAAAACGGCCGGGATTATCGGTCCCGGTGGCAGGAGAAGATTATAGGTGCCGGCC
>JBDRRI010000172.1:0-5214 GCA_043825815.1 Candidatus Zixiibacteriota bacterium
ACCGGTCATATGCACGGTTATATTTATTTCTTTGACAGGAAAAATAGCGCCCTTATCGATATCGAAAGAGCCGAGGTAAAAGTAGCGGGATTAACTGCCGTGACCGATTCCAACGGTTTGTATAGTTTTAATGAAGTGCCCTACGGGATTCATGAAATTGTCTGCTCATATCCTCAATATGATACTGCCTTTGATATGATCGAAGTGAATTCACCTTATAAACAGCACAATATGTATTTGTATCCATATATTGCCTCCGTGTCGGGTCATATTAGAAAAACTTACGGACGCCCCGTTCCCAATGCGCTGGTATTATTGTATGGCCGGATAACCACGAGTGATATCAACGGGTATTATCATTTGGATTCGATAGAGTACGGAGTTCATGAATTAATCTGTTATAATACTAAATATGACAGTTTTTATACCAATGCGGAAGTGTCGCAATCTCATATTGTATTTGATATCAATTTAAACCAATCTCCCGGAAAATATGTAGATACAATTATAATAAATGGGGATGCGACGATAATACATACCATAGGTAATGAGGAGGCTTCGGATTTTACCAATTATGGGGTCGATAATTGGTTGAAAATGGGCCGGAAATTATGGCAAGAATCGATTGTCGATTCCATTTCGGGTGAGACCACTTATAACTATTATAATCAGATAAGTAGATTCCTCTTATATTTACCCAATATTAATGATTATGCCTACGATTCGGTTTTTCTGTCTTTAAAGTCAAATCGTCCTTATGATTTGCCGGATACCCTTCTTTTCCGGATTAATTATATTATTGATGGCTGGAATGAAAACAGAGTTACCTGGAATTCCTGTCCGGAATTTGATTCGACGATTATTGAGTATAAGGTTTTTGGGGTTGATATTCCGACTTTAAATCGCGTTCTATGGTTAATGAATATCAGCGATTATTATACGCAGGATGATTTCAAGAATGGCTTCATGATAAGGTCATCATTTGAAACCGAATCGTATAATTATATGTGTTACTTCTATTCCAGCGATCCTAAGAATTATCTTATTAGCCCGGCTGTTGTCGTTTATTATACGGTTGATTAATTCAATCGGTGAGCGGAACGCCGATATATAATTAAACGGGCGGGATCGCAGGGATCCTTCCCGGTATTCATATTGTTCGTCAATGTTTAAATTTCTATATTTAGTATCTATAATATCTCTATCATCAATATCTCGTAGTGTTTTATTTTTTAGACAATTTCTATAAAAATCTACTTGACAACTGCACAAATGTGCAGTATATTCATTTTGCGCCGATAAATACCAACAAGGAGTTATGTTTTGATGAATAGAGCGGATAAAATTATCCCTATTTTGAGACCGATTCCGGTCATTGTGCGCACCATGAACGGCCCTAATAAAAAAGGTTATCAACTGACAAAAATTGACAGAGCCGTCTGTCCCGAATGCGGGATTGAAATGATTCGACTGGGGACCTGTTTTTCCTGCCCGGTCTGCGGATTGGGGAGTTGCGGATAGCAAGAACGGCGGTGTCGCAATGATGAGGTGGTTTATGAAATTGACAGATTTGAACCGATATGGCGTTCCCGAGACGATCATTGAGGCGTGGCTGAAACGCCAGGGCGATTACCTTCTGCCGTTGCAGGAGAAGGCAATCCGGGACGGTTTGCTTGGCAATGGACGGGAGCCGTCGCCTAATTTACTTATCTCAGCGCCGACCTCTTCGGGGAAATCGTTCTGCGGGGAACTGGCCGCGGTCGGTTCGCTTTTAAAGCGGCAGAAGACGGTCATGCTGTTACCGCTTAAATCTATCGCCGAAGAGAAATATGATTACTACCAAAAATGCTACGCCGCAATCGGTATCAAGGTGATTCTGGTGACAGGGGATCATCCGGAAAACGATTTTGATTTTGAGCTGGGGAATTTTGATCTGGCGTTGGCGATTTATGAGAAGTTCAATCGTTTATTGACGCTCAACCCGGATATTCTTCAGCAGATCGGTTTAATCGTGATTGATGAGCTTCAGATGATCGCGGAACCGAAGCGGGGGGTACAGTTGGAGATGGCACTGATGAAGATATTCAACTCGGGGTACCATCCTCGATTGGTGGCGCTTTCGGCGGTGATTGATGATGTTCCGGAACTGGTCGACTGGCTGGGGTGCCGGACGGTAGTCGAAACGGTGCGCCCGGTTGATCTTTATCAGGGGGTGGCGACCAACGGTTGTTTCCGGTTTCGATCGTTCAATGACGGCCGGGAGGGAAGCGAGGAGATTGCGCTGTCGTGCGAAAAGGAGTCTTTGGCGGACAATATAATAGAGTTTTTGAAAAGCGATAAAAGCGCCAAACTGGTGTTTCTTCGCTCGAAAAAAGCGACAATTGACGCGGCATTCCGGCTGGCTTCGGTTTCCGGGTGGGGCGAGGCGAAAAAGACCTTAATGCAACTGGAGGGAGAGGAGACTAGTTATCTGATTCGCTCTCTTCGGCAGACATTATCGCGGGGGATAGCGTTTCATAATGCCGATCTTACCTCGGTTCAGCGCAAGGCGATTGAGGGCGGTTACCGCGAGGGGGAGATACGGGTTGTTTTTGCGACAACGACGCTGGCGATGGGGGTTAATCTTCCGGCTGACACGGTTCTTCTGGAGACGATGAAATACAGTTCCGGTAATTTCGGCGGGAAACCATCGCTGATTCCGATCTCTCCGGCGGAGTTTCAGAATATTGCCGGGCGGGCGGGACGGTTTGGTTTACAGAATCGGAATCGTCCGGGGCGGGCGGTGGCACTAGCCGGGTCTGATTTTGAATTTGAGGTCCTCTGGTCGGGATATATTGACGCCAATAAAAAGGAGCGGTTGGTTTCGGCGCTTGATAGATCCCAATTGACCGATATAGTCCTTGATTTAATTGTTTCTAATCTGGCCGGGAATATCATTCAACTGGAAAATATATTGCGGAGCAGTTTGTACTGCCGTCAGGGCAACGAATTCGATAGGACATCTTTGCAGGCGGTTCTTGATAGTTTAATTTCGTACGAGTTGATTACCGCGAATATATCAGCAACCGGATTGGGGCGAGCGGTGGCGGAAAGCGGTCTTTCGATTCGAAGCGGTCAAAGATATTTGGAGCTATTGAATACTCGGTATCCGAATGATCTTCCGGGCTGGCTTTTTCTGGCTCTATCGTCGCCGGAGTTCGATATCTCTCTGGCCGGTCTTAACGGCGGGGAGTACCAGAGCCGGGTTTATGAGAAACTTCTGTTTCAGGAGTATGGCGATCTTATCAACGATGTCAGCTTTTGCACGACACTAAAAATCGGAAACGAGCCGCTTGACTATGAATTCTGTTCGCGGCTCAAGGCACTATTTATTTTGAAGGATTGGGCGAGCGGTACGCCGGTCGAGCGTCTGGAGCAAAGATATCAGTTGCATCATGGGCAGATAATAAATCTGGCGGAGTTGTCGGCTTGGCTGATAGTTTCGGTGGGGCGATTGATTCATGCGGTTGACTGCAATTCTAATCTGCCGCACCATCTTGAGGAACTGGCTTTCGGAATTCAGTTTGGTATTAATCCGATGATGAGAGAGATTTATTTCGGTCTCGGGGCGATTCTCAATCGACTCGATATTATTCAATTGGAAAGGCGAGGTTTGACGACCCTGGCGGATATTAATCGGGCGGGTCGGGATACGCTTGCGGAAATAATTCAGCCGAATTCCAAGCTTGATAAAATTATAGAGAAAATAAACATTCAAAATAAGGAGCAGAAAATGGAAAAGGGTAAATTTAGCCGTCAGTCGCTCGAACTGAGCAGTTTTCCGTCGATTGTGGAGTTTGATGGAAATTACGAAAAGGAGCGCTATCTGGTCAAGGTCGACGGTTTTCCGGTTCGTTTGACCGGGAAATCATTCAAATATTTGGTCAAGCTGGCCTCCTCGCGCGTCCTAAGTAATGAGGGATGGGTTTACAAGGATGATATCGAAATCGGCTTTAACCAGGCCCGATATCTATATCGTCTGAAGCAGGAAATGAAAAGCGGCGGCGTCTCCTGGCCGATATTTGAAAATAACCGGCTGGGGTATTATCGGCTTGATCTGAATCCGGAAAAAATCAGGTTTAATATTGATAACCTCAAGAACCACCCTGATTTTGAACTCCGCCAGATGGCCGATGAGATAGCTCTCCGCGCCACCGGATAACCGGTAAATAAAAATTATCGACCGCCAAATGAAATGATAATAAAATCGGCTTTGGTGATTGTTTAGAAAAAGATTTTTAGGCCGATATCAATTAAAAAAGCGGTATGATAATAAAGAGCAAGACATATATTACGGGCAAAATATACCCAGACAGCCAAATATTGCCTATTATTCCGGTAAAATCGTCAATTCTCTTTCCGGGCGAGTCTTTGACCCTGCAATTGATTGGGAAACAGAATCTTAAGCTGGTAGAGGAATACTCGGGCAAGCGCCATTTAATTGGCGTTTCTTTCTCTCCACGGGGTAATATCGACGGCAAAAGAATTGATCTCTGCCAGATTGGAACCTCGGCCAGAATTATTTCCCAAAAAAATGGACCGGGGCAATCAAAAATGATTATTCTGGAGGGGATTGGCCGGGTTGTCTTGCAGGCGATCCAGAAAAAATCGCCATATTTAGTGGCTAAAGTAGCTTCTATAATGGAAAAGAAAAATGGGGGTAATACGGGTCTTCATACCAGAGAGATTACGCAGATTATCGCCCAAATAACGAAGGTCAATCCATCTTATGCCGAGTCACTTTTGCATCTGGTGCGGCTTAATCTTGAGGATCCCGGACGACTGGCGGATCGAATCGCGGCAGGATTTCATTTCCCGATTGAAATTAAACAGGAAATTCTCGAAGCGATTGATATAGAAAAACGTCTGGCCGAACTTCACCGTAATTTAAAAATTGAGCTTTCCAAGTCGACCGTATATTATCAATCTGAAAAAGGCGGAGTTGGCGACCGGCTATTTTATCCATTCCCCAAAATTTCCGGGGATTTTTTAAATAATGATATTGCCGAAGAGATTCTTTGCCGTGTCAATCAAATGAAAAACTTGCCATTTGACGTTCGCGAAAGATGTTTGATAGAGATTGATCGCCTAAAAAATTTGCCATCAGCTTCCTCGGAATTCGGGACGACCAAACAGTATCTCGATTGGCTTATTTCTTTGCCATGGAATCGATAT
>JBDRRI010000173.1:0-6191 GCA_043825815.1 Candidatus Zixiibacteriota bacterium
CACTAATTAATTGAGAGAAAAAGAAATATAAGTAACACATTAATCAATTTATTAACTTTTTAGGAGGTTTGTAATGGACTTCAATTCAATGATTGCTTTGGGCGCCCCGATTGGTTTGGGTATTGCCGCTGTCGGTTCCGCGTTTGGTATTGGACGCGCCGTCGGTTCCGCTATGGAAGCGATGGGTCGTCAGCCGGAAGCCGCCGGAAAAATTCAGACCGGTATGATCATCGGTTCGGCCTTTATTGAAGCTTTGACAATTTACGTCTTTATCGCGTTCTTTACCGCCATGGGTAAGGTTGGCTAAAGTAAGTATAAATAACAAGAGCTTCAACTTGGAGTAAAGGAGACTCTAAATAGATGGAAATAACATTAGAATGGCAAAAAATGCTAACCCATGCGGTCGGTTTTCTGATCTTCTTTTGGGTTATGAAAAAATTTGCCTGGGGTCCGTTACTCAGCCTGCTTGATGAGCGTCGGCAAAAAATCGTCAGTAGTTTTCAGGATATCGATGACAAAAACGCCGAAGCTGATAAACTTAAGGGTGAGTATGAAGACAAGTTGAAGAATATTGAGGTTGAACGCCGGCAGAAAATAGCCGAGGCCGTAAACGAAGCCAACAAGATGGCATCGGATATCAAAATAACGGCGCAGGAAGAGGCTCGTGCGATTGTCAATAAGACAAACGAACAGCTGGAACGCGACGTGGCCAAGGCTAAAATTCAGCTTAAAGAGGAAATGGTTTCCATTACTCTGGCGGCGGCCGAGAAAATTCTTCATGAAAAGCTCGATGCGAAGAAAGACCGCGAGTTGATTGGCAAATTCATAGACAGCGTGGAAAAGGCGTAATGATATGTTAGCTCAGCAAATTGCCAAAAAATATTCTCGGGCCATCTTTGAACTGGCTAAAGAAAGAAATCAGATTGATCTGGCCTGGGAACAGTTCAAATCGTTTGGGGAATATCTGAAAATTGATGATACTTTCGTCAATTTCATGACCGCCCCGCAGGTTAATGATACCAATAAAATGGCTTTAATTAAAAACGTTTTCGAAGGAAGACTGGAGACGCCATTTTATAATTTCATTAAAGTTCTGGTTCATAAACGCCGGATTAAGTATCTTGAAGCAATTATCGAACATCTCGATATTCTGATTCGGGAACACAAGAAACTGGCCAGGGTAACCTGCTTTACCATTTCGAAAATTTCCGATGAGGAACGGCGAAAACTAATCAAACAGCTGGAGCAAAAGACTTCTCTAACGGTCGAGCTTATAGAAAAAGTCGATGCTAAGATGATTGGCGGCATGAAAGTCATGCTGGATAATCAGATTATTGACGGTTCTGTGCGGCATGATCTTAACCAGCTTAGAAATCGCTTGATGAAAGTGAAGGTACATTAGGACCATTGAAGACGGTTATGGGCCGTATATTAGGCAAGGAATAGATAACAAATATTAAGTTTGTTTGAGGAATTAGAATAACAGATTGAGGTATAGATATGGGCTTAAACCCTGAAGAAGTTTCTTCAATCATAAAAAAAGAAGTCCAAGGTTACGAAACCAAACTGGAGATGGAATCGGTCGGTACGGTTCTTCAGGTCGGTGACGGTATTGCCCGTATCTGGGGTCTTGAAGACGTCATGATGTCCGAACTGATTGAGTTCCCCGGTGAAGTGATGGGGATGGTTTTAAACCTTGAACAGGACTCGGTTGGGGCCGCTATTTTTGGCGATGTCTCGGCTGTTAAAGAGGGTGACACGGTTCGCCGGACAGGCAAAGTTGCCTCGGTTCCGGTCGGCGATGCTCTGATTGGCAGAGTTGTCAACCCGCTCGGCCAGCCGCTTGACGGCAAGGGACCGATTGTAACCGATAAGACCCGTGTTCTTGAGGGACGGGCGCCCGGTGTGACCGAACGTCAGCCGGTGAAAGAACCGGTGCAAACCGGTTTGAAGGCGATCGACTCAATGATCCCGATTGGCCGAGGTCAGCGCGAGCTGATTATTGGCGACCGCGGAACGGGTAAAACAGCGGTTGCGATCGATACCATCATTAACCAGAAGGGTACCGACCTGTTCTGCATCTATGTGGCTATCGGTCAAAAAGCATCGACCGTTGCCAAAGTGGTGAAAATTTTGGAAGATGCCGGAGCGATGGAATACACCACCGTCGTGGCGGCTAATGCGTCCGATCCGGCACCGATGCAGTTTATTGCACCGTACGGCGGCGTGACAATGGGCGAAGAATTTTTGTATAACGGCAAGCATGTTCTTTGTATTTATGATGACTTGTCCAAGCATGCCACTGCTTATCGTCAGATGTCACTGCTTCTGAGACGTCCTCCGGGCCGTGAAGCGTACCCCGGCGACGTTTTTTATTTGCACTCCCGTTTATTGGAGAGAGCCTGTAAATTAAGAGATGATCTCGGCGGCGGCTCTTTGACCGCTTTGCCGGTGATTGAAACGCAGGCCGGTGACGTTTCGGCGTACATTCCGACCAACGTAATTTCGATTACCGACGGCCAGATATTTTTGGAAACCGACCTTTTCTTCTCCGGCGTTCGTCCGGCGATTAACGTCGGTATTTCGGTTTCGCGCGTGGGCGGAAATGCCCAGACCAAGGCAATGAAAAAAGTTGGCGGGTCATTGCGTCTTGATTTGGCGCAGTATCGCGAACTGGCCGCATTTGCGCAGTTTGGCTCCGATCTTGATGCCGCTACCCAAAAACAGTTAACGCGCGGTTCAAAAATGGTCGAAATTCTCAAGCAGGGGCAGTATGTGCCTTTGAAACTGGCTCCTCAGGTGATGATTATCTGGGCCGGAACAGCCGGTCATCTTGATGATATCCCCAATGAGAAATTGGCTGCTTTCGAATCCGGCTTTTTGAAATTCTGCGGTGAGAAATTCCCTGATATCGAAGTCGGTATTGCCAAGGAGAAGGTCTTAACCGAGGCTATAGAAGCCAAAATGAAAGAAGCTATTAAACAATTTAAAGCGCAATTTAGCGCGTAAGATATAGATTATGCCTACACTACGCCAAGTACAGAAAAGAATCAAGTCGGTCATCTCCACCCGCCAGATTACCAAGGCGATGGAGATGGTTGCGGCGGCTAAGCTACGCCGGGCGCAGATGAGGATTATGGAAGTCAGACCGTTTTCGGAGAAACTTGATCAGATTCTGGTTTCTCTGTCATCGGCCGCCAGCGGTGAGTTGATCCATCCTTTCTTTGAAGAACGGGAAGTGAAAAAACAAACGCTGGTGCTGGTGACCTCGGATCGAGGTATGTGCGGTTCCTTTAATTCCAATCTTATCCGCAGGGCGGAAGCCTGGCTGGCCGACAAAGATCCGGACAGGGTAGAACTGGTTTTGGTGGGGAAAAAGGGCCACGATTATTATAAGAAAAGAAACTGGCCGATTGTCGGGCGTTATGCCGATTGGTCCGGTAATCTTGATTATAGTAAAGCTCGTGAAATCGTTGATTTCCTGACCAATCGTTTTCTGACCGGTGAGACCGATGAAATTAAAATGATCTATACGCAGTTTATTACAACTGTAAGATATAGCATCACCGAAACTTCGTATCTGCCGGTCGAACGTCCGGTAATCGAAGAGGGCGAGGAAGGACATTTAGATTATATATTTGAACCGAATCCGGAAGCAATCTTTACCGATTTGATGCCGCGATATGCACTGACAAAAATGGTTACGGCACTGGCCGATTCATTTGCTTCGGAGCATGGTACCCGGATGATTGCAATGGGCTCCGCCACTAAAAACGCCGGCGAAATGATAGATAGTTTGACGTTGCAGTACAACAAGGCGCGTCAGGCGGCTATTACCAAAGATCTTTTGGATATTGTCGGTGGTGCGGAGGCGTTAAGAGGTTAGTTTGAATGAATGATACTGTAATAAATGGAGCGAGTTCCAATGGCTGAAAATATCGGTAAAGTGGTACAGGTTATCGGGCCGACGGTTGACTGCGAGTTTGATTCGGACAACATGCCTGAAATCCTCAATGCCATTAAAATCGAGGATAAGGAAAGAAAGATCAACCTGACAGTTGAGGTATCCATCCATATCGGCGATAATATCGTTCGTTGTGTGGCTATGGCTTCGACCGATGGTTTGGTCCGCGGAATGAAGGCGGTTGATACCGGTCATCCAATTTCCGTTCCGGTTGGAGAAAAGACGCTCGGGCGTGTTTTCAATATGTTAGGCGAGCCGGTTGATGATCTGGAGCCGATTCCGGCAGATATGCGGCGGATGCCGATCCATCGTCCGACTCCGAGTTTTGAAGAACAGGATACGTCAACCGAAATTCTGGTAACCGGAATTAAGGTGGTCGATCTTCTCGAACCATATCCCAAAGGCGGCAAAGTCGGTTTGTTCGGCGGCGCCGGCGTGGGTAAGACGGTTCTTATTCAGGAATTAATTCGTTCGGTGGCAACCGAACACGGCGGAAAATCGGTCTTCTGCGGGGTCGGTGAACGAACCCGTGAGGGCAACGACCTCTGGCTGGAAATGAAGGAATCCGGCGTTATCGCCAAGACCTGCATGGTTTTCGGCCAGATGAACGAGCCGCCGGGAGCGCGTCTTCGCGTCGGTCTTTCCGGTCTGACAATGGCCGAGTATTTCCGCGATGAAGAACATCAGGACGTGCTTATTTTTATTGATAATATATTCCGTTTCACCCAAGCCGGTTCGGAAGTGTCGGCTTTGCTGGGACGTATGCCGTCGGCGGTGGGTTACCAGCCTACGCTGGGAACCGAAATGGGCGCCTTGCAGGAGCGTATTACCTCGACCACGGCCGGATCAATTACGTCGGTGCAGGCCATTTATGTGCCGGCTGATGACTTGACCGACCCGGCTCCGGCGACTGCTTTCTCGCATCTCGATGCCACCTCGGTGCTTTCCCGTCAGATCGCCGAATTGGGCATTTATCCCGCGGTCGACCCGCTGGATTCCACCTCGCGTATTCTGGATCCGCATATTGTCGGCGAAGAACATTATAATGTTGCTCGTAATGTCCAGAAAATTCTGCAACGGTATAAAGACCTTCAGGATATTATCGCGATTCTCGGTATTGATGAATTGTCCGAAGACGATAAGAAAATCGTTGGCCGGGCCCGTAGAATTCAGAAATTCCTGTCACAGCCATTCTTTGTGGCGGAAGCGTTTACCGGCAAATCGGGGCGTTTTGTTAAGCTCGAAGATACGATCAAGGGCTTTAAAGCGATTGCCGATGGCGAATACGATCATATTCCGGAACAGGCTTTCTATATGGCTGGCGGTATTGATGAAGTGCTCGAAAACTACGAGAAGATGAAATAACGGAAGCGGAATTTTATGTATAACCTGACTATCGTTACGCCGGAGAAAATATTTTACGAAGGTGAAGTCTCCTCGGTTATCGTTCCGGGCAGCGAAGGATATTTGGGGGTGTTGACCGATCACGCCCCCCTTATAACCGCGATTATCCCGGGCAAGGTGTCTTTGACCGATGCTGAAAAAAATGAGATTTTCATGGCGGTTTCGTATGGATTTTTCGAGGTTTCCGGAAATAAAGCCACTCTTTTGGCCGATTCGGTGGAATATGTCAAAGATATTGATATCGAGCGGGCCAAAGCGGCTTTGGAACGAGCCCGTCAAAGACTGCGCGACAGCGCCGGAGAAATCGATACTCCCCGCGCCCAAAAAGCTATGTTAAGGGCCAAAAACCGGGTCAAAATCGTTCACGATAAGGATGAGTAGACCGCATTTTTAGCCTCTTTTGAGCCAATTTTTAATATTGACGCAGATGGGGCTATAGTGCTTTTTTGGCTTGACTTTACAGCTCTAATTACGTAATCTTTTAAGCTATGAATTTGGATTTACGCGATTATAAGACATTCCCGGTGGATGTTTCAATGGAGTATGAAGCCGACAATGCCGATTACGGCATCGACTCGGTTTCTTTCTGTGATTTGATGTCGCTCAACCTTAATATCCAGAGGGTTGGTGACGAATATTACTGTCACGGCGAAGTTTCCGTTTGCGTCGAGCAGGAATGCGCCCGATGCCTGAATATTTTCGAATCAGAACTGGCCGGAGATCTTAATTTTATTGCACGGACCGAGAAGGATAAAGCGGTACTATCCTCCGATCCGGGACAGGATACGGTTTTTTTCCGTCCCGGCGAACCGGTTATCGAATT
>JBDRRI010000174.1:0-8488 GCA_043825815.1 Candidatus Zixiibacteriota bacterium
AGTCGCCATCATCAACATCATCATAAATATCCCATAGCGCCTCGGCAATTGCCCCCTCTACATGACCTCCTTCATAATGTGGGATAGTTGAAGGCGATCCGGTAGGCTGAAATGATTGTGCGAATGGTACATCTGGATAAGGCTGCTCTAAGTTGATTATATAGGCTACAGACATGTCATTGAGTCGATTAATTATATATTTATCAAGATTTGCCACACCGGCGAAAAAAAAACCCAGCCTTCTCCATAGGCTAGTTTCAACACTGAGTCTATAGAGGGCTGGAAATACCAATGATCCCCTCCAAATCTCGCTAATCCTGAGTTTTGATCCATAAATGCATGTCCCAATTCATGAAGAATTACAGTGCTATCCCATTGATCCCAATCGTTGTCACCTACATTTCCTCGTATTTTAATACCTGGGACATCATTTTGAGTAAAAGAGTTAAAACTACTTTTATCAACACACGAATCAATATCACTATAGTATATAGGAACTTGAAGATTTGGAAAACCGCATTGATCAAAGGAATATCTCATTAAACTTAGAAGGTGGAAAGCACCGGCCTTCGACAAATCACCGATTGTTGAATAAGATTCAGGAATTGTGACATCTCCTTGCATTGGATTGGCAACGCCTACAAGATGATAGTGGTAATTATATGTTTCTCCCCAACTAAAATCAAAACAACTATCAGTTGAATAAAAAACAGAAGCAAAAGAACTTATGGAGTTTACAACAACCGCTACTGTATCATTTTCTGGGAAGAATATCAAGTAACCTCCTGCACCAGTCCAGGATGTTTGCGTCATGACATGACATATTCACCAGCTATTAACTCATATAAATCACATTCAGCGCCAAATATTGGATTATTATTCGTTCCAAATGGATCATCATATTCGAAATACCCATTTAATTGCCACACTTGTCTCAACTTTAAGTAAATAGTCTTTCCATCTTTTAATCTAATTTCGATTATATTATTTTCCAGTTTTTCTTTTAGCAATATAAGAATACCAAAAACCGACTTATTTCCGATAACTGTATTACTTCTGTTGTCTAATTCATAAAACATCTCTACTTCTTCTTTGAAGTCCAATTGAAACATTGAGTCCCGCATAATGGAAACATTAACCGTATCACCATTATTCAATTTGTCGATATCCAAAATCATGGAATTTGCTGGCGTAGCATATTGTTTTCTTTTGGGAAGTTTTTTGTCGGGACCTTTTCCATCTAAATATACGCGACCAATATCCTTGGGAATTAGTGAATCAGGTACTATAAATGCTCTTGTCCCGCTCTCGAATGTATCTTTATTAAAGACCTTCGGGATTTCTTCTACCGGGATATTTAATATAAATCCTTTTCCATTATTACGCCCTATTCTGTTTTCTCTACTATCCTTATACATCTCCTTGCTAATAAGGACTATTGGGGCGCAGGTTATATGACCGCCTTCAATAACTTGATAAACAGCATTAAATGTGTAAGATTTATTATATTCTAATTCACCCCACCATACTGAATCTCCTGATATAAATTTCAGTTTCGGATTGCCCCCTAAATACGCTTTAGCAATCATATTAGGAAATCTCTCATCCAAAAAGCGTTGATATATACTGTCCACGGCTTTCTCGAGTTTAAAAGTCCATTGCACTTCAAAAATATCTCCAACGCTTGTTGGTTCGCTTAACAATTCAGTTTTATAATCAATATTAAGCATATTTGTCGATGGTTGCGTTCCAAATATGTTTTGTGATACTATCGATGTTATTAAAAATAATACAAGAATTAATTCCTTGCCCATGATTTTCTCCACATTAATATATGACCATCTTTTAATATTATACAATATCCTTCATCCGTCTGTTCCCACTGATCCGGAAACGACACAGCCTTACGTATTAATAAGATAGAAATATGCATCCTATATTCTATATTGCAATATTATTTTTGCAATTCACAATCCAGGTTAGATGAGCCGGCCCGGATATGGCCTTCAACAAAAAATTGTGGCAATGACATAAAGGCGAATTAGTTATTCGCCTTCTCAAGATTTAAAAGAAACTCTTTCCTGCGAATACCCCCGCCATACCCAACCATTTCGCCGTTGGATCCAATCACCCGATGACAGGGAATGACAATTGCTATACGGTTATCGCCGTTGGCGCGCGCGATCGCCCGAATCGCTTTGGGATTTTTCAGATATTCGGCCTGCTCTTTGTAGCTTTTTGTCCCGCCGTAAGGAATCTCCATCAATGAGTTCCAGACAGATTTTTGAAATTTGGTTCCGGGAGTAATCAGAGAAATCTCGAACTCTGTGCGGCGTCCGTCGAAATATTCTTGAAGCTGTTGTTGAATGGTCAGAAGATGGTTATTGTTGCCCGGAAGAAATTCGGCCTTAAGATATTTTTCCAAGCGCTTCAATTGCGTTTCCAGCATCGGCTGATCGGCAAATTCCAGAAGGCAAAGGCCGTCATCAGTGGCGCCGGCATACATCGGTCCTAACGGTGTTATAATTCGGGCAACCGTAACAACTGTCTGATCCTTGATTTTTTTTGGCGACTTGCCAAATCGGTTTTTAAAGGAATCGGTAAAACCGCTTAGTGAATCATATCCGGCATCATAAGCCGATTCTATAACCTTCTCGCCATTCGCTATTTTTCCGAAAGCCTTGTTCAATCTGGACAATCTTAAATAAGTCTGAAAGGTCATATCGTGATGCTTTTTAAACCAACGCCTGACCCGCGATGGATTAAATCCGAGATCGCGAAGTTCATAATCTCGAAATTTGTAATCCGACCGTTTGTCCAGTTCCAACAATAGCGGTTTGAGCCATTCAGGAATATCATCAGGACATTCAAGCGGATGACATAATTTGCAGGGACGATAGCCCATCTCAACCGCCTCTTTGGTCGTCGGAAAAAAATCGACATTCTCCCGCTTTGGTTTTCGCGCCCGGCAGGTTGGACGGCAAAAGATACCTGTCGTTTTTACCCCGACAAAAAAACTGCCCTCATAGTTGGAATCTCTATCAAGAAGGGCCTGATACATAATTTCATCATTTAATTTTTTCATATCTTCTCCATAAAAATAGACGCTTCCAAAATAAGACTTGGAAGCGCCTGAATTCAACCGATATTTTAACAACCAATTTTATTTATTAAAAATAACGGCTATGGATAGATAACTAAACTGCAACCACTAATTTATCCGGCTTCTGTTACCGTTTGTTGATTATATTTTGGAAGACAACCAAATTTTGCCTCATATTCAGCAAGGATTTCCTCACATCTTTCAATTGGATTATTGCAGATTTCCGCATCAAAATCATAAGCTTCTTTAATTTCGATTGGAAAAATTCGAAAGTAATGTTTTCTTAATTCGCGGCGAAGGCCGCCCGGATTTTTGGCAACACCGATATAAATCACATCTCCAGCCTTATCCATTAGAAAATATACGCCGGGTTGCTCGGAAACGATGCTGATCATTAAGTCAGTGAAAGGTTTGCTCATTCTATTTTCCCACATATTTTAATAGCCCCCAAATAAATCCATAAAATTAAAAATTTAGTTTTGCTCTATTTTACGGTATCTCGGGCAATTTGAACATATGGCATTAATGGGAATAAAATGGGTAGGAGAACTACATATTTTTGGTTCTTAAATAGGCGCTAAGATTGATCTCTTTATTTTTTAATTGAAGTTTTTTCCTGATTGAACTTCGATGCTTTTGGACCGTCTGAAGAGAAATATTTAAATTATCCGCAATCTCCTGAGAAGTCATCCCTTTGTTTATAAGCTCGCAAATATCAATTTCTCTTGACGTTAACTTTCCATAATTAGCTCTAAAATTATCCATCTCCCGGCCAACTATAGACTTAACAGCATCATCCAAAAGCCCGACATCCTTTTTTGAAAGTGTCCCCTCACTCCGTTTTATCTTTTTAATAAACGGGGTTAGGGCATTGTCTATATTGGTACTGATTTCATATTTAAATTCCATTTTTTCTTGCTCCATCAAATCGAGAACCTGCCGTAATGCGACATTCTTTTCAGATAATTCCTGACGCTCTTTTCTCAGTGTTTCTGTCAGGGCCAGTAATTCGTCATCGGCCATTATTCGTTGAAGTTCCGCTTCGGCCCGCGAGGCAAAAATCGTTAAAAGCGACCGGGCATTATCTACAATATCCATGGGAAACGGCTTTTTCCCCATAACCGCCAGGATTCCTATCGGTTTGTCGCTAATATTAAAAAGAGGAATTCCCAAATATGATTCTATCTTGTTTTTTGCAAGCCATTTATCAAGGGGGAATTCGTTATATACTCCGGAATTATAAAGGCATAATCTTTTGCCGACAACATTTTCGCACGGGCTCCCAGCCAGTAAATAATCGAAATTTTTGCCGATCTTATCCGTATCCCAAAAGGCCAGACTATTAATATTTACCGCATCAGGACTTTCCAAAATTCCCACAATTGAATATTCACAATCCAAAGCCTCAGCTAAATGCCTGACCAGTTTTCTAAAAAAGTTTCGTCCTGTCTCTTTTGAGGTGCCCTCAACAATTGATAAAAGCATACTCTCGGCCCGTTTTCGCTCGGTAACATCAGATGCTATGCCAACCACTTTCAATATCGCCCCCGATTGATCCCGGCTCAATCTCCCGGTATTCTGAATCCACCCAATGCTCCCGTCAGGTTTTATTATCCGATGTTCATTATTGTAATGATCCCCGATATCGCCGTGTCTTATGACTCGGCTAATATAATTTTCAATTAACTCCCTGTCATGGGGATGGATCGCTTTTAGATACGTCTTGAACTGTCCGTCAAACTTATCAGGTTCTATTCCATAAATATTTTTAAGGGCATTATCCCAGTAAAGCTCATTGCTTTTTACATCCCACTCCCAAACTCCTGATCGCGATGCCACCAGCGCCAACTTTAATCTCTCCTGGGCGACTTTGATTTCAGTGATGTCGGGAAAGACAACGACTCCTGCAATTATATTGCCATTTTTATCTCTTACCGGAGCGGCATTGGCCAAAACCCATCGATCCGAACCGTCATGCCGCTTAATTATAACTTCCACATTTCTGGACGCCACGCCCTCAAGAATCGCCCGGGAAAGAGGCAGGTCCTCCGACTTAAATGGAGTGCCATCGGGATAATACGTCTGCCAATAGCCGGGGTGCGCTTCAACCGAAATATCGGTCAACGGCTTAACAGAAAGTCCGCGAATCCCGAGCGCGGCCGAATTCGCCAACCTGATTCTGACGTCCGGTGCATCGGCAATTAATACCCCGGCCGGCGTTTGTTCTATCGCCGCCATCAGTAACGCCTCAATCTTCTCCATTTCCTTTTTCGATCGGCGGCTTTCGGCCATCAATTGGCGAGTCCGCTTCAGATTAGTAATATCAATTACCGAAAAAATTATGCTCCCCTCGCGATTATCCGGATCAACCAACGAGGTACTAATTATAACATCAAAAAGCTCACCCTCTTTGCGCTTTGCCTTCGCAACGATATTGCCGAATCCAAATTTCTTAATCTGACTATAAAGCTCTTTGCCAACCCGCAAAAACTCTTCCTTATCCGAATAACATATCTCGGTACTGTGGCCAATCAGTTCTTTGGCGCCATACCCGAGCAGTTCACAAAACCGGTCATTGACATATTCAATAATCCGCTGATTGACAACAATTAATCCAACCGGAGCGGTATTTACCAGATGCAGAAGACCTTCATAATCAAGTTTATTCTGATTGGAAAGATCTTTAAATAGGCTGAGTTCTTTCTCAAGTTCTTTGTATGTTGGTTTATTTTTCATCAAATTGCTCATTCCTAAAAACCAAGCCTGCCCCAATATATATTTGTAGAAGCAAAAATAATTCTATGCAATTCACCGCTCGATGCAAATTTTTAATACGGTTACAAATACACAGTGAATCATGGTTGAACACCAATTCAGCATTTATCTTAAAATAATAAAATTTCGTTGATACGCAATAATATTTTCTATAAATTTAATATTAAAGGCCCCCATTATTCAAAAATGACCCAATTTCAGACTAAAATAATACGGATGAAATACCATTAATCATGGAGATAACTATATTGAAAATCATAGTCTCAAATGATTAGGCTTAATATGCCATCTTTACTGCCATATTCTCCGGAATTGACAAATACTGATTTGATCTCCTTATCCTGCCTCATTTTAGCGATTCGGACCAATCAGCAACAAAGGAATATTGGTCTTCCGTTTATTAAAAATCCTATCGCCCCGCCAATTAATTCCGCCACATCGGTTGCAACACAAGCCAGCACCACCGTCACACCCGGAAAGGCCGATACCGGACGGGAAAAGCGCTCTCGAATATTAACCACCAGCGATTTTCCGGTGGCAATACCAAGTTTGGCGGCCATATTCTGAATCACTATCAGCATGACCGTACTAAGCGTAATGACTCAAAGAAGTTCATAACCGAACTTCGAGCCACCCTCAATATTCGTGGCCCAATTGCCGGGACCGAGAAAGCTGAATAGCGTCTTAAAAGGGAATCCTTTTTTAACTGTCGCCAAAATGATCAGTTCTCCATATTTGGAATATATTAAGATTAACTGTTTTTAAGTTCGAAGTCAACCGAACTGAAATATCGCAATCCGGTAAACCACATCCCCGTATTTACGCCGCCGAAAACATATTTCGAAACATGAAAAAAGCCGCCCCGACCAAACAAAGACTCGCCCAGAGGAAATCCCAGTTTAATTTTTCCTTCATATAAAAAACGCAAAAACCGGCAAAAACAACAATCGTAATTATTTCCTGAATGACCTTGAGCTGAGGCAAAGTAAAGTATCCGCTCCCGATCCGATTCGCCGGAACTTGAAGGCAATACTCAAAAAAGGCTACCCCCCAGCTGAGTAAAATGACCAGAATAATCGGTTTGGCCCGAAGATCTTTAAGATGGCCATACCAGGCATAAGTCATAAAAAGGTTGGAAAGCACCAGTAATATGATCGGCGTGAATCGCATATCGACATCCCTTTATATTGATTGAATTACTATTATAACTTATTAACCCCGTGGGAATCAACCCACGGGGAAAGGTATCAATCTACTATACCGGACGATCGTCACGCTAACATTCTCGCCTTCCGCAACGAGCCCCGGACTATTTTCTAATATTTCCTAAATAAAAGGCTATATTTCTCGCTCAATTAATAATACGGAATCATAAGAGTCAATATTTATGACATTAATTACTCCGTGCGCTATTCGTCAAAATAGTCAAAATAAAACCAAGAAACCGGGTGTTTCTTGCTATTAAATAAATTTTTATTCCTCAAATAAAAAGCAGGATGGCACAGAAATCGTCGACCCCTGTAAAAAATAAGACTACTAATTTAATGGACTAATAAATGACAACACACTGTCTATTATAATTTTCGAATCGTAATCATACAACGCGACATGGTTGCTCCGCTCAAGATTAATGAATTTCTTATTAGTCGATGGCGCCGCTTTGAACACCTTACGGCTCAACTTATACGAAGCAACATCATCGTTGACGGCATGGAACCATAAAATTCGGCAATTAAGATTCCCAGCGTCAATTTGTGCGCGTTCGCCAATTGCATTCAATTCTCTGGTTGATTTGGTTGGGATGATTTTCAACGATTCATATTTTTTAAGACCGTCGGGATCATTGATCTGACCTTTTTTAGGCTTGATGACATACGGTATAAAAGGCGATAACAACCGAGCGGTGTTTTCCAGATTGGTCAGGTACCACCATTTCATGGTCGTGCGGAAATACGGATTGATTAAAATTAAACCATCGACCTCAAACCGAGCCGCCAGCAATACCGATATCGCTCCGCCCATCGAAAAACCGATTACATATATAGTTTCGTAATTTGCTTTCAATTCATGATAAGCCTTTTCGGCGGCGTCAAACCATTGTTCTTTGGTGCTATTTTCCAATTCGATTGCAGACTGGCCGTGCCCGGGAAGTAATGGAGCATAATAGGTGTACCCCAATTTATCAAGTGTATCAATCAACGGTTTGAAATCGTATGGCGATCCGCCGTAACCATGAATAAAGAGAATGGCGGGCGAATCGTTGTCATTCCGTACCGGAGCGAATTTTGCAACAAGGTTTTGTTCGGTCATCCGAACAAGTTCCTTTATCATAACTGATTGAACATAAGCGTTGTAAAATAAAGTTAATATGGCGATAAAAACGATAACTGCGAGGATTATGTATATGGTTTTTTTCAGCATTTAAGTATTCTTATATATACTCTTAAAAGGCCAAGTTTCTAACCATTTATTTGAATCAGTTCGGCCATTTTTTATTGGCACTAAATGCGTTTTTTTTAATGATGGTTTATAATAATCAAAATAATTCAGGTTTAAAGGTGTTTTATTGTCATCAATAAATGGATTTAATACAATTATTGGTTTGCGAGC
>JBDRRI010000175.1:0-11935 GCA_043825815.1 Candidatus Zixiibacteriota bacterium
TCATAATAACTTACATTAAATACATTCCAAATAGTGTCTATAAAGAGAGTATCTATTATAAGCGGGTCTACTGATGGCGTATCAGTTAATAAGAAAATAAGTTCAATATTCGAATCTTTTACAATGGAATCAAGTTGAAAAGTTGAGTCGATCAAAGTATCATAAAAGAAATAGTACGATGTGTCATAAATATTAATTGTATCAATCTGTTGAAGCGAATCATAAAATATCCATAAATTATTTGCGGAAAGCGGTACAATTTCTTCGCCGGTCTTAAATGTCCAGTTAGCAGCGGTTTTTAATTTGTTGCCGTCTTTGTCCTTAATATAATCAGATATGGTTATTATATAATCCCGTCCAAACATCAAATTATAATATGGAATAATAAAAACTGAGTCGCCGCTATAACTGACATTAACAGCCGTTGGAGGGGAAATGATGAAAGAAGTATCAGCCGGGCGCAATGCCGACGGAGCAAATGTGCTTATATCTACATTCTCGGAAAATACTATAATAATTGGCGTTGCAACCGATACGCCGGTACTGCCATTGGGTGGATAGACGGATAAAATTTCAGGACTAATTCCATCATTAGTGGGATTATTATCATCCGAACAACCGCCAAAGGCTAATATCAGAACAATCGACATTAAGAATATCAGAACGCTTTTTTTGTTTTTCTGCATTTTACACTCCGTAAAGCTGTTTATACCCAATATGTTAATTTTGACGCTTATTATATAACATATTAATTTTAAAGTCAATTTATTCTCTTAAAAAAAAGACGTTTTTGATAGTCAAATGTGGTAAAAAATTATGGCAAAATTCGGCCAAATATTTAACTGTTTCGGAATATTAAAGACACTAAACAGAGTAAAAACCGGCCTTTTTCAATTATTTATTCATTTCCGGGGATAACCGATTTTTAAGTAATAGGTTATGAACCCGCGACGAGGAGTCGAAGAAGATTAGTTTTTGGGTTAAAAATGGCTTTGCCGGCAATTATTATTAACTTATAATTAGAATTGAATGGTAAATTATAAATATTAATATATTATGGCAGGTTAATTGATCTATGGCCTCCGATGATTTCATCAAGCTGGCCGCGAGAATTAATGAGTTGGCGCAGTGGCATTTTACGGGGATCCCCAAAATTGTAACGGATACATCCGATTGCATGCGGATTCAACGCGGGAATATAATAAGGCTGGGTGACCGGGATTTTGTGGTTGAGGGCAATAAATATGAGACTCGTTTTGGGATCAGTGATCAACCCAAATACTGGGTGTTTGGTGCCATTGATTTGGAAAATGGGCAGAAAAAAATAATTAAAACGGTGTTTCATGAAGAATTCAATGTTCATATCGGCGTTTTTAAAATTCGGTGTTATCGAAGTCCTGAAAAGGAAGCGGAGGTCTTAAAACTGGTTGCCGGTGATGATCGTTTTATGCAGGGATATACGATTCCGGATACAAAGAATAATTGTATCAGGATTATAGATTTTATTAAAGGTAAATCAATATTCCAGTATGTTTATTATATTGATAAGAATCATGAGCGCTATTTTTATGAGGATTTACCGGGGATTCTCAGGAATCTTTTATCCTGTATGGAAGCTATTCAATTCCTTCATGATAACAACACCTGTCATGGAGATATCCGCAACGATCATATATTAATTGAACCTATTAGCGGGAAATATCGATGGATCGATTTTGACCTGAATCAGCATGTTTCGGATTTTGATGTTTGGAGTATGGGGAATATTATAAATTATGTTGCCGGCAAGGGAATTAATTCATTTCATAGTGTTATGAAGAGCAGGGAATACTCGGATAAAGTCAAAAGCAGTTTGAAATCCGATGACGGTTCGGCTTTTTATGAATACCGGGTGATCAATCTCAAGAAATTATTCCCCTATATGCCGGATCGTTTAAATAAGATATTGATGCATTTTTCGATAAAGCCGCAAGGCAGTTATGAAAACATGCGGCAACTAATTGAAGATTACAGGGAGATGCTTGAAGCAGATTTTCCGTCTGGTTGATATTATTTAATTAACTTTAAATTACAATTAAAGAGTCTGCGGATGAAAACAGTAATAATAGGCGGTGGTAAAGGTTGTCAGGCGATTATAGATCTTGCCGCCGGGGCATATTTGAAAGAGTTGTCACTGGATATTCAATGCGTCGTCGATATCAACTCAGAGGCGCCGGGAATGATCCGGGCCCGCGAATTGGGTATTCTGACCTGTCCGGCCTTATCCGAAGCTCTATCAATTGAAGGCGTTGAACTGGTTATTGAATTAACCGGCAATAATGAAATTCTTGACAAAATCTACCGCCGCCTGCCGCCCGGCGTTAAAATAATTGATCATACGTTCGCTCATATTTTCTGGGATCTGGTCAATGCCCAGCAGGAGCAGGAACGGCAATTAAAAGAAATTACTGATCTGGAACAAAAGGTCGAAAAGGAGCGCCACCGCCTTCTCGGTTTTATAAATTCAGCCAATGATTGGATTTCCATTAAGGATATGAGCGGGCGATATCTCATTGTCAATCCGGTTTGTGCCACAGCCTTTAATAAAACGCCAGATGATTTTATAGGTAGAACACCGGAGGAAGTGATCTCTCCGGAAGCGGCTGAATTGGTTCGACTAAATGATAAGGAAGTCCTTGATTGCAATTGTCATCGGACCTTTGACGAGGTTTTTCATTTAGGTGGTCGGGATCGTCATTATCAAACTGTTCGTTTTCCTCTAACTGGTCAGAATAATGAACTGATTGGAGTTTGTACCATTGCGCGCGATGTCACTTCGGAAAGAGAGTTGAACGATCAACTGGTACAGGCGGGAAAGCTGGCCGCAGTTGGCCAACTGGCCGCCGGAGTAGCTCACGAGATTAATAATCCTCTAACGGGGATACTGGCTTATGCCGAAGATATGCTGGATGACTGCGAAGAAAATGAAAAACATAAGACCGATCTCAATGTAATTATTAGCGAGACAATCAGATGTCGGGATATAGTGCGAAACCTTCTTGACTTTGCAAAAATGGGAAAGCTTCATCTGGAACTGGTTGATTCCAATCTGGTTGTCGAGCAATCTTTGGTGCTGGTTCATAAACTGCCTCAATTTAGAAATATAAAAATAGAAAAGGAACTGGCCGGAGAACTGCCAATGATAACCTGCGATATCCAACAGATACAACAGGTCATTCTCAATATTCTGCTCAATGCCGTCGACGCCATGAATGGGATTGGCATTATAGAATTGAAAACAATGTATCAAAAAGAAACCAAACAGTGCGTCATATTGGTTCGCGACCACGGACCGGGAATAGATAAATCGGTTTCTGAAAAAATATTCGATCCCTTTGTTTCCACCAAAGGAACCAATGGCCTTGGCCTGGCGGTAAGCTGGGGTATTATAAAGAGGCATTATGGGACAATTGAGGCCTCGAACGCCACCGACGGCGGGGCCGTATTTAAAATTTTACTGCCCACGAGTGAAACCGAAAAAACGTAATTATTTTAACCGGCTGTAAATACCGGGAGATTAAAAATGGAGAATAAATTAAAAGTATTGGCAGTTGATGATGAAAATGTTGTTCTTAACAGCATCGAAAAGCATCTGCTTAAAGAAAACTATGCGGTTATTTTGGCCGGTTCCGCGCAGCGCGGTCTTGAAATATTGGATGAAGAAAAAATCGATATTGTCTTGACCGATCTGATGATGCCTGAAATTGACGGACTGGAATTTATGAAATTGGCCAAAGAAAAATATCCGACAATCCCGGTAATTATGATAACCGGCTATGCCACCATAAATACCGCGCTGAAAGCGACTCAGTTGGGCGCTTTTGATTATCTCGCCAAACCATTTACAAAATCAGAATTGAAATCGGTCGTCAACCGGGCCGCTCAACTTGTTTCGGCGTCGGCAAATAATTTAAAAGAGGCCGCCAATAATAATTTCGACGCCGTTCCTGATAAATCAAAGGCCATTCCGCAGTCGATCGGTGAACATGTTTGGTCGATTATGGAAGATGATGGCCTTATTTTATTAGGTGTTAAGCAGTCCTTTTTAAATACCATTGGGAAAATACAAAATGTATTTCTACCGTCAGTGGGTGACGAATTGCGGCAGGGTTCGGTTTATCTCCGGATTTTTTCCTCCGATATGCAGTCTCATATTGTCCAGTCGCCATTATCCGGTACTGTCGTTGATGTGAATCAGAAAGTGATTGATGATCCCAATTTGGCTCTTGAAGATCCTTATGGAAGGGGATGGTTGATTCGGCTAAAACCATCGAAATTCGAATTTGAAATTAAAGAGCTTGGTCTTTAGTCTGAATGGATCAATCCAGGAATTCCCAGGTTACTCCATACCAATTATATCTTCCGGGAATTAATCTATTTTCTCGAGAAAAATATTCTGTGCCGATGACATTTTGGAAAACATAATAGAAATGAAACTTCTTTATCTTAAACGATAATTTGGCATTAACAATCGGATCCTCTCCATATTTTTCCTGATTATACCCCGTGTATTCGGCGTTATATAACAGTTCCGTATAGGCAAACAAATTAAGTCCCAATGTTTCAATAAAACGGTGAATCTGCAATGTCGCAAAAAGCTGATAATTAGGTGAATACGGCGGAAACCGGTCACGGTCAATTTCATTGTATCGATACGATCCGCCTCCGGATAATATCAGCCATTTATTCCAGTTAATATTTTTTGAAATCGTGATATTGGCAAACTTGATTTTTGAATTGATGGCAGAGTACCGCAAAGGATCATCAACCGCTCGCGTCCAATCGATACCGTTATTAATAAGACCCCCGGTAAGCGAGAGTTGAATATCATTGCCTGCTTGTCCTAAGGCATAAGTGATATTCCCAGTGTATTGTTTTTCCGGCGCTCTTTCCGTGGAAAGAGTAAGTTCATAAAGTATAGGGTATTTTGAAACTATCCCGATTGTCCCCGCCAGATAATGGCGGTCTCCTTTTAGAATAAAAGCGGCCATGAATAACGGTTGAGATTTGTATCCTTCATATTTATGCACTCCTCCCATAAATAATATTCGCCCCCGTTCTTGGCTCGTCATCAATTTTATAGTAAATTCACCGCCATACCGTTTGGTCATTTTGTTTATTTCCTGAAAACTTTCCTGATTGACAAGGCCATTTAATTCAAAATTCCAGGCGCCGGAAAGATGCGAATGTTTAACATCAATGGATCTGTCAAAAGACTCGCTTTTATATTTGGAATCCTGAGAAATTAGATCGTGATCCAGATTGGATTGTTGGGAACGATATTGGATGCTGCTGGAAGCCTTATCATTATGGTGCCATACCAGTCCGGCGGAAAGATCGCGATCAAGACGTTTTCTATCCTCGGCTCCATATGTTTCGAATGCGTATAATCCGTTACGATTGTACATCCGACCCTCAAGATAAATTTCCAGTTTCTTTTTTAGCGGCAATGTTAATTCGCCCCATTGATGATAGCTTTCATCGCTGTACCCGTACAGTCCATCGGCTTTGCGATAGGCCACCGATGCCTTAATAGACCGCCCGGCGGCGTTTCGATGCGTAAATAATCCCTTGGTATATGCATAACCATAAGAGCCGACATCCGCCACCATTTTGGATTCGGCGCTGACCGAAACCGGATCATGAGCCTCGAGAATTAATGAAGCGATAGCATTATCGGCCCCGAAAAACATCCCGAGCGGGCCCTCGATATTGTAAATATTCTGAACCGGAGCGGTTGGAATATCATTAAAATCAATCTTATAATCCGGTCCGGTTATATTATCAAGAGGATTTATCTGTTGATTGTTGAATATAATACTGAAACGGTTGCCGGGTAAATTAAACGGAGAGACCGTCGTTCGATTAGGCGTTGATAAATTGGTGATGATGAAATTGGAAGGACTAAATTTCAAAAAATCAGAGGCATCGTGTCCCAGCGATCTAATGTAAGCCGATCTAATGTTAAACCGCTCATCAAAAATAAAAGCTTTACTCGAATCATTAAAATCGAAAGCGGGAAAAAACTCTTTAGAAGTATCGGTCAGATTTTGTGGCATATCGGTCGTATCGGCGACAAGGTCGGAATCGGAGAAATTCGTATTAAGCGTATCGCCCAATGACGGAATAATATTTTCCTGCGCCTGCAAAGATGCCAAAGCCATAAGGAAAAACAGCGCTGATACGAATAGCCTCATCAACATCTCCCCGTTTCATTGCGCCCCAAAAATCTTAGGGCCGGATATAACAATGGGAATATTATAGCATTTGAAACAATAGTAATCAATGAAAAGAATAGCCCGGCCATTAATCGAGGGATAAATGGTTGATAAAGCCAGGCATCGACAATGTCAACAATCAGGTGATAGGTCAGACCGGAGAAAAGACCCGCAAGTGATAATACGACAATCACTTTTGGATTATAATTATTCAAAGTTATTATCTTTGAACAGACTTTTCCTATTACGGCTGTCATAGAAATTCCGATTAATTGAGATATCAAAAGCGGCAATGGAGCCGGTCCGAACGGATTAAAATTCGACCAGAGGAAAAAACCGACAACTCCCACGGCCAGTCCCGGATAAAGTCCCCAGACAAAGGCCGATGCAAAGACAATAAAGAAAGACAGATTAAAACCGGAGATGAACATGGAAAAATATGAAAAAATAAAAACCAGAGCCGCAAAGACAGCGACTCTGGCGATTATCTTAATATCCCCGTTCATAAACTTGATTACTTTATTAAGGCAATCTTGTGAATCTTGGAGGCGGTTGTGCCATCGCTTAATTCTACTTCCATATAAGCGAAATAAAGGCCGGGGACAACCCTGGAATCACCATTATTGCTTAATCCCCAGGGAATATCGATCCACCGATTAATGGCGTCAAAAGTTTTGTTTTTCTCCGATATAGTAAGAACTTTTTCACCCGACGCCGTAAAAATATCTATATTAATATTTGCTGTTTTGCCAAGAGTCTCCAAATTTGCGTCGCGGATATAAAAGGTTATTTGATCGACTGAATCAAGCATTGCCGGATTAGGACCGAATGATATGCTAAAAGGTACATCCGCAGTATCACTGAAGGAACTGTTAAAAAGAAGCGTATATCCATAATCTTTGCTAAAATCAGCATAATAAGTAGTGTCAACCGGGGTTGGTATTGAGATAATCCGCGAATATTGATCCGGTTCAATTGAAAATTTGATTTTCGAAGTATCATTTATCGAGATTATTTCAGCAACTTCAGTAGGAGAGGAAGTAAAACCAATATGTGTTATTGCCCAATCAACTGTATAATCGTCGGAAAGGTCTATTGATATACCGCTGAAAGTATATTCAAATAAAGAATCAGTAATATAGTCAATATTCCTCAGGTCGATATAATGAGCGGCTCCGCTCATTGGCATGTTGTCTTCAAAGAAAGCTATTGATTTCCCATTACTCAACGTATCAGCACTCCAGCCGCCACCGCCCACTACCCAAATCAGACGGTCAACAAAAGTATCAATGGGGAAGAGCATCGAATCGGGTATCATATAGTAATTGCTTGCCTCCGAGAAACCATAGCCGGCCGGGGTCCGACTCGCTCTGGTCCCTGTAAAGAAATTCCAAACCGCGAATTCATTGAAAGCAGTCCGAAGATTGTACGCCCCTCCGGTATGTTCGGAAATGGCGTCGCTCACGGCTTGCATGAATTGAGTTCCCGTACCATATTCACGGCATTTATTCCAGGCTGTTTTAATAATTATAGGATCCCATCTCTCAGCTAAAAAGAGCGGAAAGATACAAGCTCCGTACTGATGTAGCGTGTTGCCAAAAACATAGCGTAATCCCTGATAGGGATAGTTTAAATATGAATGAATATAAGCATAGTAATCATCGACATCATCAAACACATATTCTTCCATCCACGAGGCCGTCATTTCCCACCACGGCAGGGCATCATACGTACCTTGGGTTTCATACTCTGTGTAATCGAGAGTATAATGAATGACATGGAAAAATTCATGGGCTATTGTCACCCGCGCGGCATCAAGTCTGCGCTCGAGAGCGCTGCTTGAATTGTATGGGGGCATATTATAATCATTATCAAGAATCAAAAATGCCGCCACACTCTGCTGATAATAAGGCAGACCGGTCGTATCCGGATAGGTCACGCCGTAGTACTGCGGCCCCAAATTTTCAATATAGATATCAACCTTAGAATCGCCACCATTGGTGCCATCAGATAATGGTTGAGTATACCCCAAGGTTACGATTTCCGCCTGCCACGCCGAATCGGCCGCTATGGCAATACCATTGACATAATCAGGAACGCCGTCGGCCGGATTGACATCGGTTCCGGGCAAATAAACAGCATCGGTACCGCTGGTATTGTAGTGTATTTTAAAATGTCCACCGGGTGAATCAAAAGTAAATGATAGGATGGGACGGGGGGGAAGGGCCGCCACTTTGGCGGCATATTCACCGGTAAAATCAGACAGATGATTGAAATACGTCAGAGCAATGTCGGTTCCGCATTTTCCATGCTCGTGCTCGTCGAAAACGGTTTCCAAAGTTGTATCGCCCCGCATATAGTTGACCATGTCAATTAATTCTTGTTGCTCCTGTTCAGACATCGTTCCGGCGAAAGCCGATATTGTCAATATTGCCCAGGTTCCCAGAAAAAAAATAATCGTCCTTTTCACATAAACCTCTATTATTTTAAATTCATCTTTTGCTTTATTAAATCCAGTAATTCAGCCGGGACGGACTGGGAGCCAATCATTTCATGATGCCCTTCGCGGCCGTGGAAATCGGATCCTCCCGAGATCATCAATGATTCCTTTTGAGCCAATTTCTTCAGGCTCTTTTTTATTGAACGGTTATGGGCCGGGTGATAAATCTCGATACCATCCAAACCATATTCTTTAAATTCGCCAATATATCGGGCAACATCGCATATCCCTGGATGAGCCAAAAAGGCCAGACCGTCTGCTTTGTGAATCAATTCAATAGCCTCTTTAGGTGTTAGATTCTTTTTGGGTACATAGGCCGGTCCATCATACCCGATTAATCTATCAAAAGCCTCCGAGAATTTTTTAACGGCGCCGACCCTTACCAGGGCATCGGCAATATGTGGTCGTCCAATAGCCGAATCTCCGGCGATTTCTCGAACCATTTCCATCGGAATATCAATTCCCAGTTTCTCTAATTCTTTTAACATTAAAGCGCCGCGATGGTTCCGATTGTTTCTGAATTGTTCCACCGTGTCCGCAAAATATTGTGATTGGCGGTTATACATATATCCGAGAATATGAATATCCTCTCCACCCTGACCGGCCGATAATTCAATTCCCGATATTAATTCAGGGTCATCCGGTTTAAGCAGTTTTTCGAATTCCTGTAAGGCGCCGAAATTATCATGGTCGCATATGGCAAAAGCCGACAGTTTTTTTTCGCGGACTATTTCCAATATTTCTGAAGGAGTCGACAATCCATCGGAATAGGTCGTATGAATATGCAAATCTATGGTTGGGTTCATCCAATTTTGCTTTCCACAATGCCTCTGATTTCATCAGCCAGTTTATCACTTTTCTTCTGAAGATTTACGGTTTTTTCAGTCATTTCTTTAACAAAATCAGTATCTTCGAATCCGCTAATATTGATTTTGACATTATAAAGGGCGCCCTCGAGAGCCGCCTTGGCCATTAGTGCGGCCACACCGGCATCGGATACAGAATTGGCATTACCCTTGTCCGCAACGGTTTTCGATAACTCCATAACTTTCAATGATAACTCTGCCGTTTTTAGCGGGGTCCGTGCCGCTATTTTGGTCGCTTCGAAGATTGCTTTGGCTCTTTTCTCTTTCTCCGCATCGGTATCTTTAGCCATTCTGCGAGCGGTAATTACTTTATCAAAGGCCTCGCCGTCTTCGACAATCATCTCCTTTAACTCGCCCCGAAGAATTTCCGACTTTTCAAGCACCGTCTCCAATTCTTCCTGAACCGAGACATATTTTTTCTTGCCGATTGTCAATCGGCAGACCATAGAATTAAGAGCCGAACCAAGTGCCCCGGCTGAGGCGGCCACGGAACCTCCGCCCGGAGTCGGCGATTTGGCGGCCACTTCGTTATAAAAATCGGAGGTCGCTCCTCCGCCGCTTCCACCGGCCCGGCGTAATTTCTCCTCCAGAACCTGAGCTGAGGAAAAACCCTCAAGCTGCAAATAATATTCGGCGACATCGAACAAAGCCTGTTGAGGGAGAAGACCGACAATTTCTGAGGATAATATATTAACGCCATACCGGGCCGCTTCATTTTTTATCGTCTCAAAAACCCTGAAAATCGGCGTTTCGGTATATTTAACCAGGTTCATTGAAACCTGGGTGCAATTTCTTTCAGTTATAGAAAATCCCATTGCTTTGCAGTAACGGTAACCGCCCTTAACAAAACGGACGGTATTGGCGATTTTTTTGGCAATGGAGGCGCGGTTGGTGTCAAGATATACATTATAAGCGACCAATGGAAAACGGACGCCGATAGCGGTCGCCCCGGATTTAAGATTCATTTTGGCCGGACCAAAATCCGGTTTGCGATCGGGGTCTTCCTCAATTGCCTTAATCAGACCCTCATATTCACCTTTACGAACCACCGCCAGATTCTCACGTTCCGGTCTGGTTCTGGCCGCCTCATATAAGAATACCGGAATTTGAAGTTCCTCGCCAACCCGTTTTCCCAGTTCCTTGGCCAGCTCAATCGCCTCCGTTTCGGTAAAATCAGATATAGGTATAAAAGGACAAACATCAGTGGCGCCCATGCGCGGATGTTCGCCGGAATGGGTTTGCATATCGATTAGTTCGGAAGCTTTTTTTATGCCGCGAAAACATGCTTCGACGGCATTCTCGGGAGCGCAGACAAAAGTTACGACAGCCCGATTATGATCAGGATCCATTTCATAATCAAGCAGGGCCACTGTTTCAACCGTGCATATTTCATCGGTAATAGCCTTTATTACTTCGGGTCTTCTACCTTCGGAAAAATTGGGGACACATTCAACTAACCTTAACATATCAATACTCCGTCATTCTCAATTAAATTAACCTTGAAATTATATAAGGGACATTAAAAATCTATGATCTCACCTAATTTGTAATCGGTTAACTCGGCTGATATTGAGCCGACCAGAACTCTTGATTTCATAAGAACCGGTAATTTAAGCCGGTCATCAGTCAGCCAGACAGTTAGCCGCTCTTCATGTTGGAATATTCCCGATGACTGTAAAAGCGGCTCCACCACCAAACAATCAAATTTGCCGGCCTTGATATTTATTGTTTCTTTTTTGAGTACTTTTACTTCCAAAGGATAATGCTTGCCATCGGTAAAATTATCGATAAAAATCGATACGCCGACATTCAGGTCCTGTGTTCTTACATAGTACATAGCTGAAAGAGCATCCTGTACGTAACGGCCGACATCATACGTACTATCTTCGTAATGAACGAGATTGTTTTCCTGATCGAATTCACACACTTTAACCGAGCGATAACTGCCCTCACTCAGATTTTTCTCGAATCGCCAGCTGAAAATTCCGATGGCATCGATAAGGGATTCGACCCGGTCCTCGACTTTATAAAACGATGAAAAGAATTTATTAGAGCGGGCGGTGGTTACAATCTGATGGCAGGGCCGTTCATTATATTCAATCAGATCGACGACTTCCAATGTGGCGGTGCCGGCATTAATGAAGCCATAGCCGATATCGAAAGTTAATTTTTCACCGGGGCCGAAGGCAATATTTTCGACATGTCTATCAATTCCCGTGGCGTCTTCGAGTTTATCAGCCTGGGCCGATGCAATTCCATTCATAATGTCGGAAACGAATACCAGTCCGACGATTCCCAGAATGACTATGCCC
>JBDRRI010000176.1:0-15692 GCA_043825815.1 Candidatus Zixiibacteriota bacterium
CCGACTCCGATCCAAAAAGAATCGATTCCGGCCGGCCTTAACGGTGACGATATCATTGCTATTGCCAAGACCGGTTCCGGCAAGACGATTGCCTATGGCGTTCCCCTGTTACAGCGGCTCTATAATTTCAAAACGGGCACGGCGCTTATTTTGGTGCCGACCCGCGAGCTGGCGACTCAGGTGGATGAGGCGATTAAAGCTATCAATCGAAATATAAAAATACGCTCGACTGTCCTGATCGGGGGAGCCTCGATCTCCATGCAGATGCGGGCGCTCCATCGGAATCCGCGGATAGTGATTGCTACGCCGGGACGGCTCATGGATCATATCGAACGGGGCACGGTTGATTTGTCCAATGTGAAGATTTTTATTCTGGATGAAGCAGACAGGATGCTTGATATGGGCTTCATTCCCGACGTTAAAACAATAATAAAATCATTGCCGGATAAGCATCAAACGATGTTATTCTCCGCGACGATGCCGGCAGAAATCGAGGCTATTGCCGGGAAACTGATGGAAAATCCGACCCGCGTTGAAACCGATCGATCCGGGACGACTCCGGTTGAGGTCAGCCATGAGATGTTTTTTATCGAAAGTCATGATAAGAAACGGCTTCTCGCGGTTCAGCTCAAACAGTACACCGGTCCGGTTCTGGTTTTTACGCGTACCAAACGAATGGCCAGTAAACTGACCGATAAGATTAAAAATATGGGTTTTGCCGCCGCGGAAATTCATTCCGATCGATCTCTGGAACAACGGCGCGCCGCTCTGGAGGGATTCAAGCGGGGGCGCTTTCAGATTCTTGTCGCCACCGATATAGCGGCGCGGGGAATTGATGTTTCCGGAATTGAGCTGGTGGTCAATTATGATATGCCGGCTAACTCCGAAGATTACGTGCATCGTATCGGCCGAACCGGCCGGGCCGGAAAAGCGGGCCATGCTATTTCTTATGCCTCGCCCACCCAAAAAAGCTGGATTCGGAATCTTGAAAAATTTATGAAAATCAAACTGCCGATGTCGACTCTACCATTTCTGCCGTCGGAAAATCTTCTATTAAAAGAAGCGGCCAATTTGAATCTGAGTAATGAACTTTCAATTGATAAAAAAGTTGAGAAACGGACGCCGATGAAAAATCGGGCCGCGCGACGGAAATCTTCCGGCACGACCGATTCTAAAAAATCTGCACCCCGTCGGACCGATTCCCGGAAGAAAGATTTTAAGAGAAAAGATTTCGAACAGCCGAAACAAAAAAGCAAGACAGCCCGCGTTCAAATTTCTCAGGCGACTGATAACAAGCGCGATGAATCGGACAGGGAAGACTCTTTCTGGTCGAAACTAAAAAAGAGTTGGCCGTCCAAAAAGCAATCGGTGGGGCAGGGCTCTCGACGGAAAAAACGCGCCCGGCGCAAGTAATATCATGCTTCGGTGAATATTAAAATATGAGCTGAGGCGGACGGAATTTGTATATGTCGGAACCATCGCGGTTCCGACATTTTTATCGGGATGTTCACCAGCCTTTTTTCTTGGTGATATCCGAGATTTTCTTATTGAGATTGTCCTCAAAGGCGGCAATATTTTTCTGCTGGGCCTCCGCAATCTTGGCCACCAGCGATTCTATTTCCGCTGGTTTCTCAAGAAAATCGGCCGCACCCATCTTGACCGCCTGCACACCCTTGGCCACAGTCGCCTGCCCGGTCAGGACGATCACTTGAAGATCCGACTTCAACTTAAGGAGTTTCTCGAGCGTCTCAATCCCGTCCATTCCCGGCATCGCCAGATCCAGCACGATGGCATCGTAGTTGTTCTCGGCTACTTTATCCAAAGCCGCCTGTCCGCTTCCGACTTCATCCGTGTCCAGTCCCCGCTTTTGCATCCGCTGGGACAAAATCTCCCGAAAATCCTCTTCATCATCAACCAACAAAACTTTCGGATTTGCCATAACTCTATCTCCTAAATCAATAAATATCCTGTTAACCGATCATCAAGTAATCGTTATGTTGTATATCAGTACCTTTTCGGCCTTAACGGTCTCAACTCGCCCCCCGATTTCTTCAGCGATTTTACCTATAATACTCAATTCAGGGGCGTATGGTTCACCAGAGAAAGTATGCACTATCGAAATTATTGCGCCGTTATCGGTTTTTTTGGTCATCAGGCCGGCGCCATCATCTTTTGAGGCGGCTTTGAAAATCTCGCGAAGTATCAAAAATATTATCTGTTGTATTTTTAATGGATTATTGTGTACTATAACAGATTCGGAATTAGTCCGGTCAGTCGTTAAGTTGACGCGCGCCATATCGGCCAGCCGTTGAGAAAGCCCGGTTATGGCGGCGGTTATCTCGTATATATCAAGTTCGGATGTATTTTCATCGCATGAATGGGAAAAATTATTCAGCCGCCGGATAATTCCGATTCCCCGCTCGGTTTGCACATTGATTTTTCCGGCAATTCGCTCCAGTTGTTCGGGTTGTATTGTCTCACCCTGGCTGACGCCGTACAGCAGGTCCTCGAGCAGTCCGCCGGTTTGGTTTATGATCGAGAGGACGTTGTTCAGTTCGTGCGTCACGGAAGCGGTTACGGCAGAAAAGAATTTCAGGTCAGTATCGGCCGGATTGCGGTAGAGAGGACTGTCTTTAGTTGTACTCATTGCTTATCAAACACGTCCTGTATTTTTCCGATGAGGTCATCAATGTTGATTGGTTTAGTCAGGTAGTCGGCGGCACCTTTGGGGATTTCGCCCTGTTCCTCGGCTGAAAGATGCCCCGTTATCAATATTACCGGAAGACGGGGATGCTCTTTTTTTACCACGCGCAGGGTTTCCTCGCCACTAATCCCGGGGAGTTTTAAATCGAGAATGACAATGTCAAAATCTTCTTTTCGCAGGCGTTCGATAGCCGAGGCGCCGTTCAATTCATAGGCCGACTCGATATCCCGGAATTCGAGTCTCTCAACCATGGTTGAGACCAGCTCTTCTTCGTCATCGACGAATAGTATTTTAAATTTGCCCATATCCCTCCCTAATAGTTGGCCTTTCGGGGTAATCGAATAACAAATTTAGTACCTTTTCCAAGCTTGCTGGTGACACTGATATCTCCGCCAAATTTTTGAATGATATCATGGGTAATAGATAATCCCAATCCGGTTCCGAATTCCCCCTTGGTCGAATAGAAAGGCTCGAAAATTGATTTTAGATTTTTTTCGGAAATACCGACCCCATCATCAGTTACGGAGACATCGACAAATTTATCATTCACTTCGGCAAAATCAATGGAAATATGACCTCCGGATTCAACCGCGGCGACAGCATTATTAATGATATTCAGAAAGACCTGTTGCATCTGACCGCGATCACTTTCGATGGGCGGAGCATCCTCCGGAATATTTATATTGATATTGATATGTCGATGAGACATTTCCGTCTTTTGAAATTCAACCACATCTTCAATTAGATTTTTAAGATTGATAAATTCTTTGACATTATCCATTCGCCGGGCAAAACCGAGGAGACGGTGTGTTACCTGACTGCATCGTTCCACCGACTTGGTGATAGATTCCGCGAGAGTGAAATATTTATCCCGGTTGGGTAAATCTTTGGTATGATAGGTTAGGTCGGTAAGCAGTCCGGCCTTTTCGTTGATAATAGCCAGCGGGTTATTTATTTCATGGGCCACCGATGAGGCCATTCGACCAATTGTTGCCATTTTGCTCGTGTACTCAACATTGTGGAGAATTCGGGCACGCCGTTTATCAAGTTCACGAAGCCGTTTAATAGTGTGGCTGGAACCGTAAACGATGGCACCGAGAATGAGGATTGTACTTAAGAATAAAAACCAAAGAAGTCCGGTTCTAAGATAAAACCAGTGCAGAAATGGATTTTCACGTTGTTTGATAACCATTAGAATAAAGGGACTGTTTTCAATGTAGGCGTATCCGGCGGTTATCCATTTATCGTTTTCATTATATTCGTCAATAACCTCGCGGTTGCGATACCGCTGGGGGACATCAATATGGGCCTCGGTCAAGATTGCCCCGTAGAAAAGAGAATTTGTTTGCAGGACACCGGTGCTACTAATGAGAAAGGCATCGGTATTTTTATCAAGATCCAGGGAATAAAATATACGGTTAATCATTTCCATATCAATAGTGGCCCGAAGAACATAAAAGTCTCCATTCGCCTTTTCGTGTCTAAAGGCGATAATGAAGTGGGGAAGGTTTCTATGCCCCATAAAGACTTCACTGACATATTCACCGCGAATCAAGACTTCGCTGAACCATTCTTGATTTTTATAATTACGGCCCTTTAAATCGTAAGGTCCGGAGTAATACGCCTGATTGCCGCTTGAGTCAATCAGACCCAAATCAACGAATCCGCCAAAAGCATTATTCAGGTTTTGGAAAATGGTCCTTAGTCCGACATCACTGCTCAGTTCCTGATACGATTGTTGAGAGATAACCAATGATAATGCGGCCCGACGTTCATCAATTGCGTATTCGAGGGTACGGTTAGTGTTGGATAATACGCGCGAAATGGCAAAGCGACTTTCCGCGTGATAAGAATTTTGGTCCTGATAGTAATTTATCATGACCATGACAAATAAAGGTATCAGGGCAACAAGAGAAGTGAGGAGGATGGAAAGACTTCTCAGCCGTTTATATCGCGGCAAGCTTTCGCCATCGCTTTCCTCATATTTTTTAGAATTGTCATTTTCCATTTATTTTCCTGCTATAATCCATAACAGTTCAAATCATTTTTTCTTTACCATTCGCTGTCTTAATCAGCCGCCTCTTTACTATCACGATTACGATTTATTTTCAAATAAGCTTCTTTCATTACCCGGGCCAACAGATCAATATTGACCGGCTTGTTCAGATAGGCAAAAGCACCCAAATCTTCCGCCTGTTCTTCTTCTGTTTTAGAACCGTGGCCGGTTAGAATTATAACCTCAACATCGGGATGATCGCTTTTAACTTGCCTTAGAACTTCCATGCCATTGATACCGGGCATCATCAGATCAAGGACCATAACATCGGGCTGCTCCGATTTAAGATATTCAATCGCCTGTTCACCGTCATAGACAATGGAAGATTTAAAACTTCTGGTTTGCAGCCGTTCCGAAAGAGTATGAACAAATTCTTTTTCATCGTCCACCAGCAGAATTCTAGGCGGGACTTCGAGATTGGCCCAAGGGTTAAGCGAGGCGGTTTGGAACCGCGGGCTTAACTTGATTTCTACATTTTTGACGCCGTCAATTTCAGAGGCGATTTTGCGAAGTTCATCCTCATACTGCTTTTGGCGCATTACTTCTTTGTTTAACGTAATGATAACATTACCTTCTTCGGAATAAACCGAAACACCGTGTCCAGCTTCTATTAAAGCCAGTTCCACTGATGCTCCCAAGATAAACGACTCGGTTACTTTGACCGACCTTTCTGTCGGCCGGACGTTTTCGGATTGGGCATACTGGCAGATTGTCTCGACAGCGTCATTTACAGAGGTGGAATGCATTGGAATAACAATATCATATAGGGAGGCGTCGTAGGGAGGTTTTTCATACAAAAAACTGGTCCATTCCAAACGCTCTTTATCGTCGCGGTGTATCAGCTTTTCGGAATCCTTGCGAGATAACGATTTGGAATGCGCTGCCTGTTCAACTCGATAATCAAAGTTGCCTATCAGGCAAACCCTTAATATATGAGAAATGGTTCTAGGAATAAGATGGCCTTCATAGCCATATAAAATCTGTTTATCTTTTTGGATGGCTTCGGCCAAAATAGCTTTAACGCGTGCAATATTTTTTTCGCGGTCATGAGTCAGCTTATTGATAAAGGTAGCCTGTCCTTTTAATGATTTAATTAAATTGGCTTTGGGAATATCATATTTTTTTGAAACGGTTTCCAGAAGCGATTTATCGATACGTTCGTAGCCTAATCGGGAAGTAACGCTTTCAGCCACGTCATTGCCGTGACAATAAGAACCGTCAAATATTGTAATTATTGGCACTTCGTAATCCTCTTAAAGGTTTCCATTTTCAAGAATATGAATCATTATAATAAACCGGATATTTTTTTGCAAGGTAGTTTATCCGAGCGATATTAAACGCGATAGTATTTGTCCTATATGACGCGACAAATGTAAAAGTTAATGAATTTATCATGGCATTTGTTCTTGCAATAATATGTCTCATGTATTAACTTTTTCGACAATAAAAATGGAACGGTATTTAATTGATTTGGGATATTACTGTTACTTTGAGATATGTAACGGTATTTCGCTTTTGACATAATAGGTTTGATAATATATTAAGAATTAGTCAAATGATACCTGCCGAACCCCAAAATAAACGATCCAATAAACAAAATAATTTTATCTGTCAAATTTTCCCATTTTTAATTTGGTTCAAGGGATACAATTTGGGTCATTTAAGGCATGATTTAATCGGCGGCATTACTGTTGCTCTAATTCTGGTTCCACAGTCGATGGCGTATGCTCAACTGGCCGGGCTACCGGCATACTATGGATTGTATGCCGCGTTTCTTCCACCGTTGGTGGCGTCATTGTTTGGTTCCAGCCGTCAATTAGCGACCGGTCCGGTTGCAATTGTATCGTTAATGACGGCAACCGCTTTAGAGCCGATGGCTACCTTGGGGAGTGAATCGTTTATTGCGTATGCAATTCTTTTGGCCCTGTTGATCGGTATCTTTCAATTTTTACTGGGTGTTTTTAAACTTGGTTTGGTTGTCAATTTTCTTTCTCATCCGGTTGTCAATGGTTTTACAAACGCTGGGGCCCTGATTATCGCTTCATCGCAATTATCCAAGATTTTCGGAGTTAAAGTCGATTCGGCGACGCATCATTATGAGACTATATATAATGTCATAGTGGCGGCTGTTTCATATACTCATTGGCCGACCCTGGGTATTGCCGTTGCGGCCTTTCTTATTATGATTGTACTCAAGAAAATAAATCCGAAAATACCGAATGTTCTGGTGGCTGTGGTCGTAACGACGGTTATATCCTGGTCGATCGGATTTGAGCATAATCATAATACTTCTATAGATCAGATTATGGATCCTGACGCTCGCTTAATGCTGGAGGAGTTTAATAATGCGATATCAGAAATTAACATAAAATCAGACAGCAGAGTTGAACTAACGCAAGAGATGCAGAAAGCCGAGGAAGAGCTTGGCGATCGTTCGGTAAAGGCGCTTGAACTTCATCATCGAATTTCAGTTCTTAATATTGAAATCGGCGAGTTGAAAGACAGGGCTCATGATATTCGCGAAAGTCTGCGACAACTTCATTTTTGCGGCATAGATAATGGCGACGGAAATATTTTGTTTTATGATATTAACAAAGCCACTGACGATATGCAAACCGATGGGCGTAATTGGAGGATCAAGGTCGGCAACAATGTTATCGAGGAAAATCAAATCAGGATGTCGGGCGGCGGGGATGTTGTCGGCGATATACCGAAGGGACTTCCGGGATTCAAATTCCCGAATATTAATTTTGGTATAATATTTTCATTATTTCCAATGGCAGTAGTGATATCGTTGCTTGGTTTCATGGAAGCGATTTCGATTGCCAAGGCAATGGCGGCCCGAACCGGGCAGAAACTTGATCCCAACCGCGAACTGATTGGACAGGGTTTGGCCAATATTTCGGGTTCGTTTTTCAGCAGTTACGCGGTGTCCGGGTCATTTTCGCGGTCGGCGGTGAATATACAGGCCGGGGCTTTTAGCGGGCTTTCCAATGTTTTCAGCAGTTGCGTAGTAGTGGCGACCCTGTTATTTTTCACGCCCCTGTTGTATCATCTTCCTCAGGCGGTTTTGGCGGCGATTATTATGATGGCGGTTATCGGACTGATCAATGTCAGCGGATTTATACACGCCTGGAAAGCTCAAAAATATGATGGTGCTATCAGTATTATCACATTTTTGACGACTCTCGCTTTTGCGCCCCATCTTGACCGGGGAATTATGATCGGTATCGGGTTATCGCTTTTACTATATTTATTAAGAGGGATGAAACCGAATATTGCCTTGTTATCAATGCATCCGGATGGAACTTATCGCAACCGGATGAGATTTAAGCTGGCTCAGTGCAAACATATTGCGGTTATCCGCTATAATGGCTCGCTCTTTTTTGCCAGCGTCAATTACCTTGAAGAAAAGGTATTGGAGCGGATTTCGCGGATGCATCAACTTCGCCATATTCTTATTGTTGGAAACGGAATCAACGAACTGGACGCTTCGGGTGAGGATATGCTTTCGATTCTGGTTAGCCGTATCAGAGAAGCCGGCTATGATATTTCATTCAGCGGGTTGAATGATGCGGTCATTGATACCTTGCATCGCACCCATCTTTATGAAAAGATTGGCGAGGATCATTTTTATCGAAACGCTACCCGGGCAGTAAATAGTATCTATGCTCAGGCGCATATGAATTCCGATGAAGAACACTGCCCGCTTCACGAAGTTGTAACCGACAATAATGATGATTCAAATATTGTCCAATTCTGCAAAGAATAACTACTCGGCTGCTATTATTCCTGATGATTTTGTAGATTTAAGAATCTGATTTCTGAGGCAATTTGATTGTCCAGGCAATTAGTGCCGACGTTACTTCAATAATAATATTCCATACACGCGCCGCCACGGCCACTCCTGATGATATTGGTCCCAGATATGGCGCCAAAATAACCGTTAATACCAATTCTCTGATACCAACCCCTCCCGGTGCAAATATGGCTAAGTAGCCGATTTGATAGGCCAGAACAAAAGATGCTATGGCAGGAAAAACGGGGATATTTGCCCCCGAAGTAATCGAGCTAATAAAGAGCCAAAACGAAAATCCATAAGATAGCCAGCAGATTGAATAACTGAAATAGACTAATAAGGCGGTAGTAATTTTCATTTTAAAATTAATCGGCGGTCGTTTCAATAATTTCAGAAACCAATTAAATAATGATAATGTCTGGTTGGGCAAAAGTATTAACGAGATTGATATGATGAAAATAATTGATAAGAATAGATAAAACCAGAGTCCTAAATGACCTTGTAATTCATTTGATAATATTTCCGGTGAAATTAATATACAGACGGCGCTGGTCAAAAAGGCGGATGGCAACGAAAATATCATGGCCAAAGCCCAAGATGTTACCGACTTTTCTTCTCTGATTCCGAGTTGTTTGGCCAGATAAACCATACCAAAAACCGGCCAAATCTTTCCGGGAATATATCGACCCAAATTGGCAATATAGCTGATTTTAAAGGCGTGAATCAGTTTGACGTCATGTCCCAAGGCGGACATCAAGATGCACCAGACTTTTGAAAATAAAATAAAGGTAAACAGATGAAGAAAAATAGACATTATTAATAATATGGGTTGCAGTTTCCATGAATAATTCAGGACATTATCCCAATTGGCGGAGAGCTGATTAAATACGAAATAAATTAGAATGGCGACTATAAAAACTTTTAACGCATTTTTCAGGAGACCAATTGTTTTACTTTTGTCTCTTTTTTGGCCGCCCCCAGAATCAGAGATATTATTTTTCAAAGTCTTAGAGCTCTCCAGCTTATAAATATTTCCAGCAGAATAAATCTTAATCGCAACTTAAAACAAATATACGTTATAAGTCAATTTAATATCTTGGCTGAAATTAAAATAGCCGGTGATGTTTTATTTTAAATAAAGATTACCAATAAAAAATCAGTCGGCTACATGTAATATAATTTAATATGGAATAACCCTGGTCTGGCTAAATCGAAGGCTACTCCCTTGAACGAATGGATTTAATCGGGATAGTTTGATCTCCTTGGCTTATCAATTTTCTTGGTCGGTTTCCCGAAAGCTTTAAACTCATGACCGCATTCTTCGCATATGACGATCATTTCTCCATTGTCTCTCTGGTGCTTGATGTCCAGGTAATTACTACCGCATCGAGGACATTCATCCGCACTTCTTTTCTTAGACATCTCAATCCTCTAAGATATTAATGTTAAAAGCCCTTATTGCTGATAATTTTTTCAAAGGTTTCTTCTTTTTCGTTCATATCATCCGGGTGATCTATAAGGATACTGTCGGGTATTGGTTTGATAAACTCCTGCCTCAGGCTATAAGTATATGCGCCCTGGGAAGGAATAAGCAGTTTATCCCCGATATTAATATCCGCGCCGAAATAGGAATATCCCCAGATATCGTGGGGAGTACAGAGCGAGCCAAAAATATAACAAGCCTGTTCATTTAGGTCTGGCCTGGTGAGATTAATTATCGGAAAATAGTCGTTTTCGAATCTTTCCCAGCCAATCATATTTATGCCGCCATCGGTAATAACGATATCCATACTTTTCTTATCGACAACGGTAAGCAGGATATTTATGGCATTGTGCGATAGCCATCGTCCCGGTTCAACAAAGATTTGGCATGAGATTGTATTAAAAATATACTTTTTCAAATGATTTCCAAGGCTCCGCATAAATTCCCTAATTGGAGTAGACAGCAGGCAATAATGAGTCAGGCCGGGTTCTGTCTTATCGAGGATGGCTTTTTTTAATTGTCCTTGGGGGGTTCCCTCCGGTTGCAGCCATTCTCCTTGAGGCGGCCAATAGCCGCCGCCAATATCTATAAATTTTATTTGAGATTGATATTTATGGGGCAACTCCTTTATAATCTTCCCCAATCTTTCGATAAAATTGCACTGAGCGTCCGGCGTTCTGTTCCAGCTGGTATGAAATTGAAGACCACATAACTCAATATTGGAATGTTTTTCGCATTCTCTGAAAAACTTGGTCAATGAATCAAGAGGAATACCGAATTTTCTCCATAATCCATCTTCCTGAGTCGTTAGTCTGATACCGATTTTGATTCTTTTACATAAACTGGCGGCGATTTGGTCCAAACGATTAAGTTCGCCAAAACTATCGACAAGAACCGTGAGCTTGTCGCAGTTTTCGACCGCTAAAGTTAATTCATCATCCGTTTTTCCCGGTCCGCTGAAGATAATATCCCGCGCCTTTAAACTCAGAACCAGCTCAAGTTCCTTGCCGCTTGAAACGTCGATGCCACAACCTCGGTTTATTAAATCTTTTACGATAATCGGGTGATTGCAGCTTTTCATGGCATAATATATTTTGCCGTCGGGGATTTCGTGATAAAGCGCGTCCGAAAATGATTTAAGACTATCATTTAAGGCTTTTATATCAATCAGATATAGCGGTGAGCCCGATTGATCGGGTATATTTAAGAACTTATCCCGTTTATCCAAATAAGAACGAACGTATCTTTCCAATATAGATTGGTTCAGAATCGGAGCATCATTCTGTAACAGGAGTTCGGCTTTTTTAATTAACCAGCCACTTTCGCCCATTTTGCATACTCCGTTACAATTTTAACTTTTGCCCGCAACTGCAGGCATTCGTCCATTATATCTTTGTCGTTATTGGGATGGAAAATAATGTGCCCCAGAATTTGAGAGTCATAGTTGGCGGGGGGTAAAACCACATCAAAGGGAAGATCGTATTTTATATATATTTCCTCAACTTTAGAATCTTCGCTTAAGGCCTGGGTGTCAATGGATGAGATTGTTCCCTCCTGATCGGTAAATATTCTCAGTCCGACCAGTTTTTTCCAGGTAAGATTCTCAGGAATCGAAATATTGCCTTTTTCCGCCAGTTCCATGGCTAAGCCAAGCATGTCCAGTCCCGAACTTTTTTTAATTAGCATCGGCAAACAGTCTCCTCCGGGCCGGGGAGAAATTTCCAGGAAATAAACCAAATCTCCCTTTATAATAAAATCTACCATACATATAGCATGATTCAGATCAAGAGAACGAGCAACGTTCTTCAATTGAGCCAGGAAGAAAGATTCGCTAATGGCTTCGGGAAGGCGCGCCGGTACTGAATAGGCCAATGTCGTTCCAAACGACTTATTTTCCGCCGGTATTTTTTTGGCTATTCGGATTATTTTTATTTCGTCATCATTTACAAAAAAATCGCAGCTGTATTCTCGACCGTTAATGTATTCCTCGATTTCAAATATTTTTTTTGGATCGAATCGGGAATCGTCTTTTGAATACATTCTTGGATTGACCGGTTTGATCATTTGAGACCTTATGATAAGATAGGCATCCATTAAATCATGACGGTCACGGCACAAAAATACAAGTTCGCTTCCGCTACCGGTCAAAGGTTTCAATACTACCGGTCCATTGGTTTTTTCAAGAAATTCAAGTCCTTCTGTAACTGTTTTTATTGGTGTTGATCGAGGGCAATTTACGCCCGCTTTTTCCCAAATTTCTTTGGTTAAATATTTATTGCGACAAATCGCAATTGATTTACTCGTTAGATAACGGAGTTTCAGAAATTCGGCAAGTTTAGCCGTTAATGCCAGTGATTCGCAATCAAAACTGGTTATTCCGGAAAGCTCAAGACTATTCAAGCTCAAATGTTTCTTTATTGCGGCCGCGGCTTTTTTGAAACTCTTCAGATTGCAGACTATAAGCGAATTAGGGTTTGTCCCCACCTTCAGTTTTGAAGCTTCGGTCGGATCAATCAGAAAAAGAGATTTTCCCGGGTGCGAGATGTTCAACTGGTCGACATAGTCATAGGTGGTTCCCACAACCAAGATTCGTTTATCAGCCATTTGATTGCCTCATATAATTCAGGCTATTTTCCATCTGTTGTTCGGCATAAATGGGAATGAATCTTGAAGTAATAGCAAGACTGGTCAGCATATATAACGGGCGAGCCTCAAGATGAAACAGTTTTTTCCAAGAAAAGTCACCGCAAAGAAAATCTACCCGTTTCAATTTTTCGTTACAGGCAAACTGCATATGATGAACATTGATAAGTTTGGCGATTCCGGGGTAATCAACATTAGTGCCCCCGGCTAACAAAGTATATGTTCCATTATAAATGCATCCCAGATCAACGGCTGCTATTGTATTATCAATAATGATCGAAGTAAGCCGCAACCATCCGTTCTCCTGCAAAAGTAACATTAATTGCTTAAAACCTTCTCGAAATCGAGTATCGAAAAAGTAAGAGTTGCTTCCAAAGCGTTCAAGATTGAGGTCCACGAGTTTATCAAAGTCAGCGATATCGTTATATCGATATGAAGTATTACGTTGTTTATAAACTTCCAAATCTTTACTAAGCCGCTTTTCAGATTTATGGGAGAATTCTTTCATATAATTAAGAAAGCTATAATCATATTTGGGAGGTTTAAACAGATAACCAACTTCATCTACAATATGAGTAACCTCATGTATATTTTCGACGGGTAAAAGATAGCGAAGATTATAGGCCTGCGGGCACGCCTTCAACATATCTTTTAATACCCGGCCATTTCTGGCAATAACCCGATTCTGCTCTAACCAGGTTTTTCCTTCCCACATTTCACCGGGGAAGTAATTGAATTGTCCGGCTTCTTCGTCAAGGCTAAGGGGCAAAAATCCCACAATGCGATCGTCTTCTTCAGCGACAATAAACCAAGGCTTATGATTATATTGATTGTGGAAACAGAACCGCACCTCCCAGAGGTCCGATATTGTTTCTCGGGGTATTAGTTGATTCCACAATTCGCGGCATTCGTCAATATCGCTGACAATTCTTACGCGACTCATCGTTACTGTCTCAAGTTCACGTGCGTGACGCATCGCGAACCGCCAAAGAAATTAATGGCAAACTTTTCCACGATTTCAGGATCATACGGTTTACAGCTGAAAACATCGATGTAAGCCGTATTGGCGGCATTGGCGAAATGGGCCGAGATAAGCGAAGTCTCAATAAGTTGAGTCATTGAAAATCCGGCAACGCGCTCATCCTCGCCGAAATTCACTACCACGCAATCACCGAAACGTTTCATTCCGATTAGTTCGCATAATTCATAAACAAAACGTTTTATCTCATCGGCGTCACGAATAATCTTTGGATTGCAATCATAGATATCGAAACTACAAGCTAATCCCCAGGCCTTTTTAATATCTTCGGAATTGAATTGTTCCAATTCCTTGTAAGCCGTTAATCTTGTTACGGCTTCTTTGACAGCTTCACCAGCCGCGAATTTTGATTTCACTATTTGGTTACTCCGTTCATAAATTTTAATGTCGAGCGCACCCTCAAATAAGGATATCAGATCCTTTCGGGAACGCTCTTTAATTAGTCTTCCCGTTTCCCTTTGGAAGGAATTAAAACAGCATCAATCACATGGATTACTCCATTACTGCATCCGATTTCTTCATCGATGACAATTCCCTGTTCTATTTGAACTGACACTTCAGTGATCTTAACAGAAATATTATCTCCATTTAGAGTTTGGATCTCCATGGATTGCGGTTCATCACCGAATTCAATTTCTTGTCCGACGACTATGTGTCGTGCCATTACCATTTTCAGGTAGTCTTTATCAGATTTAAGTTTTTCCAGTTGCTCGGATTTTAGAATTGTAAAGGCCGAATCATCAGGAGCAAATAGAGTAAATGGTCCCTCGCCCAGCAATTTTTCGTCAAGACCGGCTTGACTCAGTATATTGAGAAAAGTCTCAAGTGAACCATACTCTGACGCTGTCTCTAAGATCGGCAGAAACTCCGATTCATTCTCAAGATCGTACTCCAAAATAGGCTCATTGTTTGGTTCATCTTGATCTTGTGCCATAATAATCGATGACGGCATCATCAACAGGACTGTGGCTAATAAAATCAGCCACGGATTAGTTTTCATAATCTATTCTCCTTGAAAATCAATTTTTCAATTTCTAATACCAATAATACTACTTGGTCATTTCATTGTCTGGCAGGGCATCTCTTGTAAACCGCGCCAGACTGGCCACGAAAGCTTTTCTTAGCGATCGAAATTCTTTATCAATATCTTGCTCAACCGAGGCCACACTGGCAAACGAATAATATCCTGATACAAACCCGGCAATAGCGTTGGCCACGCGGCGAAGTCTTCCATCTGATATTGGCTCTATCACACTGAAATCAATCAGTTTCTCAATACTCTTGGCATATTTTAAAAACGGTTTTTCAATGCCGTCGTATGAATCCTCAAGAGTCAAATCAGCCCGACCTTGATAGTAGAGAACAAAATGCTGCCATCGATCCGAGAAAAAACTAATATGGGCCTGGATTATGCCGTCAAGAGTTGATTCAAGGCCTTCTTTCTCCAAGCATTCCCTATCCATTCGCTCTATCAACTCAGAGATTATTTCTTCCATTAGTAATTTGATCAGGCTATCTTTATTCTTGAAGTGATAATAGAAACTTCCTCGCGCGACATCGGCTCTTCGGGTAATCTCATCGACCGGGGCAGTAAGCCCTTTCTCAGAGAAAACAGCTATAGCGGCCGACAAGATTTTTTCTCGCGTTCTATCAAAACCCCGTTGTTGACGTGATTTTTTAACTTTCGTTACCTTTTTCGTTCTATCGTCCATAAATCATTCCCATTTGACACTGTTGTCATATTTGACATCATTGCCATATTTGACAGTATCGCCATATTTGACATTATCGTCAAATTTGACAATTTCGTCAAGGGTTTTTTTAAATATTTTTAAATATTTTTTGGCTGACTTTGATGGCGAGGAATGTTTAATAATGCCAGTCTACCATATAATTATGGCTATTAAGCCGTCGGCTCAGGCTATTTATCGATTAATAATTATTTTTCAATTTTCGCCAGAGGGTGGC
>JBDRRI010000177.1:0-2133 GCA_043825815.1 Candidatus Zixiibacteriota bacterium
ATAAACCACCACGGTTTTTTCTTACGCGCTCATTTAAATTATATTGTATTTTGAATAAATAAACTGATATTTATGTATAAATTAAGTGATGACTTTTTTAATAAAAAGCAGGGGGAGTTATTGATGTCCGCGATAACACAAGCCGGAAACGCGGATAATAAGCCTTTATTTCACTCGGCGTCCACTGCGCCGCTGTCAATTTTGACGGTCTCAGCGGCCGTCAAAAAAATTGTATTTTTTCACAATAAATCCAATCTTTTTAAGGGCATCCTGATAAAAGACTGGGCAATTTATAAGGAGTAAAAGCGATGAATATTAAAATAACTGCAAGACATTTTGACTTGACTCCTGAGCTTAAGGAATATGTTGAACGAGAGATAGAAGGACTAACCAAATATTTCGAGCAAATTATATCATCGGAGGTTATTCTTGATGTTGAGAAATATCGTCAGAATGTCGAAATTAAGCTCAAAGTATACAAAGAAGTAATTACAGCTAAGGCCGACTCGGACGATATGTACGCTTCGATTGAAATGGCCGTAGACAAGGTAAAAGCACGGCTCAAAAAATACAAAGGAAAACTGAAAGAGAAACGTCCGGATGAAATCGCCGAAACAGTGAAAAACCTTACTCGACCGGAAACTGATGTCGATTCGGTAGATATCTAAATTATTTATTTGATGAATTTGGCCCCGTATTTCAAAGATGCGGGGCTTTTTTATTGGTAATAAAATATAGAAATATTATTTATACGTATATCGGCACAGTTATTATTTACCGACATGCCCCAGAGTTCGAGTTTTAAATTCTTATTGGAAGGATCCAAATTCGGAACCTTTACAAATTCCTCTATTATGACGTGGCCGGAAAGATTTCTGAATTCATCACCATAATTGGTCGATAAATCATCCACATAATAGGTAATTGTCAGGCTGGCCGAAGTAACCTCGGCGTCGATATTGTAAAGAATGGCCCCGATCTGGTCTGGTATGTTGACGCCGTTAATCATGGTCATGATGCTAAAGCCGCCGCTGATACAGGAATTAAAATGATAACAATCATTTGCATTATCGGCGGTCCATCCGATTAATAGCCACTCAGAATTTTCATCAATACCGTCAGAATTATAAATTATCCGTTTGATTCTGGCATGAATATCAATTGATAAATCCGATTCCAATTCAAAATCAAGGGTGTCGCCCAGAATAGGATTCACGACGCTATCGCCATCCTCAATTTTCAATATTCGATTTCCAATTGGGACATTTGGGATGCTGAAATTGCCGGCAATGTCGGTCGTGGCCATTAAATTGGTCGGGGTCATATCATTATTCAGGATGGTTACTTTAACGTTTTCAAGATCAATATTATCAAAGGAGGAAATATTGCCGCTGACTATTTTAGTATTGGCCGGGCAATCAAGATATATGTCGTAAATCATTTCATGCGATTCAGTACTGTCGACCGTCAAAGTATCCTCGAAATCATCACAATTGGTTTTAATGCTCGTGATGATTCTTTCCCCGGGTTGAATATGTTCCAGAAGATATTCGCCCTGAATATTGGTCGTGTCCGTGCGGCGGCGGATCGTTATCTCTACGCCGCGTATCGGTATGCGAGTGTTGGTGTAGTAAGCATGTCCCATTATATTTACGCCGTCAATTAGTGTGATCCACTGGCTGTCGACGACTGTGAATTCATTATCCGAGACTGTCAGCGCCGTTAAAAGCTTCATTCCCGGCGATAACTTTTTATTCACAATGACCGTGGTGGCCGTAATATAGGGATTCCAGAACCATCCGGCATTTTCCCAGGTTGACCAATGGACGCTAAGCGAATCGCCATCGGGATCGGATATTACCGCCGATATTTCAAAATCCCCACCGGGATTTACCGATACCGGCGAATATGAGATTGACTCAATAACGGGCGGGGAATTATAAGAATTGGTCGTTTTTTTCTCGCAACCGGAAAGAATAAACAATAAGGCGGTTATAAGAAACAGAATTTGGAGTCCGTTCCCGATGTATCTCTTCATTTAATCTCCAGAACTTTCAGTTCAAAACAATTATCCATAAATATACGTGCTAACCGCCCAATTGTCAAAGGGGGGATATTAAAATTTTTATCGAA
>JBDRRI010000178.1:0-8679 GCA_043825815.1 Candidatus Zixiibacteriota bacterium
ATGTCTTTTATTGGTGACAGGTTTATTTTTAGATTGCCGACTCCTCCCGTGACGGTTGGGGGTGGGACAATAATTGATATATTGGATCATTTTCCGCACAAAAAAGAATTATCGGCTTTAAAATATCTAAATGATAGAATGACACTATCGGCCCAGTTATTAATTGAAACCGAATTGCAGAAATCGATTTTTGTTAAGCCTGATAAAGATTTTATTTGGAGTAATTATTCCGCAAAGGAAATTGAAAAACTTTTAAAAGATTTTCGGACCGATGGAATTATTGGCACTTTTAGAGGTAAGATATATTTAATAAAACGATTGGAGCCTCTTTTTACTGAAATTATAGCCCATATCAAAGATACTCTGGAAAAACATTCGCATGTCGAGGGCCTTGCAATTGATACGATTGCTCGCGGTGTCAATCAAACGGTGCATTCGCTGGAGCCTCTTTTGGAATTGATGTGTGCAGAAGGATTGTTAGAAAAAAAGAAAAATCGATATGATCTCCCGGATAGAACCATCAGCGTTAAGGGCGAAGTTAAAATAGAAGCGGATAAAATTGAGAAGGAACTGTTAATTTTAAAATTCAAACCGCCTTTGATTAATGATTTAGTTGGAAAAGATAAAATAAAAAAAGAAGCCTTTGAATTTCTATTACTTACCAATAAAGTTGTTAAGGCAGGAGTTACAATGGCCTTTCATCGGGACGTATGGTTCGAAATAATAAATATCATATATGAGATAATGGAAGCCAAGGGCGAATTGGCCGTTGGGGAATTTCGTGAACGATTGGATAGCACCCGGAAATTTATTATTCCGATTTTGGAAGAGACCGATCGACGGAAAATTACTCTGCGGCAGGGTGATGTTCGCGTCAAGGGAGAAAATTATGGGAAGGAATAAACTATTTTTTAACGGAAATATATATACTCAGGCCGATAATATAGTCGCCGATTCAATGGCAATATCAAGCAGCAATATAATTGCGATCGGCAAGAATCTTCAAAGGGATGATGATTTTAAAAAATTTGAGATGATTGATCTTTGTGGACAAACGATTCTCCCCGGATTTACCGATTCACATACTCACTTTGCTTTTATGGCTGTCTCGCTCGGCAATGTCAAGCTTGATGGCAAAAAATCGCTTGAAGATGTTCTAATATGTATTAAAAACCATTGCCGAAAATTAAAGAAAGACGAATGGATGATTGGCGAAGGTTTTTCGCCCGATCAATGGAATAAATATATTATGCCCGATAAATTTATGCTCGATAAAATCACGCATGGTCGACCAGCGGCTATTTTTTCCAAAGATACTCATTTAATGTGGGCTAATTCCGAAGCGCTGAAATCTGCTGGATACGATAAAAATACAATGAATCCCAAAGGCGGGCTTATTGAACGGTTGAGCAATGGTGAATTATCTGGAATTTTAAAAGAAATTCCAGCCTATTTCCCGGTTTATAGGCAGATTAAGCGGCACGATGAGTCCATAACCATGAAGTTATTCAAGCAGGCACTCCGATTGGCTTACTCCAAAGGAGTTACAGCGGTCCATTCCTTCGACGGTCCCGAAGCCCTGAAGTTTTATGTCAAAATGGCGGAAACAGGAAAGCTGGGCTTAAGAATAAATTATTATCCGCCTGGAGCAAGAATTGATGAACTGGTTAAAAATAATATTAGGTTTAATTATGGTGATGACTATTTCCGGATTTCCGGTGTCAAACTGTTCGCTGACGGGGCGCTCGGCTCCCAAACGGCCTTTTGTTTCAGTAAATATATAGGTTCTCAGGATAACTTTGGCGTGGAAGTAACAACTAAGGAGGAAATATTACGGGTAATAAAAAAAGCGGCACGATTGAATCTTCCCTGTGCTATTCATGCAATTGGTGATAGAGCAATTGCCAATGTTCTTGATTGTTTTGAAAAAGCCCCGGCTTTGACCGGCCCGGCGCGACATCGGATTGAGCATCTTCAGATGATGCGAAGAAAAGATATCTCGCGTTTGAAAAAACTGGGAATAACAGCTTCAATGCAACCATCGCATTGCCTCTCGGATATTCAATTGGTTGAGAAGTATTGGGGGAATCGCGGTCGAAATTGCTATATTTTCAAAACGCTCCAAAGAAATAACATTCCGCTCGCTTTCGGTTCCGATAATCCAATCGAACCACTTGATCCTCTGGCTGGAATTGCCGCCGCTGTTAATCGCAAATCATTAAATACTAAACAAGTTTTTTATCCGGAAGAAAAAATTACGGTATCTTCGGCAGTCTATGGATTCACGGCAGGAGCGGCCTATGCTGTTGGTCAGGAATTTGAGCGCGGATTTTTACTACCCGGTTACAGGGCCGATTTTGTCATTCTTGATAAAAATTTGTATAAAATTCCGCCATCCAAATTAAATGAAGTAAATGTAATTAAAACCTATTTTGATGGAAAATTGGTTTATTCGGCATAATCCTTATTAAATGGTTTTATTTTTTACATTGACTTTATCCTCGGCCATCTCTTAGATTTCAATTAAATCATCTTGACTGTTATTGATATTGAATAAATCGAATTTGGGGAGGTAAATTTAATAAAGGATGAAATTATGAAAAAAAAGATTCTCATATTCGTTCTTATTGCCATTGGTTTCATGATTGTATCGGCTCAGGATAAAGGTTCACAGGATACAATCATGGCTGATACGGCAAGTATTAATGTCAAAAACCAAATCAGTTCTAGTTTAGTTTACATTTTGGATATATCTGGCGGAATTGGGACGGTAACAGCGGATCGGGTTATCGAGGCGGTTGACTTGGCCGAATTTGAACGGGCCAGTTTACTTTTGGTTATAATGGACACTCCAGGCGGTCTGATGATTTCAGAATGGGATATTACTAAGGCGATTATGAATTCAACCGTGCCGGTGGCCGTTTTTGTCTATCCGGTCGGAGCCAATTCCGGCTCAGCAGGCGTGTTTATCAGCTATTCGGCCCATATCTCCGCGATGGCTCCCAATACTCGGATAGGCGCCGCTCATTCGGTTTCAGGTGCTGGCGAGCAGATGGATTCGGTTATGTCGGAAAGGTTCAAAACGATGCTGTCGCTTCAATACGGGCGATGGCGGCTCGCTATGGTCGTAATGCCGAGTGGGCCGAGAAGGCGGTACGAGAATCGGCCTCAATCACAAGCGATGAAGCTCTCAAACTGAATGTGATTGACGTGATTGCCGATGATGTCGATGACCTGCTGGAAAAAATAAACGGTCGAGAGGTTAAAACCACAAATGGCATGGTTATTATCAATACCGAACATCCGATTAAGCAGCCGTTAAGAAAATCACTTATTTACGAAATCCTGGATATTCTCGTTAACCCCAATGTCGTATTTGCACTATTGGCTTTGGGTGGACTGGGAATAATGATGGAAATCTATAATCCTGGTGCAATTTTTCCGGGTGTTATCGGCGCCGTCTGTTTGATTGTTGCCGGCTATGGCATTCGCATTTTGCCAATTAGTACCGCCGGAGTCCTGCTTTTAATACTGGCTTTAATCTTATTTATTATGGAGATAAAAATCGTGAGTCACGGCTTATTAACAATCGGCGGGGTGATTTCGTTGATCCTCGGTGGTATGATGCTAATTGATTCGCCTGACCCGTACCTTCAGGTTTCAATCTCGGTTATAATTGCTGTTGCCATTGTCGTTGGAGGCTTTGCCACATTTTCCATATTTTATATTGTCAAAGCGCGAATGACCAAGCCAACAACGGGCGGCGAGGGATTAATCGGCGAAACCGGAATTGTTAAGACCAAAATCGATAATAAAGGTTATATATATGTAGCCGGCGAATTATGGGAAGCAACCGCAGACGAAGTTATTGATATCGGAAGTGAAGTCGAAGTAATTGACGTAAGCAATTTGAGAGTAAAAGTTAAAAAGAAATTATAAATCAAGGAGGATAATATGCAAGCGGCAGGATTTGGCATTATGATCGCATTGTTTCTATTCTTTTTCATTATCGCCAATGCGATTAGAATTTTAAAAGAATATGAAAGGGGCGTAATTTTTAGACTGGGCCGATTGACCGGTGCCAAGGGACCGGGAATTATTTTACTTATTCCGATGGTTGATCGAATGGTCAGGGTTGATCTGCGGACGATAACATTTGATATTCCGCCTCAGGATGTCATTACCAAAGATAATGTATCGGTCAAGGTTAACGCCGTTCTTTATTTTAGAGTGATGGAACCGAATAAGGCGATTGTGGCGGTGGCCAACTATTTTGAGGCAACGTCGCAAATTGCACAAACAACGCTGCGTTCGGTTTTGGGACAGGTTGATCTCGATGAGCTATTATCTAATCGGGAAAAAATTAATCAGGAGCTCCAGACGATTATCGATCATCAGACCGAACCATGGGGAATAAAGGTTTCGGTAGTCGAGGTGAAAAATGTGGATCTTCCTCCTGAAATGACCCGCGCCATTGCCCGTCAAGCGGAGGCCGAAAGAGAGCGGCGATCCAAGGTAATTCATGCCGAGGGTGAATTTCAGGCCTCGATAAAACTCTCCGAAGCAGCCGATGTTATCTCAAAATCCCCAATAGCGCTTCAATTGCGGTATATGCAAACTTTAACCGAGATTTCAGTTAATAAAGGTTCGACAATAGTATTTCCCTTGCCATTAGACCTGCTAAAACCATTTTTTAGAGATAAATTGGGAGCCTAATGGAAAATAAAGGGCAGGCGAGCGGCTTGCCCTTTTTTAATATGTCATGTCTATTTTTCAATCATTTCATCTCTGTCGACCTTGATATTAATTTCCCTTTTCCCGTCTTGATTTGTTGTGATCGTCACGTCCGCGTCCGGTTGACCCTGCTCCTCCAGTTTTGCTTTAACTTCAGAAATTATCTCGTCATCGGATTTGCCTTCCATATCAATATCAAGTTTATTCGCCTTGGCCAAAGTGGAAATTTCGAAAGTAATATCTTCATCCGGCTCGGCTTCAATATAAAGTTCAAAAAGTTGTTCGTTTTTCTTCCCGTCTTCTTCCTTGCTAACTCTCACTTGAATTCTTCGATTGCCATCCTCTTCAACAACTATGGCATTAACAGCCGAGTAGAATTTCGATAGCTGTTCTTCGATTTCTTGCGCCATCTGTTCCAAAGTTTTCCCCTCGCTCTCAACATTAACTTTTATTTTATCTTTCACCTGTGCATAAAGCGAGCCGGATATAGTATTATAAACCGGATTAATCTTATATTCGAATTTATTCTGGAGTATGATATCCAGAGCGGTGGCGATTTTTATAGCATCCTGTTTTTCCGAAAGGCCGGTGAATATCAACTGATTCCCGGAATGTTCAATTCCGATATCATTCAGTCCAATTTTAAAGATAATTAAATCAATTTGCTCTCGGGAAATTTCTATTTGTTGATCGTTACCGACAATTAAATCGTATCCAGCATTGATTTTGTAAGAAAACGGAACAAGTGTTATAAATAAGAATAGAAAAATGGCAAATCCCATTCCGTAGATCAATTTTGGACGATTGTCAATTTGTTCTTTCACCTTTGACATAAATGTCTCCTTTGGTAATGCTAATTTTTCAATTTTAGTTATTAATTCTTCAATTGGCGTTACAGGATATGTTTCATTATGGGATTTAAGTATGTCCTGCAAAAGAAGTGATGATTGAGCCATCTGAGCGCATGATGGACAGGATTTAAAATGCTCCATTATTTCCGAAGAAATTACCACATCTCTGCGAATCTTTTTTTTAACATCTTTACAATTCATAACTTACCTCTCGAATTCGAAAACCTTTCTCATTTTTCTTCGAGAACGGGCTAATCGGGCTTTTATCGTACCTTCCGGTTTCTTGAATATGTCAGACAGTTCAGATATTTTCCATCCTTCAATTTCGTAAAATACTACGAGCGCCTTTTCATCGGCAGACAATACATTCAACGCCTTCTCCAGCCATCTTTTTGCATCGTAATCATTCTGCGGATTCATTACCTCCATCGCCTGCAAAATCTTGATTCTTTCTCTCCATAATGGTGCTCTAATCTGGTTTTTATGGTTGTTTATTATTATTCGAAAAAACCACCTTGGAAAAGCCTCTATCTTCTTAAGCGATTTTATCTTACGCAACGCCTTCAAAATCGAAGACTGGTATAAATCATCGCCCTTATCCCGGTTGCCGGTCAGTTTTCGGCAAAAACTTTCCGCCTTGGGATGAATTGGTTTTAAAAGCCTCCAAAACTGCTGTCTATCCATATTCATAATTTAAGACACTGCCAACAATTAAACGGTTGCATTTGGATGGTTTGTTAATTTCCTCGTCATTATTATAACATCTCACCGCCTCAATATTTTAAAATAAAATTACTTTGGGAAGATTTCCGTGGACCAGTTGTATCCCTCTCAGAATAACTAAATCAAAATTAATGGAGGTTATTATGAGACAAAATCTTAACAGAATCGGAAAACTGCTTTTAATTGCGGTTTTAATTCTACCGCTGGTAATAATGGCCGGTACTAAAGGAAAAATCAAGGGAACAGTAACCGATAAAGATACCGGTAAGCCAATTACTGGGGCAACAGTCCAGATTGTTGGCACGAGTCAGGGCGCAATGACCGATCCCTACGGCAAGTATCTGATAATGCTCGTCAAGCCGGATACTTCTTATACCTTAAGGGTTTCATCGGTTTCATATACAACGGTGGAGATTACTTCGGTTTCGGTTTTGGCCGATCAAACGACCGAGATTAATATTGAAATGGAATCATCGGTCGCAGATCTAAGTAATTGCACCAAGGTTGTAGAAGATAGGGATATCATCAGATCTTTACAATTATATTCAAACGTTGCTATGAAAAAGGATGAGATTGATTTAAGACCGGTTGTGAATGTTGATGAACTATTAAAGCAGACCGCCGGCGTAGTTACAAATGAAAAAGGCGAAATATTAATTAGGGGAGGGAGAGCCGGCGAAGTTTCATATATTGTTGATGGCGTCTCTATTGGCGATCCTTTAGGGGGATACGGGCCGAATAATTTCGGATTATCACTTAATAATCAATCATTTGAACGTAATGAGACGACATCCCCAGCTCATGGTGGAAATGCTATTGTCAACGGCGAAACTTATGATGCGATGTTTTTCAAAGATTATGGGACTAATCCGTTTGTCGATACCGAAGATGATCACTTATCCACTTTTGCCATTGATGTCGATGACGCCTCGTATATAATGACTCGCTCTTATCTCGAACGGGGCAATCTGCCGCCCGATGAAGCGGTACGCGTCGAAGAGTTTGTTAATCATTTCAAATATGATTATGAAAAACCCAATGGCGGGCCGTTCAATGTCAATGCCGAGGGAGGACCGTCTCTGTTTGGAACAAACAGTTATCTCCTAAAAATTGGGGTGCAGGGAATGGTTATTGATGAGGAAGAACGGAAACCGGCCAATCTGGTTTTTGTTATCGATGTCTCCGGTTCGATGAATCGTGAAGATCGTCTGCAATTGGTCAAAAGGTCGCTGAAAATGCTGGTCGAACATCTAAATTACGACGATGAAGTCGGGATTGTTATTTATGGCTCCCGTGGTCAGGTTTTACTCGAACCGACCTCTATTCGCGACGAAAGAAGAATAATATGGGCGATAGATGAACTTCAACCGGGTGGTTCGACCAATGCCGAGGAGGGTCTTCGTCTGGGATATCAGATGGCTGAGCGAAATTTTAATCGTTCGAAAATTAATCGGATCATTCTCTGTTCCGACGGTGTTGCCAATGTCGGGCATACTTCGCCCGACGATCTTTTAAAAGAGATTAAGCGCTACGCCGAACGAGGCATAACATTAACAACTGTTGGCTTCGGTATGGGCAATTTTAACGACATTTTGATGGAAAAACTAGGGAACAAAGGCAATGGGATGTATGCCTATGTCGACGATTTTGAGGAATCAAAACGGGTTTTTATAAAAAATTTGACTGGAATGCTTCAGGTTATTGCCAAAGATGTCAAAATACAGGTCGATTTTAGTCGTGATATTGTTAAAAGTTATCGTCTTCTGGGATATGAAAATCGCGATGTGGCCGACAATAAATTCCGTGATGACCGGGAAGATGGGGGAGAGATTGGCGCCGGACATCAAGTGACGGCTCTGTACGAAATTAAGTTTCACGACGAGCCGATCCATTGCTCACAGCACTTGGCCACTGTTTTTGTTCGGTATAAAGATCCGGTGACTGATCAGGTCGAGGAAGTGGCCGGGACGATAACCAATTCCGATTTTAATCACAGATTTTCATCCTGTTCCGATGATTTTCGTTTGGCCGCCTGCGCCGCAGAGTTTGCCGAAATACTTGGCAAATCATATTGGGCCAAGGATTCGCGTCTTGAAGATGTTTATAACGAATTAAGGAAACTGAATAATGATGAATACTCGGAAGAGCTTAATGAATTAATAAAACTGGTTAAAAAGGCTCAGCGACTGGATGGGGAACTGTCAAAAAGATAATTTGTACCACCATGCCAATAAAAAAGGACGGTCAATTTATATGACCGTCCTAATATTTCGCAATAATATTTTATTCAGGACAAATTAAATCGGAAGCATCTTTGTATAAATAGGAGATTATAGCCGTGATATCCAAAATGTTAATAGCTAAATCATTA
>JBDRRI010000179.1:0-4281 GCA_043825815.1 Candidatus Zixiibacteriota bacterium
ATACAATGGTTAGTTTTATAAATAATATGACCCATGAATTTAAAACACCCATTTCCACGGTTGCTCTTGCCGCTGAAGCAATAATGAGATCCGATCAAATTAGTGATGCGGTAAAGGTTGAACGCTATGCCCGAATGATAAAAGATGAAAATACGCGGATGCGAAATCAAGCCGAAAAAATTTTGCAAATGGCCGCTCTGGAAGAGGGAGATTTCGAACTGAAATTGACCGATGTTGATATTCATGAGGCTATTAGGCAGGCAGTTGAAAATATCAAATTGCATATCGAAAGTCGACAGGGTGAAGTTATCATTAATTTGAACGCTAAAAGTCATTTCATAAAGGCTGATCGGGATCATTTAAACAGTATCATTTACAACCTTTTGGATAATGCTAATAAATATTCCAAGGAAAAGCCCAAAATTGATATTTCGACAAAAAACTTCGGTCAAGGGATAGTCGTAACTGTTAGCGATAGTGGCATTGGAATAAAAGAAAATGATTTAAAAATGGTATTCAAAAAATATTATCGGGTTGCTTCAGGGAATATTCATGATGTGAAAGGATTTGGTTTGGGTCTTAGTTATGTTAAATTACTGGTCGAGGCGCAGAAGGGAAGTATTAAAATATCGAGTAAATCTGGCGAAGGTACAGTCGTAGAATTCTGGCTGCCGATTAATTCGAGTCAATAATCGTGGAGAACCGATGGCAGTGCGTTTATTATTATTGGAAGATGATCCGAATCTCGGACTGATTATCCAGGAACACCTGCAATTAAATGGCTATCAAGTAATACTTTGTAATAACGGAGAGGAAGGTCTTGCTCAATTCCGCTCTGAGATATTCGATATCTGCCTGGTCGATGTTATGATGCCCAAATTGGATGGTTTCAGTTTTGCGCGCGAAATCCGCAAAAAAGATATGGACCTGCCAATTATATTTTTGACAGCGAAATCTTTGAAAGAAGATAAAATCGAGGGGTTTAAAATCGGGTGCGATGATTATATCACTAAGCCGTTCAGTATTGAAGAATTATTACTTCGCATTCAAGCGGTTTTAAAAAGAACCAAAAGAGATCTTAAAGATGACGGTCAGATTGAATTCAAAATTGGCAGATACCGATTAAACAGTAATACGCAGATGTTGACATCAGACACTACCGAATATTCCTTAACATCCAAAGAGGCCGAACTTCTTCGGCTACTCTGCCTCAATGTGAACCAGGTTTTGGACCGCAATCTTGCCCTTGGCAAAATCTGGGAAGATGAAAGTTATTTCAGCGGGCGGAGTATGGATGTTTTTATTTCCAAATTAAGAAAGTATCTTCAGGATGATGAGAGTATCGAGATAAAAAATATTCGAGGCCGTGGATACAAACTTATTATTAAATAAAATCGGATGGCTTCACAAAACCATCCGATTCGGTTCTCTGTTGGGATTTACTTAGCGCAACCCAACATTATATTGTTGAAGGAGCGACTAAGTATCAGTCACCTCACATTTGTCATATTTCAAAATAAGACCACCTCCTTTCTTGTGTACATCTAATTACGTCCAAACGAAGTATTTATGCAACAAAAAAATTAATGTGCTCTCAATTTTTTTTGATAAGAAAAAATGTTAGTTATTTTAACATTATTTTATCTATCAGATTAATGATCTTATCGGCCGAATGAGCAAGAGGATCGATCCCGGAAATAATCAAGTCAGCTATATCTTTGCCCGGATGAATGAATTCCTTTTGCATTGGCAATACAAAATCATAGAACTGTTTTTTAATTGATTGCTCCGTGCGTTGGCGGAAGTTAATATCTCGCCATAATCTTCGTTTAAGAGCGGTTTTATCATCTAGGTCGAGAAATATTTTTACGTTATAGAGACTCAAGAGAATATGATGGCAAAATGCGAAAATACCTTCGATAATAATTAGCTGTCCCGCCGTAACCATTTCTGATTTTGATAATCGAGTGTGGGTTGCATAATCATATATAGGAATCCTAATCGGCTCACCCCTTATCAATTCATTAATATGGCTGATCATAAGATCGAAATCGAGAGCGGAAGGATGGTCAAAGTTAATTTTCTCCCGTTCAAACGGCTGAAGATGCGAAAGGTCTTTATAAAATGAATCAATCGAAATTATAATCGGATTCAGTTGATCTAATTTTCGACTAAGGATCACCGCCAGTTCTGTTTTCCCGGAACAGGAAGGACCACCAAGCCCAAGTATAAAGGGAGTCTCCAATCGCTTCATATTATTATTTTACAATATTTTTTGCCCGATTCAATCATTATTGTCGTATGAATACAAGAGATTTATAGCCGAAGTGGTCCCCGGATTAATCCGTTATTTACGTCTAAGTTAATATAAGAAAATGACTTTACTGATTATTTTATTCATATTTTCGGGCTTTTTTATTTGACATTTGGCTCAAAAAGTATATTGTTGGGTATAATATTGTAAGGCATTTGGAGGAAAACTAAAGGAGGAAATTATTAAATGAGACGCTTGTTAATTTTAATTTTGGTAGTATTGGTTTGTCTGCCTTCGGTTTACGCTCGCAAAACAAAGGCAAAATCGGGCGAAATTGAGAATAATGTTTACATCGATTCCAAGTATGATTTTCAATTAACTCTCTTGGAAAACTGGAAGGCCAAACTGCAGAAACCCAAAGATATATGCCGTTTGATATTAACTCAAGAGGAGCATGCAATCCCGCCGGCCCTAATGCAATTCCCATTACTTGCCAGAACTCCCAATCTTGAGATATATATTGCCGATGAAGAACTTACTCCGGGGGCATTGGTTGATTCCCTAACCAGTAATTCTTATAAATCTGATCTAAAAAAACAGATTATGCATGAAATTTTGATTCTTGAAGAAAACATTTCATTTGATAAATTTATCAAAACTCAGAAAAATCTGATTGAGATTGACGGCAAACGGGCGGTGCAGTGGGCTGGTTCGGCAGAATCTATCAAGGACTTGGGCATGGGGGAAACCGATCCCAAAAGCTATGGCGTCGCTTTTATCGCCGTTAAAAATGAAAAACAGGTGATAGTCTTTGCCCTGACTTGCGAAAATATGTTTTTGCCCGAAATTTTTAGCGAAGTTTATAAAATAGCATCATCCTTAAAATGGGGAAAAGGCGAATAATTATTCAACGGATAAATTTCTAATATTTAATCGGGAACCGTTTTCGCGGTTCCTGATTTTTTTATCTCGCTAACAAAATTTAAAAGCGTATTATATTATCATGTATAAACAGATAGGCAATCTCGAATTTTTTCAATTCAAAATCTTATCAGGTTTTGATAATATTATTCATTTTGTAACTACCCGCCAGGGTGGCTTAAGCGAACCCCCGTATGACTTTCTTAATTTTGGCCTTAATTCGGGCGATAACCCGTTAAAAGTTATTCGTAATCGAGATATCATTGCAGGGGCGTTTGGATTTTCGTCGGAAAATTTTACAACCGTAAGGCAGATTCATGGGAAAAAAGTCAGAGTAATTACATTGGATAGTATTCATAAGGAAAAGAGTGAAAAAAAACCGCCCGATCTTGCCGCTGACGCTTTGATAACTAATCTTCCCAATTTTTGTATTACCGTCGCGGTGGCCGATTGTGTTCCGATTATTCTCTATGATCCGGCCAAAAAAGTTATTGGCGTGGTTCATTCGGGATGGCAGGGAACGGTTAAAAAAATCGCGGAATCGGCCATAAAGACAATGATTGAGAGATTCAATTGTGAATCATCTAATATTGTTGCCGGTATCGGCCCCTCGATTGGTCCCTGTTGTTATGAAGTTGGCGATAAGGTTATTAAAAAAGTACGCAAGGCCTTTGATTGTCATAATGATTTATTAATTAATGAGGAAAATTCGGAATTGATTCATTTGGATTTATGGAAAGCCAATCACGAGATATTATTGTCCAGCGGTCTTAAAAATGAAAATATCGAGGTTTCCAGCCAATGTACCAAATGCAATCCAGATCGCTTTTTCTCCTATCGGGTCCAGGGTGAAAGATATGGAAGAATGGCGGCCAGCATTATGTTAATCTAAATAGACTCTAACATTTATAACGTAAAAAATATCCTCAAATTTCATATTGTCGGCATTATTTTGCGTTTTTTTATATTTTATTAAATCGGCGGGCAATATGGCTTGACAAAATCATCGGTAAGCTTATATTAAATCATAAGTTAAGGCAATGAACTAACCGCATAACTTTACAAAAATTATAATTGCAAACGGCAAGTGGTTTACACTGAGATAA
>JBDRRI010000180.1:0-2519 GCA_043825815.1 Candidatus Zixiibacteriota bacterium
AAACCGGTGGCCCAGAGCAATTTGGAAAAGCTGGCGGTAATTCTCAATAAGTATCAAGACACCGATATTCTGATTGAGGGGCATACCGATTCGACCGGTCCGGCCGATTACAATATGGATCTTTCGATGCGCCGGGCGCAGTCGGTGGCCAAGCAACTGGCTTCGCAGAATGTAATCAGCACCCGCTTTACGATTATGGGTTATGGCGAGGATCAACCGATTGCTTCCAACGACACCGCGGCCGGACGTAGAGACAATCGCCGCGTCGATCTGGCTATTTTCGCCAATGATAAGCTGAAAAAAGCGGCGGAGAAAAAAGTCGAAGGATAATTTTTAATCCTATAATATTCAGTTTAAAAACGCGGGATTAATTCCCGCGTTTTTTTATATATCAATTTTAACCAGTAAATCCGAGTCAAAAATATCCGAGGGGGCGACAACCGGCTCATTGAGGGGGATATTGCCGCCGTACCGCTCTTTGACTATCGCCTGAACCACCGGATGCGAAAGATCGAATTCTTTCAATTGCCTAAGAGGGCATAGCTCTATATTCCAGGTCTCTTTATAGACTTTCCAGACGAGCTCCGAGCAATAAATCAGGGAGTCGGACCAGCCGAAATAGATATCATAGTTTTTTCCGAGATAATGATTGCGAATTTCGGATAGCTGTTTTTCATCGGTTTGGGAAAATATATTTCCGGAATTTTTGAGGCGTTTGACAACATAATGCTTATCAATGCCCCGATTTATCCAATCTTTGACCGGGGTCAGCCGACAGGGTTGAAGTCCCTCCAGAACCATCACCCGGCCATCGATAATATTAATCAGGCCGCAATGAGAATATTGGGAGCCGGTCGCAATTTTTATGGCCTCGCATTGAGGGGATTTGAGAGACTGAAACAGAATATCACCGGTTTGAAATTCAAGTTTGTCCGAATTACAACCAATGCCAAAGAGGCCAATTATCGCCAGGCAGAGAGCTGTTTTAAGTATATTCATTATCAGACTTCATCCTTGCTTTCGAAAAGCGTCTGACCGTTGCCATCGACAACCTTGACATCGACTTCGATGCCTTTCCGGACCGAGGCGGTGACGACACAGAAATCCTCGAACAGTTCCAGACATTTTTGCATCCGGCCCGTGGCGGCTTCACTATTGACGTCGGCAGTTATGGTGACATGACTTCCCCCGACTCGAAAACGGCCCTTGTCGTTGCGAATGATATCGGTTTTAATCTCGGTTTTAAACTTGCCCATTTCGACCCGGGCTTTCTGAAGGCAGAAAAAGAGGGAGGCGGTCAGGCAGTTGCCGATGGCGGCGGAGAGGACCCTGGAGGCATTGGGGCCGTGATCCTCGCCAATCGGAGCCGGCTCATCCATCAGAAGCTCTTGCCCATCGGCGAATTTAACGAGAAATTCCATGCCATCCTGTTGTTGCATGGTTACGGTAATCTGTTTGTCATCCATATAAATCTCCTTTAATATTCAAGAAATTTCATAACCACCCGGGCCGAATTCGAGGCGGCCACGCCGAAGAATTGGTCTATTTCTGTTTCCGCGCTGGACGATCCGGACCCGCCGGCCAGATCCGAGGCGGAGCGAAAGGCAATAAACGGCAATTGGTTCACGGCGCAGACCTGCGCGACCGCGGCGGTTTCCATATCGGTTACGAGAGCATCGAAATTATCCGATAGCCAGAGACGTTTTTCGACCTGATCAATAAATTGATTTCCGGTGACACCATGGCCGCCGACGATTATTTTCGGCAGGCGCCCGCCGATACTGTCGAGCGGAAGCGGGCTTAAAAAAATCATCCGGGCGATATTAAGCAGGGAATCATCGGCATCAAAATAGGCCAGCTTAATCAGGCTGTCCGGTTCCACGAGCGCGATTCGAATGCCGTTCGACTGGAAACCATCGGCGCCGATATAACCATAGTCATGGGTTGCCCATTTTTCGCAGATAGTGATATCGCCGATATGAACCGAGGTATCGATGGCACCGGCAATACCGCTGAAGATGACCGCTTTGGGCTCGAATAAATCAATCATTTTTTGAGTGGTCATAGCGGCGTTGGTCATGCCGACCCCGGATTCAGCCAGGATAATATTTTTGCCTTTTAACTGGCCGGTATAAACGGTCCGATTCAGAACGACCGAGCTGTCGCGAATATCCATTTCCTTGGCCAACAGTTCACCCTCGGCGTTAAAAGCGTAGAGGATAAGAATGCCCGACTCGGTGCATCGGCAGAATTTATCACAGGAGGAAAGCAGGAGCAATGACAAAACTAAAATAATCAGAATCGGTTTCATGATAAATCCTTTCCCCGTATTGATTTTTTATATAATAGGGGGTAAGCGGACCGAATTTCAAGTATAAAAAAGTAATATGGGGAATTCGGCCGGATAATGCAAAATTGGCAGAAAATCCCGGTAATGAAATATTCCACATAGAGTTACAGGGAATTGGTATTGTTTTCTCATATTTTAGTTTTTTCGTTGTAATTATTTTGGAGTAAAA
>JBDRRI010000181.1:0-2660 GCA_043825815.1 Candidatus Zixiibacteriota bacterium
ATGAAAAAGTAAGAATTTTTTGCGAATAATTAGTTATTTTTTGATTAGACGGTAACTTTTTGAACCGGACTGAGGCACTGGCGAATCGCCGTGCCCAGTGAATTTCTTGTGAACGGCTTTTTGAGAATTTCGGGCTGGCCATTTTTCCGTATTTCGGCAAGCCGTTCATCTGGAGCATCGCCACTTATGAAAAGAACTTTTTGATTGGGAAAAACTTTTGCCAATTCTTTATAGGTTTCGATACCGTCAAAATCATTTTCCAGATTTATATCAAGCAAGATTATATCAGGCTTTGATTTGGCAATAGATCTCAAGGCATCTTTTCCATTGGAAACCGCATCAGTTTCATAGCCTAGACTTGTTAACAATTGCTCGGCAATATCCCGATGCTCTTTGATATCATCAACTATCAGAATATTTTCATTTCCCGATAATTCGGCATTGCCGCTTGCAGATTTCTTTTTTTCTTGAGTTATCGGGAAATAAAAAAGAAACTCGGTACCCTTGTTGATTTCGGAAATAATGTCAAAATATCCCTTGTGATCTTTTATTATGCCATAAACCACGGCCAAACCAAGACCGGAACCCGATATCCCCATTTTTTTTGTAGAGAAATATGGTTCGAAAATCTTATTTTTATTTTCGGGACTAATTCCCACGCCGGTATCTTTAATGCTGAGACTTATATATTCACCCTTCTTTATCTCACCCAATTCACTGGAGAGTTCTTCAATATTTTTTTGCAGAGTTTTAATGGTCAATTGCCCGCCATCCGGCATAGCGTCATACGCATTGATTACAAGATTCATGATTACCTGGGAAAGGTGAGTTGATGAGCCGTTTAATTTTCCGATATTCCTGTCGAGTTTTAATTTTAATTTAATATCTGGGTGTTCTTCTGATTTTTCAATATAACTGGGCGAATCAAGATATGATTCAATAATACCATTTATATTTAGCGGTTCCATTGTATATCTTCCTCGCCGCGCCATAGTCAACAAATCCTGAATAACTCCAACCGCCTCCAAAGCCGCCTTTCTCATTCTTTCCAGACGTTTCCGGCCTCGACTGCCTTCGGGTAAATCAGGGAGAATTAAATCGGGATATCCAACCAGAGGCGAGAGAATATTATTCAAATCGTGAGCGACCCCTCCAGCCAGAAGTCCGAGTGATTCCATTTTCTCCGATTTGATTAATTGTTCCTGAAGTTCCTGCCGTTGACATTCAGCTTCCTTAAGGTCGGATATGTCTCTTGTAATACTAACGAAACTACCCTCCTCAATAGCGGTGAGCGACAGGAGAATCGGAAATTGGGTACCATCAGTTTTTAATCCGATTGTCGTTCCGCTCCAGTAGCGATTTTTCCAAAATGAAGGCATTATTTCATAGCTAAACCGATTCCTTTCGCCCTCCTCAATCTGATCTTTCCATGATTTTTGACATAGATTTTCGCGGCTTTTATATCCGTGCATGGTAGCGTAACTGTGATTCATATATATAAATTTGCTTTTGCGGTCGATTATGGCGATGCCTTCATTGGCGGCATCCATTGCCTTTAGATTTCTATCAAGTTTGGCCTCGGCGGTGACCCGATTAGTAATATCATATAAAAAATTTAAGGTGGCCGGACGGTTTTCCCATTGAATCATAATGGCGTTTATTTCAACCCATATCGTTTTGCCTTTTTTATTTATAATGCGAAAACGATAGACCTCTTCAATTTTTTCTCCGTTGATTCGCCTTTTATAATTTCCATAGACATGCTCTCGGTCGTCGGGATGAATTAGTTCTATAAAAGAATGATCAATCAATTCGTCGTGATCGTAGCCGGTTAGAATAGGAATGTTTTTGTTAAAAAATTTAAATCTTCCATCCTGGGCGATCAAAATCGCCTCCCCGGCGTTTTCGAAAATAATCCGATATTCTTCCCTCGATTTTTTTAGCGCATCCTGGGTCATTTTGAATTCGGAAATATTCCGAACCACAATGACGGTTAGAGTTTCATTGATTAAATCGATTTTCTTGGTCCTCACCTCGGCCGTGAATGTCGACCCATCTTTCATAAGAGCCTGCAATTCCATCGGCGAATCAATTATATTATCCATTATTTCATTTATGGTATTGATTGATTCCGAATCAAACAGATCGGTTGCCCTTTTCCCGACTAACTCATGCGGCTGATATCCGAACATTTCTAATACAGAATTGTTCGTCTCGGTAATTATATCTTTCCTGAGGATCAATACTGACTCGAACGTTGCATCCGATAATTGTCGGAATCGGGTTTCACTAATTTTTAATTGCTTTTCGATTTTACTCTGGTAGAGTGCCGTTGCGATGGCGGCTCTCAGTTCTATGGCGTCAAAAGGCTTTCGCAAAAACCCGAAAGGACGTGTCATCATCGCCCTTTGATATACTTCCTCGCTGACGGTTGCGGTGAGAAAAATGGTCGGAGACTGAATGGAATTATATATATTTTGTGCAACCGCGATTCCATCCATATCACCACGCAAATTTATATCCATTATAACCAGGTCGGGAATATATTCATTCGCCGTATTTATCGCTTCCTCTCCGGTTGAGACAACCCCGACATTATGATAGCCAAGGTTTTCAAGGAAATTCTTAATGATCGCCAGGGTCGAACGATCATCATCGAC
>JBDRRI010000182.1:0-2211 GCA_043825815.1 Candidatus Zixiibacteriota bacterium
CGCTTTCTTCTTGGCGACGGCTTTCTTTTTGGGAGCCGCCTTCTTGGTAGCTTTCTTTTTGACCGGGCCCTTGGTCAGTCCGAGGGCGCTGATCTTGCCGCGTACAGAAGCTAAGGAACGATTTAGTTCTTTAGCGAGCTGTGAGGCCGGCTTGGTTTTGTATCCGGCGCGCAGTTTCTGGATTTCTGCGGCTTTCCAGGCATTACCGATCGGCTTGGCAGCTTTCTTGGTGACTTTCTTGGCTTTCGGTTTAGCCTTCGTTTGGGTTTTCGGTTTGGCTTTTTTCTTTACAGCCATTTTCCGCTCCTTTCATTAGGTTTCGGATTATCGGTTGGTTTTAGACTTCATTTTAATGCTCTTTGCACCAAACATAGATTTCATATTCATATTTCGTGCAACCAACAATAAACCTTTCACCATGCATCATACAATCGGTTTAATACCTCTAAAATCATTATCGGCTTCAAGAAGCGAAAGTTAAAACATTAGTGCAATAAAAAAATGAAAAATAATGAAAAATAATTTGAGGTAAAATGTACTAATATCGGCGGTCGATTACCGCATTAATCAAGCAAACTCTTTTTTTAGAAAATTGCCGGTGTACGATTCGGCTATCGTAGCCACGATTTCGGGCGTACCTTCGGCCAATATCCGTCCCCCATCATCCCCACCATCGGGACCGATATCAATAATGTAATCGGCCGTTTTGATGACATCCATATTATGCTCTATCACCAGAACCGAGTTGCCCCGATCCACCAATTCGGAGAGAACCCCCAGGAGCAGGCGGATATCTTCGAAATGCAAGCCGGTCGTCGGCTCATCGAGGATATACAGGGTTGAACCGGTGGCGGTCTTGGATAGTTCGGCGGAAAGTTTAATACGCTGGGCTTCTCCCCCGGACAGGGTTGTGGCTTGTTGTCCCAAATGAATATATCCCAAACCGACTTTATTGAGAGTAATCATCTTTCTTTTAATACGCGGGATATTTTCAAAAAAGTCCACAGCCTCATCAACGGTCAGATCGAGAATATCAGCAATATTCTTCCCTTTGTAGGTCACTTCAAGAGTTTCGCGATTAAATCGTTTGCCTTTGCATACCTCGCAGGGGACATAGACATCGGGAAGAAAATGCATTTCGATTTTAATTATACCGTCACCCTGGCAGGCTTCGCATCGTCCACCCTTGACATTGAACGAAAAACGTCCGGGACGATAGCCACGCATTTTCGATTCGGTCAGCTGGGCGAAAAGATCGCGAATAAATGTGAAGACGCCGGTATAAGTGGCCGGGTTGGAACGAGGCGTCCGGCCAATCGGCGATTGATCGATATCGACCACCTTATCGATATGCTCCAATCCTTCGATTGACTTATAATCGTGCGGGATTTTGCGGGAGCGATAAAATTTCCGAGCCAAAATACGATACAGTGTTTCATTAATCAGAGTCGATTTACCGGAACCGGAAACACCAGTTACAACCGAAAAGACGCCCAGAGGTATATTAACATCCACGTTTTTCAGATTATTTCCGGTGGCACCGGTCAAGCGAATAAATTTGCCGTTCGGCTTGCGGCGCTCTTTCGGAATGGGAATGCACTTTTTATGTGATAGATAGGCGGCTGTCAGAGAATCCTTATTCTTCTTCACCTGAAGCGGGGTACCTTCGGCAACGATTTTGCCGCCCGCTTTGCCTGCTCCCGGACCGAGATCAATCAGATAATCGGCCGATTCCATCGTTTCCCGGTCATGCTCAACGACGATGACGGTATTGCCCAGATCACGAAGTTCGGTCAGCATTTTAAGCAGTTTCTGATTATCGCGCTGATGCAGGCCGATGGACGGTTCATCGAGAATGTACATGACGCCAACGAGACGGGAACCGATTTGTGTAGCCAACCGGATACGCTGGGATTCGCCGCCCGATAAGGTTGAAGCCGCTCGTGAAAGAGTCAAATAATTCAGACCGACATCATCGAGAAAACCGAGCCTCTCCCTTATTTCTTTCAGAACCTGTTTGGCAATGAGTGCTTCTCTTTTATTCAATTTTAAAGTTTCGAAAAATTTCCGAGCTTTTTTAACAGACATTTCGGTAATTGAATCAATCGTTTCACGATTAATAATGACAGAGAGCGCCTCCGGTTTAAGGCGTGATCCTTTGCAAGTCGGGCAGGCCGAGATTGACATATAATGCTCAATCCACTGTCGGAC
>JBDRRI010000183.1:0-2534 GCA_043825815.1 Candidatus Zixiibacteriota bacterium
AAATCCTTGCCAACCACCCCTCAATCACTAATATTCCCGCTATGAATAATATAGATCATAACTACTTTATGGATATGGCCCTTCGCGAGGCCGAAAAAGCCTATGAATGCGAAGAGGTCCCCATCGGCGCCGTTGTCGTCCACCGCAATAAAATTATCGGCCGGGGGCACAATCAAACGATCACCCTTAAAGATGCCACCGCCCACGCCGAGATGATTGCCATAACCTCTGCCGCCGAAATAATCGGCGACTGGCGGCTCGAAAATTGCACCCTCTACAGTACTATCGAACCGTGCACCATGTGCGCCGGGGCCGCCGTCCTTTCCCGAATCGAAACAATTGTCTTCGGCGCCCGCGATCCGAAATTCGGAGCCTGCGGCTCGATCTTCGAAATCCCGACCGATCCACGGCTCAATCATCGAATCGAAATTATACCGGGAATAATGGAATATGAAACCGCCGAACTGATGCAACGATTTTTCCGGGATATCCGAAAAAGGAGGGAATAAATGAATATGAACCCGGAATATGATCCGGAATTTAAAGTTCCGATCAAAGTTTACATTTTGTATTTTGCATTCTTAATCGCGCCAATATTCTATTTATATATGGCCTATCTGGTATCCAGAGGATCATCTCCTGTTGAAAACGGGGGAAATGAAACGATACAAATGATATTCCCTGTTATCTCATTCGCCGCCGCCCTTGGAGGGATAATATATCGACGGCTGTTTATGAGAAGATTCCCAATCATTTTATCCAAAGATACATTCGATGAAGACTTCAGGAAGAATATTATCAGTCCAATAATTATCTATCTCGCCTTTTTTGAATCGATTTCCATCTATGGTCTGGTTTCATTTTTAATGGGTGGTGCATATTTATATTTGATTATATATGCCCTTGTCTCGATGAGTCTTATGATATTGCATTTCCCGAATCGGCAGCTTATTTTGGAAATGTATGAACAACAAAAAGGTCTTGGTGAGCAGGGGAAAATTTATGAATAAAAGAGGTCGCTTTTAAGGAGATGAATATGAAAGAATACGATCCTAATATCAATTCGCTGTTAATTAAACCGCTCTATCTCGGACTCCTGATGAATATGTTCATCCCGGTTGTGATTATCCTGATAGGCTACTATCTGAACAACCAGAGTCTGGAGTCAAAAGCAACCGATGGGACCCTGTCGCTCATCTTCTGGATTTTTGTCGGTGTCTCGGCCATGGATGGCGGCGTTGCCTTTTATTTCAAGCAGAAACTTTTCTTTCAGCCGATGATTTACTCCCGGGAGACTTTCGATGATGACCTCAAAAACGGCATCTTCACCAATTCCATCGTCTGTTTCGCCCTGACCACCTCCATTTCTATCTATGGCCTGGTCTATTTTCTAATCGAGAATGATTTCAAACAGATGATATTTTTTGTATTCATTTCGATTATCGCCTTTCAACTGGTCCGTCCCCGTCCCGGTTTTCTAAAGAAAATTGTCGCCCATCAGGAAGAATTAATGACGCAGGGAAGATTTAAAGAAAGATTAAAATAGGCTTTACATTTGGCTCATTTTGTATAAATTGGACGCTTAACATTATCGGTTGCCGGATATTGGTAATCGATTCTATCAGTAAGATCGGAGAGGTGCCAGAGTGGTCGATCGGGGCGGTCTCGAAAACCGTTGAACCTTCGCGGGTTCCCAGGGTTCGAATCCCTGCCTCTACGCTTTTAGAACGAGTTGTAGTTTCCACGACTTACGCGTTCTTAAACCCTGACGTAGATACTGAAGGATGAAGTAACGAAGGAAGGGAGCAAGGCGAAGAATATCCTGCCTATTTGGAGCGAGGTGATGAAGCATACTATTAACGGCTTTAAAGATTGTAAGATTACGCTATCTTGGGTAACATAACTTAGAAAATGTTGGCGAATAGAGCTTAAAATGGGGGAGATCCCAAATGACAATATTCCGTAATCTGACAATCATCATTATCTTATTTTTGTTCGGCAGTTTATCGGCTCAGACAGATTCCATTAAAGACCTGAATTATTATAATAGACAGGCGACCGATGCGTACCACAAAGGTGATTACAACGCCTTTCTTGAGAATATGCTCGAAGCCCGCAAGATTAGACCCAATAGTCCCGCCATTATGTATAATCTGGCCTGTGGATATTCCTTGACCGGTCAAAACGAACAGGCCCTCGATATGCTCGAACAAATCGCACTTAGAGGAATCGATTTCGGCGTTGAACTCGATACCGATTTTACGCCTCTGCGTGGAACTGAAAGATTCGCCAATATCTGCCAATCGTTAAATAAATATCGAGAAACCATCAATAACAGCGAGGTTGCATTCGTCGTGAAAGAACCGGGACTTATACCCGAGGGCATCGCGTACGACCCCATAAATAAACGTTTCTTCATCGGCGCTGTTAATGATAGAAAAATCATCAGTGTTGATTTTAACGGAACCGCCGCTGATTTTACCGCAAATCGGCAGGATGGACTTTTTGCTGTTTTGGGAATGAAAGTGGATACA